>NZ_PAZX01000007.1:0-494364 GCF_002716225.1 Croceibacter sp. | reverse complement strand
TACGAACTAATGTTCATTGGATTTTAAGTCCAACGTGTCTACCAATTCCACCACCCGAGCGTAAACTCTAAAATTTACGAATGCTTTAAAAATATCGGCTTTCAAATATCGACATTTTTTTGGTAACTGAGCGAAAAACGGGATTCGAACCCGCGACCTCCACCTTGGCAAGGTGGCGCTCTACCAGCTGAGCTATTTTCGCGATTGTAATGAACGTACTAACTCAACTTGTTGAATTAGCGGTTGCAAATTTAATAACTTTCACTTAACCACAAAGGATTTCAGGAAAATAATTTAAAGAAATGTTTAAGTCCTTATTTTTATTAAGCATTTCCTTTTGGGACAAGCATTCTTTTAATCTCATTTAACTTCATTAATGCTTCAACAGGCGTTAAAGTATTTATGTCTACTAGTATGATTTCCTGCTTTATATCTTCTAATAAAGGATCATCTAACTTAAAAAAGCTTAATTGTGGTTCTTGCTCTGTTGCTTTTTTAATCTGTCCGCTCAACTCTTCAGAAGAATGGCTTTTCTCTAATTTCTTTAATATTTTATTTGCTCGATGCAATACCTGTTGTGGCATTCCTGCCATTTTAGCTACGTGAATTCCGAAGCTATGTTCGCTACCTCCTGGAACTAGTTTTCTTAAAAAGAGNACATTATCTTTTAATTCTTTTACAGACACATTATAATTCTTAATGCGCTCAAAGGTTTCTGTCATCTCATTTAACTCATGATAATGAGTTGCAAATAGTGTCTTAGCCTTTGCTGGNTGCTCATGTAAGTATTCACTAATTGCCCAAGCTATAGAAATACCATCNTATGTACTTGTACCACGACCTATCTCATCTAAAAGCACTAAACTACGATCTGAAAGATTATTAAGAATACTCGCAGTTTCATTCATCTCGACCATAAATGTACTTTCACCCATCGAAATATTATCACTTGCGCCTACTCTAGTAAAAATCTTATCTACTAATCCTATTTTGGCAGCTTTAGCAGGNACAAAACTTCCCATTTGAGCTAATAATACAATAAGTGCCGTTTGTCTTAGGATAGCAGACTTACCACTCATATTTGGCCCAGTTATCATAATCATTTGCTGATCATCACGATTAAGCAAGATATCGTTAGTTATATAGGGTTCTCCAAGTGGCAACTGTTTTTCAATAACGGGATGTCTTCCTTCTGTAATCTCTAAACTATAGTCTTCTGTGATTTCTGGCAAACAATAGTTTTCCTGCATAGCTTGTGTAGCAAAACCACAAAGACAGTCTATTTCTCCTATAAGATGTGCATTTTGCTGTACTGGTTTTATGTAGTCTGAAATCCAAATAACTAATTTAGAGAACAACTCTTGCTCTATTTGTACAATCTTCTCTTCTGCTCCTAAAATTTTAGCTTCGTATTCTTTTAATTCTTCAGTAATATATCGCTCTGCATTTACCAAAGTTTGTTTTCTAACCCAGTTTTCTGGAACNTTATCTTTATGAGAATTTCTCACTTCAATATAATATCCAAAAACATTGTTGCTTGCTATTTTTAATGATGTAATACCAGTAGCCTCTGTTTCTCTCTGAAGCATTTTATCTAGATATTCNTTTCCAGAAAAACGTATATCNCTAAGCTCATCCAGCTCTTTGGAAAATCCTCTAGCTATAGTACTACCCTTTAGTANGTTAACTGGTGCTTCTTCATTTAAGGTTTCTGTTATTTTTCCTCGCAATAAATCACAAGACTGTAAATTATCACCTATAACTTTTAGAGCATCGTTTTCAGATTTAAGGGCTAATGTCTTAATAGGCACAATAGCATCTAATGAGTTTTTAAGTTGAATAACTTCTCTNGGGCTTACTTTAGCGGTAGCTACTTTAGAAATGAGACGNTCTATATCTCCAATCTGTTTTATATGAGACGTNACATCACTCAATAANGTTTTTTGCTTAAGGAAATAGTTTACAACNCGGTGACGTTTTTTTATTTTTTCAGCGTTTTTTAATGGCAGTGCCAACCANCGCTTTAATGTTCTACCTCCCATAGGAGATGTTGTTTTATCTATAACATCTAATAAAGTTACAGACTGTAAAGATGTGCCTTGATAAAGCTCTAGATTTCTTATAGTAAAACGATCCATCCAAACATAGGCGTCTTCTGCAATGCGGCTTATGCTTGTAATATGTTTTAATTTATGATGTTGTGTTTCACTTAGGTAATATAATATAGCTCCAGAGGCTATAATACCATCTTCTAAATGATCTACACCAAAGCCTTTTAATGATTTTACACCAAAATGTTGATGTAGTGTTTCGTGGGCATAGTCTGTCTTAAANACCCAATCTTCAATATAAAATGTATGAAAATCTGACCCAAAGGTTGTTGTGAAATCTGCTTTCTTTTGTTTTGCAATAAGTATTTCACTAGGCGCAAAATTTTGCAGTAATTTATCTATATATTCTGAAGAGCCTTGCGCTGTAAGAAATTCGCCTGTTGAAACATCTAAAAACGCTACACCCATTTGCTTTTTTCCAATGTAAACTGAAGCAAGGAAGTTATTAGAATTGCTCTGTAGCACCTCATCATTTAGCGCAACACCTGGCGTAACAAGTTCTGTAACGCCACGTTTAACAATACTTTTAGTTGCTTTTGGATCTTCNAGTTGGTCACAAATAGCNACACGNTCNCCTGCTTTTACTAATTTGGGTAGGTAGGTATTTAATGAATGGTGTGGAAATCCTGCAAGCTCTGTACGCTCGCCACCATTATTTCGGTTAGTGAGCACTATATTTAATATGCGCGCTGCTTTTACAGCATCTTCCCCAAAAGTTTCGTAAAAATCGCCTACGCGAAATAACAATAAGGCATCAGGATACTTTGTCTTGATGCTATTATATTGCTGCATTAATGGTGTGACTTTCTTTGCTTTGGCCATTAGATTTAAATGCTGTGATTGACTTGCGAAAGTACCAAAATTGAAAGGTATACCCGAANGAAGTTTTAAACAATTACATATAGGTTGTTATCAACTCTAAATGTGTAAAGTAAAAAAACCTAAGGTGTTCGTTTTGACTTACGCATTCGCTTAGGTCCATACCACAACCAAAAACCAGTAACAGTAAATAATAAAAGNGATATGCTCATAACAGACGAGTAAATTAGCTTGAGGATGTTAGAATTAGTTTTAAATACAACATCTAAAATTGAGCCGTCNTGAATGTTTTCAATAACATCGGCACGCCTTGGTGATANCGANAGTACTTTTCCTGTTGCACCATCTAATTGTACACCCCAATAATGTTCTTTAAATACAAACTTTACAACACCTTTGCTTGGTCGTGAATCTATACGGTCTAAATCCAAATTTATAGAACTACTAACAGAGTCTTTTAATACATTAAAAGCAATATCCTGTAATTGCTCCATAGGCATCCAGTTATTTATAGTAGTGGTTGTTCCCATTTTAGTTGATGGTAATATGAGNTTGCCACTATTTTTCTTCCANCCTAAAAGTAAAGCAGTAATAGAAACTACAAAGAAAAACACAAACAGAAGTGCACCCAACGTACGATGTATACTTCTAAANTTTCTTAAAAGTTTTGCTTGCTGTTTTCTTTTTTCGCTCATAAGTTGGCAAATATAAGGTATTGGGTAATGCTAAAATTTTGAAGGTGAAAATTTCATTTGTNATTGCATTGTAACAACGTTAGTTTCNTTTGTAACTTTGCAGTTATGAAACACAGAAAGCTTAAAAACGCAGAACTAGATCGTAAAACGGTTGAAGAATTTAAAGACGCTACAAAAACACCACTTATTATCATCTTAGATAATGTAAGAAGCTTTCATAATGTAGGNTCTGTATTTCGTACAGCAGATGCATTTTTAATTGAAAAAATCTATTTATGTGGTATTACTGCACAACCACCACATAAAGACATTAGAAAAACTGCCTTAGGTGCTACTGAAACTGTAGTTTGGGNGTATGTAAACGATACAGTTGCTTTGGTAGAACGCTTAAAAGAGGACCACGTAAAAATACTGGCTATTGAACAAGCCGAAGACGCTATAATGCTAAANACATTTAAACCAGAACCAANCACTACCTATGCAGTNGTNTTTGGAAANGAAGTAAAAGGCGTGCAGCAAGATGTTGTATCACAAAGTGATGCTGTTATTGAAATTCCTCAATTTGGCAGTAAACACTCTTTAAATATTTCTGTAAGCGTTGGTGTTGTTATGTGGGACCTTGCAATGAAAATTAATAATTAAAACACTTTAGTCTGGCTTTTATAAAATGCCTCTTGCTGTTGTTTCATAAGCTCCCTAGCGCGTTTCATCTTATAGGCGTATAACTCTTCTTCTGTGCTTATATCTCCGTACACACGATCATTTAAGGTGTGATCTGCTTTTACCAAGCTTGCACGTTGTTGTGCTTTTTGGGTTGCCCAAGACTTAAGCTCGTCTTCGGCTTCACTAAGCTTTACATCATATTCTCCTCTAGGCGCTAACAGTTTTGCTATAATTGGCGCAGTTTCAATACATAGAAATANTAAGAATATAAAAAATGACGGTAACCAAGGCAAGGTATCAAGCGCTGTAATGCGTGCCATAAGACCATCAAAATTTTCAACTATTGGCTGTGTGTCTGCTACTTTCGTATCGTAATTAGTTTTGAGAGTGCTTATTTGTGCCTCTAAAGCTTCTATTTTAGAAGCGTTGGTCGTCTTTAAAGCTTGTAAATCTGCTAGAGCTGCATCGTGTTTATCGCGCTTTTCTTTATAAACTGGACCTTTTCCTANNNNTTGNGTTCCAGAGGTGCCTTCTGCTTCACTNATNTANATATCATAAAGTGCATTAACCTCATTTTCTTTTGTGGCTATTTCAGNCTTTAAAGCATCNATTTCATTTGTAATAGCATCAACTTCTGGAGAAAATTGTGTGGCTATCTGATTTTGATTTTCAACAGTAAATGCATTTTTCTGCTCTAGTATGACACGATCTATTTCCTTTTCAAATATCTTAAGCTCTAAAGGCTTGGCAATAACTATTGCTATGATTATTGCCAAAATAAGTCGAGGTGCTGCTTGGAACAACTCATTACTAAAGCGTCCTGTTTTTTTAATTGTTGAAACTATATAGCGGTCCAGGTTAAATATGAGCAAACCCCAAACTAAACCGAACCCTATTGCAGCAAAATAATTATCAAAGACCGTATAAAGTGCGTACGCAGAAGCTAAAAAAGCCATCACTGCTGTNAAAAATACTGTTGCGCCAATACCGGCATATTTATTTTGCTCGCCTTTAGAACACGTTTCTAATAAAGAATTATCTGCTCCAGAACATAGGATGAAGAAGCGTTGTAACATAATGATTGATTTTGATTGATGATATCTATGAGTATATCATAACGCTAAAACGTAACAGATTGTTATATAGAAATTAGTGAATAGTGAATAGTGAATAGTGAATAGTGAAAATAAATTTAATTATTTATAAATGGGGAATTCTCATTGCCCTTAGTATAACTTACTTTATAATTTTATGCGCTGTAACTCTTCTGAAGAATTAATGGGTGTTGCATCATACTCTAACGTCCAACCCATAGAGTTTGTAAGGATATATATTTTTTGAAGTTCAGAAATTAGCTTGTTCTCTGCATTTGTCATAAGTTCAGACTTAGATATTTTTCTGCGCAAATCATCTTCTATACGCTCTTTTACGATATTAAAATCTCGTTCTGTAAATTGGTTTAAGTAATCTTGAGAAACATCGTAATATTTAATGTTTGGGTTTATATCCAACTCTGGTTCTGGAATAAATAAAATGATTACTTTCTTTTTCTCTGCATTGGTAGTCACCACCATTTTACTTAAATCATAGCTCACCTTTGCTTTTGCATCAATTATTACCAATGCTTTTTTATAAACTTTAACTAAGCCGTATAATAAATCTTTAGAGTCGTTATATGAAAATACCTGAGCGTAATTTCCTTCTGTTACCACAAGCTTTCCTACATTTTGCAATTGTGTTTGTATAAGTGCCGTACTTGCTTCTAGCTGCTCGCGCTCATCTTTTTGATGCTCACAGTACCTAATTCCAAATACAATAACCAATGCCAAAACAGCACCTAATAAGATTTTACGCATGTTTGCAATTTTCTATTAAAGATACTGAAAGATTAGAACTTTATTTGAGGATAATCCTTTTGTAGTGATTCAATTTTTTCCTGAAGGTTCTTAATGAATTTTTGATGCGCATCTGAGCTCGGATTAAATGGCCTATGAGCTAAACCTCTTTGAATGTCATTTACGCGGTTTAAAGTATCTTTCCCTTCTTGAGAAAACCAAGCTGCTATAAACTGTTCCCATATATAGTTAACAGCAATCTGGCTTGGGTGCAGCATATCTTCACTATAAAATCGGTAATCTCTTAGCTCATCCATCATAATTTCATATGATGGAAAGTAGGCTGTATTATTGGTTGCTGAAATTGTTTTATGGACTGCAGAAATTAAATGCGCTTTACTTTGAGTGTTCTCCACAAAGCCGTCTTTAATATGCCTAACAGGAGAGACTGTAAGTATAAGTTTTGCCTCTGGATTTATGGCTTTAATAGTTGCTGAAATAGATTTTAAACTTACTACAAGTTCATCTACACTAGCTAAAGTCTTTTTGAAATTTTTCTGTGGTACTTTATGACAATTGTTTACAACCTCCGTTGAGTGTTGTTGCACATAACCCCAAGCTGTCCCTAAAGTAACAACAATGTGTGAGGCGTCTGTAAACGAGTGCTTTAACGTTTTAGAAGCAAGGTTTAGATTATTAATTAATTTTGATTGAGATGCATCACTTAATACTGAATGTGCATCATAACAATGCCAACGCTCATTAAGTTGAAACACATCATCTTCAGAATAGGATTTGTCTTTTAAAGAATTTTTAATAAGACGCTCTAAAACCAATGGATGAAACGTAATACCAAACGGATTTAGTGTGTTTTTCAACTTAAAATAGTCAAACTTCTTTCCAATATTTTCAACAAAACAACTGCCTAATAACACTAAGCTTGAGTTATAATTAATTTTAGGAGATTGTTCTTGTATTGGTATTTTTGTTTGAAGCTGCATTTTAAGAAATTATCTAAGTAAAGAACATTTATAAAGGATTGAGCTTGTCGAAACTAAATTAAAATTAGCATCGAGCACCTTCACAAAGTTACTGAAAAGCTAATCGATATAAACAAGTAAGGCTCAACGTTAAAAGTTGAGCCCTAAGTAATCATTTTAACCTAAGAAGCTCTAAGATTTATAACGCTTTAATAGTTTACTTGTCGAGGCGTCATGCGTGTGTTTTAAACCATCTGCATTTAAATCTTCTAAAATTGTATTAGCTAATTGCTTACCTAACTCGACGCCCCATTGGTCATAGCTGAAAATATTCCAGATAACACCTTGCACAAAAAGTTTATGCTCATACATAGCAATTAAGCTACCTAAAGATTTAGGTGTTAATTTATCAATTAGAATACTTGTGGTTGGCCTGTTACCTTCAAATATTTTAAAAGGTGTTAGCGCCTTAATTTCAGATTCTGAAAGACCTTTGTTTTTTAATTCTGAAACAACTGTTGTCTCATCTTTTCCCTGTAACAAAGCTTCTGTCTGGGCAAAGTAGTTTGCCATTAGTTTATCGTGATGTTCTGTATTACCGTGTAAGGAAGTTTTAAAACCAATAAAATCACTAGGTATTAATTTTGTGCCTTGATGTATTAATTGAAAGAATGCGTGCTGGGAATTTGTTCCTGGCTCTCCCCAAATTATGGTACCAGTTTCGTAATCTATCTGTTTTCCATCTCTGTCTATCCCTTTACCGTTACTTTCCATAATACCTTGTTGTAAGTAAGGTGCTAACTTTTGCAGGTATTGAGAATATGGAATAATAGCTTCACTCTCTGCTCCATAAAAATTGTTATACCAAACTGTTAACAAAGCAGTGATAACAGGAATGTTTTCTGAAAATTCTGTATTCCTAAAATGAGAATCCATGTCTTTTGCACCATCTAAAAGCTGCTTAAAGTTGTTAAAACCTACAGCTAAACTTATTGAAAGTCCAACACTACTCCATAAACTAAAACGGCCACCAACCCAGTTCCACATTGTAAAACTGTTTTTTTCTGAAATTCCGAAATCTTTAATGGCGGTAGCATTTGTAGATACTGCTACAAAGTGTTTGGCTATTGCAGATTCTTCGGCGTTTTTTAAAAACCAACGCCTTGCCGTATTGGCATTGGTAAGTGTTTCTTGTGTTGTAAATGTTTTTGAAACAATGACAAATAAAGTGGTCTCAGGATTTAAGTGTTTTAACGTTTCTGAAATATGGTCTCCATCTACATTACTAACAAAATGTACGTTAAGGTGATTTTTATAAAACTGTAACGCATCAACCACCATTTGTGGTCCTAAATCACTTCCTCCAATACCTATATTTACAACATCTGTTATAGGCTTTCCGGTATGACCTTCCAATCGCCGTTTATAATACTTTTAGAAAACGACTGCATATGGTCCAGATTATCCTGAACATCTTTAGAAATAGATTCTCCGTTTACAGAAACTTTGGTTTTAGCATCTCTTAACGCTGTATGCAATACTTCCCTATCTTCTGTCTGGTTTATTTTTTCTCCTGAAAATTGCGCTTCAATAGCATCTTTAAGCTTCACCTCATCTGCTAAGTTTAAAAGCAGTTGTTTAGTTTCTGCAGTTATTCGGTTTTTTGAATAATCTACATACACATCTTTCCAAGCTATTGAAAACTTTTCGGCACGCTGAGGATCTTTAGCAAACCAATCTTTCATTTTTTCAGCTTTAATGCTTTCAAAATGATCTTTTAGTGCTTTCCAAGCGTTTGTTTCTGTAGGGTTTATAGATGGGAAATTCATTATAATATATTGTCTTTATAGTATTGTATAAGACCATCAATAGGTCTTCTAATTATTGAACCTAACTCAAGTTGATAGGGCTCAAAACATTCTCTTATGATGTCTTCTGAAAAATGGGCTATAGATCCTATAAAGTGAATAGGCACGTGTTGTGCTTCTTTAAAACAAAGAATGCGACGCTCTATAAATTTGAGCATGCCTTCTTCTATTAATTTATAGAAATAAGCATTTAAATCTCCTACTTCACTGGTAAATATAAACTCTGCAAAAGAGGCCAAATACATATTTGGGTTCTCTTTTTTGTAAAGGTTCATTTTAATAACATCTGAATCTAAATCGAACCTAGCTGCAAATTCTTTTTTAAGTTTTATAGGCATTTTATTGTAGTAGTAATCTCTAATTAGGCGTTTGCCAAAATAATTACCACTAGCTTCATCCATAAGAATATACCCTAATGAGTCCACCGCCATGTGAATGTCTTTACCATCAAAGTAACAGGAATTAGATCCTGTACCTAAGATGCACACAATGCCTGGTTTTGTTGTTGCAGCATACACTGCAGCAGCCATATCTTCATTTACCTCTATCTCCTTAGCTGCGTAAAAGTAATTTTGTAATGTCTCTTTTAGGTTTTGCTTAGGCGTTTTGGTACCACAACCTGCGCCGTAAAAGTGTACTGTTTCTACAATGTCACATATAGATTTAAGCTCACTATTTTCTTTTAGCCTTTCTTCTAAAACCTCTTGTTTAAAGACTGCTGGATTTAAGCCAAGTGTTCTTGTCTTAAGCTTTACATCGCCTTTGGAATCTAATAGAATCCAGTCGCATTTTGTTGAGCCGCCATCTGCTATGAGTACCATAAATAAAATTTAATTAAAGATAGGTGTTTGTAAAATTGAAAAGAGTCCAGCATCTATTAAACTAATAATTTAACAGCACCAGACTCTTTTAAATATTTATGAAATTATAATGACGCTACGTGTAACGATAAATCTACCAATTTAGAAGAATATCCGTACTCGTTATCATACCAAGCAATTAATTTAAAGAATTTATCATTTAAAGCAATTCCTGCATTTGCATCAAAATTACATGTATTGGCATCGCTTACAAAGTCTTGAGACACCACATCATCTTCAATATAATCTATAATTCCACGGTAATCTCCAGTAGATGCTTTTTTAAATGCTATCTTAATATCTTCGTAAGTAGCTGGCTTTTCTGTACGTACAGTTAAATCTACAACAGACACATCTGTTGTTGGCACTCTAAACGCCATACCTGTTAGCTTACCTTTTAAAGATGGTATTACTTTAGTTACCGCTACTGCAGCTCCTGTTGATGTTGGTATAATATTAGCCATTGCAGAACGCCCTAATCTGTAGTTTTTCTTTGATGGCGAATCTACAGTGAATTGTGTAGATGTTGTTGCGTGTACTGTAGTCATTAACCCTTCTACAATACCAAACTCATCATCTATAACCTTAGCCATTGGCGCTAAACAGTTTGTAGTACAAGATGCGTTAGATACAATATTATCTGAGGGTTTAACATCTTTGTGGTTTACACCCATTACAAACATAGGCGCTGTTTTAGATGGTGCAGAGATAACTACTTTTTTAGCACCTGCTTTTAAGTGTGCATCTGCGTTATCTAAATCTGTAAATATTCCTGTACAATCCATTACAACTTCTGCACCTACTTCATCCCATTTTAAGTCTTCTGGATTGCGCTCTGCTGTTACACGAATTGTATTACCATCTACAACTAAGTTGCCGTCTTTAACCTCAACAATCCCTGGAAATTTTCCGTGAACTGAATCATATTTTAATAGGTATGCTAA
This sequence comes from Croceibacter sp., assembly GCF_002716225.1. Lineage (NCBI taxonomy): Bacteria > Pseudomonadati > Bacteroidota > Flavobacteriia > Flavobacteriales > Flavobacteriaceae > Croceibacter > Croceibacter sp. The sequence continues at coordinate 483,589 of NZ_PAZX01000007.1, read as the reverse complement.
GTGATCTACGTCTAATAAATCGTTTATTGCTACAACTTCTACATTGTCGCGTTGTGTTGCTATTCTAAATGCTATTCTACCGATACGGCCAAAACCGTTTATTGCTAATTTTGTCATAGTAATGCCCAACGTATTGGGTAACTTTTTAATTAATAATTTCTTTTCTATATAACTATTTCGACAATGCCTGTCACGAGACATCTTATTGTATTATGTCGAAGTAATATCTGCCACTCTAATTAAATCTAAATCTATTTTATTGCGTCCTGCAACAGCTTCCTTAAATGGCACAGATGTAACTTTACCGTGCACTGTTCCTATCATAATGTCTCGCTCTCCTGCCAATAATGCATCTACGGCACCAATACCTAACCTGCTTGCTAAAACACGATCATAACAGCTAGGCGTACCACCACGTTGTATGTGTCCTAAAACAGTGACTCTAACTTCGTAATCTTCTAGGTTGGTTTCAATAAACTCTGCGAGTTCAAAAATATTCTTACCTATTTTATCTCCTTCAGAAACCACAATAATGCTGGAGGTTTTCCCAGATTTCTTACTTCGTTTTAAAGACTCTAACAATCTATCTGTTCCTAAATCTTCTTCCGGAATTAAAATCTCTTCTGCTCCTGCACCAATACCTGCATTTAAGGCAATATCTCCTGCATCTCTTCCCATAACCTCAACTAAAAACAAACGGTTATGAGAGTTTGCGGTATCTCTAATTTTATCTATAGCTTCAACAACAGTATTTAATGCAGTATCGTAACCAATGGTATGATCTGTTCCATTAATATCATTATCTATAGTACCTGGCATTCCTACTATTGGAAAATCATGTTCTTCATTAAAGACAACTGCACCATTAAATGTACCATCTCCTCCAATTACCACCAAGGCATCTACGCCTTGAGATATAAGATTTTCGTAAGCTTTTTGACGTCCTTCTTTTGTCCTAAATTCTTTAGAACGTGCAGATTTTAAAAAGGTGCCACCTCGATTTATAATATTTCTTACTGAACGTGCATTAAGAACTTCAAAATCATTTTCTATAAGACCTTGGTAACCTCTATAAATACCAGAACATTTAATATCGTGAAATGCACAAGAACGTACAACTGCTCTTATTCCTGCATTCATTCCTGGAGCATCGCCACCACTTGTTAGGACAGCAATATGATTCAATTTATCTTTCATTATGTTAAATGTATTGAGAATAAAAGGAAACGCCTAATCTTACTCTTGACTAAAACGTTTTCGGTTGATAAATAGTTAGTAATGAGCATCTCTTTTTAGAGATAAAGGATTTAATTCTCTTAAAATTAAAAGAATAAAAAAACCTGTAACATATCTTAAGCGATATATTACAGGTTTAACCGAAACATAATATGTTAGATTATTTATTGGTATAAATAACGTATTGATTTCCTTTTAATGTGTGTTCCTGATCTTTAGCTAGCGCAATTTCTTTTCCTGTCATTTCATCTACATATACACCTTCTAATTGTACAGTAAATGTAATTGGGTTATTAGATACATTTGCTAAATATACCAATTGGTCTTCTGCTTTCTCTCTTTTAAAAGCAATGATAGCATTTGGCTTAGATGTTTCTAAAATAGATATTGTTGCAGCATCTTTACCTCCATGAAGCGCTTTGTTTTCTGTCTTAAGTTGCCCTAATTTTTCTAACAATGGCCACATATTAGCTTTTGTTTTTGGTATACTATCCTTTTCAAAAAACTTTAACCTGTGATCTAGATCGTATTCTTGACCACTATAAATTAGTGGCATTCCAGGCATTGTGTATGACAACGCTGTCATTGCACTTGCATTAGAACCCATACGCTCCTTAATAGTTCCATTCCAAGAGTTTTCGTCGTGGTTTGTTACAAAATTCATTAAGATGTCATTGTCTTCGTAGTCGGTTTCAACTTTAGATAGGTAGTCTTTAAAAGCAGACGCATCCTTTTCTCCAGATGCAATTGCGTTCATCATATGATGACCATCCCAAGCGTAAGCCATATCAAATAAATTAGCTCTTAATAATTCTGGCTCCCAAGCTTCAGCTAACATAAATACATCTTTAGTATCACGAAGTTGTGGTATAGCTTGCTCCCAAAAATCTAATGGTACACTACCAGCAACATCACATCTAAAGCCATCTACACCTTCTTCAGACAACCAATATTTCATATCTGAAATCATTTCGTTACGTAAGTTCTCATTACTGTAATCTAGGTCTGCAACATCTGCCCAACCAACTGGCTCTCCATCTTCGTTTAATGGATCTGTAATTTCTCCTTTAGCGTTTTTAGTATAAAATTCTGGATGATTTTTTATCCAAACGTGATCCCAACCTGTATGGTTTGGCACCCAGTCTAAAATTACATACATATCATTATCATGTGCCGTTTTAAGAAGTGCTCTAAAATCTTCTTTGGTACCAAATTCTGGATTTACCTCTGTAAAATCTGAAACAGCATAATAACTACCTAACATTTTTTCACGCTCTGCCTCATCTTCAATAAGGCTTGCAAAATCGCCTCCAGTAGCTTTACGTTTAGTTTCTGAAATAGGAAATATTGGCATTAACCAAATTACTTTTACACCCAATTGCTTTAGCTCAGGAATGTCTTTGGTAAAGGCGTTAAAAGTACCTTCACTAGAATACTGTCTTATGTTTGCCTCATAGATAATTGCTGTTTCCAGCATTTCATCATTAACTGGCGCAATCTCTTTAGGAGTTTCTACTGTTACCTCTTCTTGTTTAGGTTCTGACTTACATGCTACAAACGCAAGTCCTATTAATAAAGCTGAAATATATATTTTCATTGTTTGTATGTTTTATTTAGGGTCTTAAGTTATTTATCGAAAAAATTAAATCCGTTTGCTTCAACAGTTATGGTATTACCATCTACGTTTATATCTTGAGCTTTATTTGTTTTATTAAAAACAACATATACTTCTTCTGTAAAATAGTTTCGCTCAATAATCATCACCTCTTTATCTGCTCTTAAAATTTTGGTTTCTCCATATTGAAGTGCCATTGAGTTTCTACGCTTATTAACTAATGATGTTACAGTGTTTTTGAGCTTAGTTTCTTGATTGTTTAAGTTTTCAAACTTCATCCAGCGTCTGTTATCTGGATCATTACCGCCAATACTACCATACTCATCTCCGTAATAAATTACTGGAATACCTGGTACAGATAAGTTGAAGGCCTGCAACTGCGCCAACTTTTTGTACGCCGTAGTGTCACTCATAGTAATTTCACGTGTCCAACCTGCTTTTTTTGCATCTTCTTCAAAACTTACGTCTCCAGAGGCATAACTTATAAAGCGCGCCTTATCTTGGTTACCTGATATATTCCCCATTAAATGATGACTTCCATAATAATTTAAGCCTTGTTGCAAGGTATTTGCTAAACGCTCAAAAGAGGTTTCATTTTTAGCAAAGGTTGATACTTCTGCATCGTATAGGTTAAAATCGAATTGCGCATCCAACATTCCTGTGTTTATGTAACTATTAATTAGCTCATAACTACCGTAGGTTTCTCCTATTTGATAAATAGGTCTGTCTGTGCGTTCTTTAACTTTACGTGTTAGCGTACGCCAAAAGTCTAATTGAATGTGCTTTGTGGCATCGTGACGAAAGCCATCTAAATCATAATTTGTAACCCAATAAGCTGCAGAATCTGTCATAGTTTCTACCACTTCTGGCTTGCTAAAATCAAGTGTTGGCATAAACGTATCAAACCAAGTTGTTAATCTATGATCATCCCAACGTTCTGTATTTAGCGTACCATCTGGCAAGTATAACTCTGTTGCCCATTCTGGATGCTCTTTATACAATGGATGTTCTTCATGAACGTGATTTGCCACATAGTCCAGCAAAACATTCATATCTTGTTTGTGAGCTTCTTCAATAAGCTCTTTAAACAAGGCCTCATCTCCAAAGCGGTAGTCTATTTTTGTATTACTAATTGGCCAATATCCATGATATCCAGAAAATTTGGTTAAAGGTTCTGGCCACAAACCATACGCGCCTTCGGGATTTTGTGTTATTGGTGACAACCACACAGTATTAATTCCTAATTCTTTAAAATAACCGTCCTTTATCTTGTCTAAAACACCTTGTAAATCGCCACCATAATAATTGGCTTTTGGTAAAATACTGTCGTTATCAACTTTTTTAGTATTGGTTAAATCGCCGTCTTTAAAACGATCTACCATTAAGAAATACATAATCTGAGTGTGAAAATCTGTACGTTCTAATTTAGATGCTTCACTTATAACACTACTATTTTCGAGAGGTACTAAAATATCATTACCTCTTCCGTTTATATTAGATGCATACACTCTTATAAGATGACGCCCTTTTAAACCTTTTGGGATTTTTATATAAATTTCATCTGAATCTGTTTCTTCATACGAACCATCAATAAGTTGATTGTCTAAATATGCTAAAACAGTGTTGTAGTTGTTTTTAATCTTTACTGTGAAAGCAGACACATTATTCTTTCCCGTAGAAAGCTCTGGCTTTAACGCATTCTTATTTCCAATAGAAATAACAGAGTTAGTGCCGCCCATACCATTATCAACAGTTTCTGTTTCATCTGGATTATTCATTTCATTACCATCTGCGATAAGAACATATTGATGATTTCCAGGATTAAAAATTCCACTATATGTCCATTCTCCATTTGCATAGCGCATTGGTTGTGTGCCCCAATTTGTAAATTCTCCTTTTAACTGAACAGTTTGAAACTGATTTTCTTCAGCTTTAAATGAAATTGTTTTAGATTCTTTAGCGCTTTTAAATAACGGTATATCATTAGCTACACCATTTGTCCACACTCTTAGGTTGCCTAATGCTGGTGCGTTTGCTAAGGTTTTTAGTTTGAGTGTTGTCTTGTCTTTATCTATGGAAGATTCAAATCCTTTAGTGGTACTTGTTGAATCTATTTCAGAAACATTTAAAAAATAATCTGTTAGCAATACAGATGTACTATCTACGTCTAAACGTATTGGCGTTGCCATACCTTTAATAACAGAAGGCTGTCCTAATGCTTTTCCTTTAGTGTTACAAGACACAACTAATAGTCCTAATAATACTAAGCTAAAGGGCACTATGTGTTTTACTCGAATCATTATAATGTGAATTTAAGAGGAATGTGTAATCGTTTTTGCCAAGATGCCTCGCTATGATCTGTGCCTTTAAAAAACATATTTTTAAAATTATCTTCTGTAAAACCTGCTTCTTTAAACACAGCATCTACTCGAGTTGCAAATGGAGGATATAGTGCATCTAGAGTTTTGTCTCCGTAATCAAAATAAAACTTATGTGTTTCTAGACTTGGTAATTTAGATTCCAGATAACTAAAATAAGCTTCAGGTAACGGATTGCCTTCAAACGGCATTGCGCCAGGCCAATGTGTAGACATGCAAATTGCGCCTCCAAATATTCTAGGATATTCTGTAACTGCATACCATGAAATTAATCCGCCCATACTGCTTCCAGCAATTACTGTATGCTCAACACCTGTTTTTGTAGAGAACTGAGCATCTATTTGTGGTTTAACTTCTTCAACTAAAAATTTTAAATAGTTATCTGAATTAGAAACAAACTCTGTTTTAGAGACATCATTGTTTTTTGCCATAACCACTACAGAATCATACGCTGTGCTTGGAAGTTGCTCTAAAGGTTTTTGCGGAAAGTAATCACTATGCCTAAATTCTGGAATACTGTGCACGCCTACAACAATTGTATTTTTTATTGAATCTTGTTGTATTAATCTGCTTAAGGTTTCATCTACTTTCCATTCCTGTTTGTTCCAAGTTGTGGTACTATCAAAAAGATTTTGACCATCATTCATATATAACACAACATACGTGCTGTCTTTGGAATAGGATTTTGGTACCCAAACATCAACCGTTCTTGGGACTACAAATTGAGACGGAAAAGAATCTACCCTAAATAGCTTACCTTCTTTTAAAACTGCGCTATCTAAAGCTTTAAACACAAACTCTTCTGCTATTTGTTTTTCTTTAACTGCCTCTTTTTTTACCTGTAACGTCATTTCCTTACAGCCAAAGACAGTTAATACAAGACCAAAAATTAAAAGGAAATTTGACTTCATTGTTTTTAGTTTAAGCTTATTACTAATGGAGATTTTCCCTTAACCGTTAAGGGTTCATCTAAATTTAGTGTGTTTTGAGAAAATAACTCTTTACCTGTTGTAGCTTTCTTAATACCTTCAGCAAAACGACTTAAATCTAAAGTCTGTTCTTCTGGATTATTATTTAATACAACCATTACAGTTTGATCTTCTAAACTTCTGAAATATACGTAGACGTTATTTTCTGGAAGGTAATGTAATAACTCTCCTGTATGTAACGCTGGTGTCACTTTTCTGAAATTGAAAAGTGTTTTAGAGAATAAATGATATGCCTCTTGCTCTTCTGTACGGCCATCTTTTGTAAAGGCGTTGTTAGCATCTGTAGCCCAACCACCAGGAAAATCTTGTCGTATAGCACCATCTCCTTTTCCTTTGTCGCCACGCATTCCTATTTCACTACCGTAATAAATTTGAGGTGTTCCTCTTGTGGTAGCCACTAACGTCATTGCTAGTTTATAATGGTCTAGGCTCCCATTGTAAATTTCGTTTATACGTCCGGTATCATGGTTTTCTGCAAAAACCATAAGATTGTCTATGTCTTGGTATAAAAAGTCATTCACAAAATTATCGTACGCTTTAATCATTCCGTCATTCCAGCTGGCGTTGTCTTCTTTAAACATTACACCAATTGCATCATGAAGTGTAAAATCCATGACGCTTGGGCAATGAGAATTAAAATTTTGCAAGGCTCCTATTTTGCTGTCTTTTTGCCAATATGCTATTTGGGCTTGATTATGTAGCCAAACTTCTCCTACAATATTAAAGTTAGGATATTCATCTGTAATAGCTTTTGTCCAATTTGCGATGCCTTCTTTATCATTATATGAATAGGTATCTACACGAAAACCATCTAACCCAGAATACTCTATCCACCAAATGGCATTTTGTATTAAATAGGTTAACGTTTTAGGGTTGCTTTGGTTTAAATCTGGCATTGTACTCGTAAACCAACCATCTTCACAGTAACGTGTATCTATTGTAGATGCGTTTGGATCGTACTGTGTTGTCATCCTATAGTTTGAGTTGGCATAGCCATCTAAAGGAAAATCTTTGCCTTTATTGTCTTCAAATTGATGAATCCAGCTTTGTTCTGGTAAATCTTTAATTAACCAATGTTCTGCACCCCAATGATTGGTCACATAATCCATTATTAATTTCATATCGCGTTGTTCCATTTCGGTAGCCAAGCGCTTATAATCCTCATTGGTGCCATAACGTGGATCGATCTTATATACATCGCTTTGTGCATAGGTGTGATAAGAATATTTTGCGTCGTTATCTTCTAATAGTGGTGTACTCCAAAGTGCAGTAACTCCAAGATCTTCTAAATAATCTAATTGATTAATTACACCTTGTAAATCGCCACCGTGACGGCCACCTTGTTCTGCTCTGTTTACTTTTTCTGTAACACTTGGCATACTGTCATTACTTGTATCTCCATTGGCAAAACGATCTGGCATTATTAAATACACCAAATCACTTGAATTAAAGCTTTCTCTTTCTTTTGAGTTTGCATCACGTTCTTTTAAGGCAAAAGCCTTAGTGAAAGATTTTGAACCTTTCTTTTTGAACTTAAATGAATATTCTCCAGCAGAAAGCCCTTCAAAATTTACATTAACAAACAGATAATTTGGATTTTCTGTACGCTCCACATTTACAATAGATATGTCTTTAGAGGACACCTCATAATCTGAAATGTTTTCACCATAACATAACAGTTGGACTGATGTTAAATTCATATCTGCCCACCAATTTGGTGGCTCCAACCTTTCTAACTGTGCAAACGTTGTTTGCATGCTTAGAAGTAAACAAATAGCTATTATTAACCGATTCATATTATGTGTTTTAAATTATGCCTTTACAGGTTGTGATGGTGAAATTTTTAACGCTTCTCCATTTAAGATAATGCTTAAAGTTGAGTTACCTTCTACCTCAAACGTGCTTCCTTTTTGAGACACATTTACCTTAACCACTTGGTTTCTGAAATTAACTTTAAAGGAATATGCATCCCATTCTTTTGGGATCCTTGGTTCAAAAGATAGTGTATCGTTTACAACACGCATACCACCAAATCCTTCAACAATACTCATCCACGTTCCTGCCATACTTGTAATATGGCAACCTTCTTCTACTTCCTTATTATAGTCATCTAAATCTAAACGAGATGTTCTTAAATAAAATGTATATGCTTGGTCCATTCTATTCAACTTTGCTGCTTGTATACTATGCACGCAAGGTGATAATGAGGATTCATGGACTGTAAGTGGTTCATAAAAGTCAAAATGACGCTCTAATTCTTCTTCTGTAAAATGATCTTCGAAGAAATAAAACCCTTGTAACACATCTGCTTGCTTAATGTAGCACGATCTTAATATACGATCCCAACTCCATTTTTGATTAATTGGCCGTTGTGTTTTATCAAGCTCTGAAACCGGTATTAACTCTTTATCTAAGAAATTATCTTGCTGTAAATACACATCATATTTACCTGAATACGGTAAATAGACATTGTCTACCAATTCTTGCCATTTGTCTAGCTCCGAGTCATTAAGTTTAGTATGGCCTACAATGCGATTATAATCGTCACTATAACCATCCTTAACCTTATCTAAGCATAACATAGTGTACTCTATACACCATTTTGCAAAGTAGTTGGTATACCAATTATTATTTACATTATTTTCGTACTCATTAGGACCAGTTACGCCTAACATTACGAATTTGTTTTTCTCTTGACTATAGTTAAAGCGCTGATACCAGAATCTTGATATTGCTATCATAACTTCTAATCCCATTTCTGGAATATAGCTAAAGTCTCCTGTGTATCTTACATAATTGTAAATGGCATAAACCATAGCACCATTTCTATGTATTTCTTCGAAGGTTATTTCCCATTCGTTATGGCTTTCCTCACCATTCATAGTAACCATTGGGTATAATGCTGCACCGTTAGTAAAGCCTAACTTTTCAGCATTTTCAATAGCTTTATCTAGGTGATTGTAACGGTAAGCCAATAAGCTTCTTGCTACATTTTGGTCTTTGGTTGCCATATAAAATGGTATGCAATACGCTTCTGTATCCCAATATGTGCTACCACCATATTTTTCACCTGTAAAACCTTTAGGCCCAATATTTAAACGTTCATCTTTTCCTAAATAGGTTTGGTTAAGCTGGAAGATATTGAATCTTATACCTTGCTGTGCTTTTACATCACCATCAATAGTAATGTCTGCCATATCCCAAATTGAAGCCCAAGAATCTTTTTGCTGTTTTAACAACGTTTCATATCCTAAATTGATGCTTTCTTTAAGAACTGTCTTTGCTGCATCAATTAATTGAGATGTTTTGTGATTCATATCTGTCACATATCCCGCAAATTTTTGAATACTAGCTTCTTCGCCTTTATTTACATTTAATGTGTATTTATAATATAATTCTGAATCTGATTGGGTGACAGATGGTTTTAAATTCTGCTTTTGCCCATCGACAAAGACTAGAGATTGCATGTAAGTTCCTACATGGAATTCTGTTTTCATAGTTTTAGAGGCAATGAATCCTTGTTGGTCTGCTTCTGTAACAGATAGTATATCCCAAAATTTATCATCCCAATTAGTATCTTCATTAGTAATACCTGCATCTATATAGGGCGAAAATTCAATAACGGCCTTTGTATTAACTGGAGTTACCTTATAATTAATAACTCCAAGCTCATCATGTGTTAGCGACAAGAAGCGTTTTGCACTTACGTTTACCTCAACATCATTTGGCAAGACTGCAGTAAATGAACGCTCATACCATCCTTCTTTCATATTAAGTTCACGCTTATAATTAGTTATGCTTTTACAGGTATTTAAATCTAAAGTTACACCATTAACTGTAACATTGATCCCAATCCAGTTTGGAGCATTTAGTACTTTGGCAAAATATTCTGGATATCCGTTTTTCCACCAACCTACACGTGTTTTATCTGGATAATAAACACCAGCAATATAACTACCTTGAAAGGTGTCTCCTGTATAAGTTTCCTCAAAATTAGCACGTTGTCCCATAGCACCGTTTCCTAAACTAAAAAGGCTCTCTGAGGATTTTACGCGGTCTTTGTCAAAATCATCTTCTATAATTGACCAAGCGTTGGCTGTGATATATTCTTGATTCATTGCTTTAAATTTTCAATAGTCATTAACACTACTCTTAGTTTTGTTTTAGAGTTGCGTTTTCATTTTCAATTAATTTATTTATAAATGCTTCAGAAATCTCTGTGAAATCTTTGAATACATAATCTGCTTCGTGAAGCACCTTTGGGTCTCCTATACCAATACTAACCATGTTAGCTTTGTTTGCAGCTTGTATGCCTGAGATTGAATCTTCAAAAACTATACATGCTTCTGGGTTTAGGTCTAAACCTTTTGCTCCTTTTAAAAAGACTTCTGGATTAGGCTTACCTTTAGTAACGGCATTACCATCTACTATAACCTTAAATGTATCTAACAAACCAACGCGTTCTAGAATTGGAGATGCGTTTTTACTTGCAGACCCTAAGGCTATTTTTTGTTGTTTATTTTTTAAGTACTCTAATGTTTTCTCAACATCTGGCAGTATTTCAGAGGCATTCATATCACTTATATGTGCTAAATACTCTTCATTTTTTAATGCCATTTGCTTATTAAACTCTTCTTCAGGCAAAGTGATGTTTCCCCATTCTAGGATCATCTCAAGCGATTTTACTCTACTTATGCCTTTTAGCTTTTCGTTATCGTTTTCAGTAAAGTCGAAACCTAACTGGTTCGCTAAACTGCGCCAAGCTAAGAAATGGTATTTGGCGGTATCGACAATTACACCATCTAAATCGAATATGAATCCTTTAGTTTGTTGCATCACTAATGTTTAATTTTTTATTGGTTTTAACCCTTAATGTTAATAGTCCAGAAAGGATCATAGCAAAACCACCTATGATTAGAGCATAAATTGGTTCGCTATTAAAATATTCTTTAACTAAAAAGCCTAAGATTGTAGCAGCTACTATTTGAGGTATTACTATAAAAAAGTTAAATACACCCATATAATATCCCATTTTAGCTGAAGGCAATGAGCCAGAAAGCAACGCGTAAGGAATTGACAATATACTTGCCCAAGCCACACCAACACCTACCATTGCCAACAATAATCCTACTTTAGTAGTTACAAAGTAGATAGATATTAAACCTAAGCCTCCCATTACTAAAGCTAGCATATGTGTAAATTTGTTGCTTGTACGTTTAGCAAGTACTGGCAGCAAAAATGCAACTGCTGCAGCGACACCATTATAAACTGTAAACATAACAGTAACCCAATCTGCAGAGTCATTATATAATACAGTTGTAGTATCTGTAGTACCAAATACGTGTCCAGTTACTGATGCTGTGGTGTAAATCCACATTGAGAATAATGCAAACCAAGAAAAGAATTGTACCCAAGCCAATTGTTTCATGGTTTCGGGCATATTCAACATATCTGTCATAATAATGGTAAATCCATTTCTTATGTTTTGTTTTCTAAGTTGAGCTACTATAATAAATAAGGTGCCTAATACAATTAAACCGACAAACAAGATATATAGTTCTTTAGTGAGTGAATTTGCGTAGATATAGTAGCTTATAATTGCTCCAATTGCAGCCATCACCAAACCTATAGTTTGCTGGTTTTTAATGTTTTTTTCTCTGTTTTCTATTTTAGGCTGTAAAGATGCTTTAGCGTTAGAAGCGGCTTCAAAAGCCTCTAATTCTTTAGGAGAATATTCTTTAGATTTAAAAACGGTCCACAAGACTGCCATTAAAAATACCACGCCACCTACATAAAAAGACCACTTTACAGATGGCGGTATAACACCTTCTGCCGCTGTATTTTCTAAACCAATCCAATTGGTGAAAATATATGGTAGTAAAGACCCGACAACAGCACCTATACCAATAAAGAAACTTTGCATAGCAAAGCCTAAAGTACGTTGTCTGTCTGGAAGGTTATCTCCTACAAAAGCTCTAAAAGGCTCCATTGAAATATTTATGGAGGCATCCATAATCCAAAGTGTACCTGCCGCAATCCATAATGATGGAGAGTTAGGCATCATAAATAAAGCTATAGATGATAAGATTGCGCCAATTAGGAAATAAGGGCGACGCCTACCTAATTTTGTCCAGGTTCTGTCTGAAAAATAACCAATTATAGGTTGTACAACTAATCCTGTAACAGGAGCAGCTATCCAAAGTATAGGAATATCTTCTACTTGAGCACCTAAGGTTTCAAATATTCTTGAGGTGTTTGCGTTTTGCAGAGCAAAACCAAACTGAATACCAAGAAACCCGAAACTCATGTTCCAGATTTCCCAAAAACTTAACTTGGGTTTTTGCATATCGTTTGTATTAATTAAACAAGACGATAAGCCTTAACAAAGAATAATTATCAAGACTTAACAGCGAAAAGTGAATCATTAAGTTTGATAATCGGGTCAAATATAAACTAATTTTTAGAAATGTCTAAAAAAGCAATGTTATCTTATTTTGTAGATTCTCTTTCAATAAGTGATGTTTCGAGTATAACGGTTTGGTAGAGCTCTTTTTCATCTTCTGGACGCTCAAGTTTATCAATAAGTAGTTTTGCTGCAGTTGCACCCATTTCTAAGCCTTTTTGATTAATTGTAGTAAGACTTGGTATGAAATGTTTAGACAATTCGCCATCTGTAAATGCAATTACAGAGACATCTTCTGGTACAGACTTTCCTTGTGTCCTTAAGGCTCTAATAGCCTCTACAGCAAAATGTTCATTAACTGCAAAAATACTATCACAAGAGGTTTGCTTCAAAAATTCTTCAATTTTTTCAGCATAATGGTCCATATCTTCTATTTTGAGAATTAAGGATTCATCAATAGGCAAATCATTACTTTCTAAGCATTCTAAATATCCTGTAGTTCTTAATTTTCCTACGCTCACATAATCTACTGTAGTTAATAGCGCAACCTTTTTTGCTCCTTTATCAATTAGAAACTGAACCGCCTGTCGTGCGCCTTTCTTATCATCTATAATAACTTTATCGCAGTTAATTTCTGGAATCATCCTATCAAACATAACAACTGGCATACCTTGGTTTATGGTTTCAACCAAATGGTGATAATCTTTCTTTTGTTGTGTTTCTTTAGCGACAGACATTATAAAACCATCTGTACTGCCATTAGCAAGTATCTCCATGTTTATAACTTCCTTATCAAATGAGTTATTAGAAAGACATACAATTACATTATAACCTTCATCATTAGCAACTTGCTCTATACCTTTAATTACGGTAGTAAAAAAATGGTGTACTATTTCTGGAATGATAATGCCCAAAGTTTTAGTTTTTCTGTTCTTTAAACTTAGAGCAATATTATTTGGTTTGTAATTATAAAATTTTGCAAATGCTTTAATTTTCTGCTTTGTATCCTTACTAATTTCTGGACTGTCTTTTAACGCTTTTGAAACTGTTGAAATTGATACATCTAACTCCTTGGCAATTGACTTTAATGTGACTTTTTTATTCATGGGATATTGTATTCGCAATAAAGGTAATGCATAATTATTAACCTTTTATCTCAAACGGATGTTAATGAAATATTGTCATAAATAGAAAGTTGTCAACACGAAAACGTTTTCGCTGAGGATAATTTTTTATTTCTTAAAGTTTACTTAATGATTTATATATTTTTAACAACGAAAAGTGAATCTATTAAGTACAATCATTTACTAACTCATTACTATTTTATATGAAATTACTTACTAAATGTTTATGGCTGTTTGTGCTATTTCCGCTCTCTTTATTTGCGCAGGATATTGTGACTGGAACAGTAACTGAAGCTGCCTCTGGATTACCAATACCTGGAGCAAATATTTTAATTAAGGGTACCGCAAATGGAACCTCCACCGATTTTGATGGAAATTTCTCAATTTCTCTAAATTCTGGTGATGTTGTTGTAGTAACCTATGTTGGGTTTCAAAAACAAGAAATTACCTATACTGGCCAATCTAACCTATCATTTGCAATGAAGGAAGATGCCGCAAAATTAAATGAAGTAATTATTGTGGGATATGGAACTACAACCATGAAAAGCTCCACAGGTGCATTAACTGCGGTTACAGAAAAAGATTTTAATCAAGGTAACATTGCGACACCAGAAAACTTATTAAGCGGTCGTGTTGCTGGTTTATCTATTAATACTAGTGGTGCACCAGGTTCAGGATCAGACATAAGAATTCGTGGTGGTGCTTCTCTAAGTGCCTCTAACCAACCTCTTATAGTTATAGATGGTTTACCTATAGATAATGATGCCGTAGGCGGTGCAAGATCTATATTATCTACTATTAACCCTTCAGACATTGAGTCTTTTACTGTTCTTAAAGATGCTGCATCTACAGCAGTGTATGGTAGTAGAGCCTCAAATGGTGTAATTATTATCACAACTAAAAAAGGTGGTAAGAAGTTTAAGGCAGAGTTTAATACACAAGTAGGTTATAACACACTTGCTAAAACTATAGATGTATTTTCTGCAGATGAGTTTAGAGCATTAGTAGCCGAGCAGCGTCCTCAAGATGTAGGATTATTAGGTGATGCAAATACAGATTGGCAAGATGAGATTTATGAAAATCAAGTAACTTTTGATAGTAACCTGTCTTTAAATGGTTCTTTGTTTAAAAACACATTACCAGTAAGGTTTTCTGCGCGTTTTACAGATAGACCTGGATTAAGAAAAACATCGGAGTTTCAAAGTAATGCCTACTCTTTACGTGTTAACCCTAGTTTATTTGATGACCACTTAAAAGTAAGCCTTAATGCTAACCTTACTCTAGAGGATAACAGGTTTAGTCCTGGTGTTGAAGGTGGTGCTTTGCGTTTTGACCCAACACAACCTATTTACCAAGAAGGATCTGCTTATGGTGGTTTCTTTGAGTTTACAGATTCAAATGGAGATCCACTAGCCAATGTTGCTAGGAACCCAGTAGCAGAGCTTATGCAAACTAGAAATGTTAGTGAAGTAACACGTTATTTTGGTAATGTTGTATTAGATTATAAGTTTCACTTTGCACCAGAGTTTAGTGCATTATTAAACTTAGGATATGATAAGAGTACTGGTAAAGGTACTTTTATGAGACCTGAAGAAAGTGCCTTGGGTGTAAGAATAGTAAACGACGAAGGTGAAACTGTTTTACTAGGAAACAGCAGTGCTTATGAAAACGAAAGAACTAACCAGCAGTTTAACTTTCAATTACGTTACGACAAAACTATAAACGACTTTACTTTAGGGGTACAAGGTGTATATAACTACCAAAAATTTGAATCACAAAGTTTTTCTACTGGAGAACAAAATGACCCAAACACCCTTATTGTTCCTACTACTAATATAGACCCAGAAGTAGTTTTATTAACCTACATAGGTAAAGGTGAGGTGTCTTATAAAGATAAGTACTTCTTATCTGCATCTGTTACTAGAGATGGTACATCTAGATTTAGCCCAGATGAGCGTTTTGGTACATTCCCAAGTGTTTCTGCAGGTTGGACAATTAGTGACGATTTCTTTGCAGAGTCTGAAAAGTTTAACTTCTTAAAATTAAGAGCAAGTTATGGTGTAACTGGGCAACAAAATATTGGTCAGTCTTTATTGTTTACAAGTCGCTTTGCTTTAGGAGAACCTAACTCTCAATATCAATTTGGAGACGGCTCTATTCCTATTGCACAGCCACAATTTAGAAATGAGTTGCTTAAGTGGGAAGAGACTAAGCAAACTAACATTGGTTTAGATTACGGTTTCTTTAATAATCGCATTTCTGGTTCTGTTGAAGTTTATAAAAACATTTCAGAAGACTTATTATCTTTTGTACCAATCGCAGATGGTTCTAACTTTAGTAACCAAGGCTTTTTAAATATTGGTAGTTTTAGCTCTAAAGGTTTAGAGTTTACTATAAATTCTGATATCATTCAGCAAGAAGACTTAAACTGGAACGTAAACTTTAATGCTGCTTTCTTAGATAGAGAAATTGAAGATCTTGCTTTTGGTTTAGATATTGAAACTACAGGAATTGCTGGTGGTACTGGTGGTACTATTGGTTTACAGAGAGAAGGCTTTGCTCCAGGTTCTTTTTATGTTTATAAGCAAGTTTATGATGCAAGCGGAAACCCTATTGAAGGTGCATTCGTAGATCTTAATGGTGATGGGTTAATAGACAACAATGACCGATTTATTTCTAAAAATCCAGATCCAGACGTGTTATTAGGTTTTTCTTCTACAGTAAACTATAAAGGGTTTGACCTTTCTGTATTTTTAAGAGCTAGCTTAGGAAATTACGTTTATAACAATGTAAGCTCTAACAATGCATACTATAACAATTTAAACAGTAATGGTTTCTTAGCTAACATACCTACATCTGTATTAGAAACTAACTTTACTCAAAGTACAGACGAAATTATAAGATCAGACATATATCTTGAAGATGCATCATTCTTAAGAATGGATAATGCTACTTTAGGATACACTATCCAATTAGATGATACTAAATGGGGAGATAGTTTAAGAATCTGGACAGGTGTACAAAATGCATTTGTTATTACAGACTATAGCGGCTTAGATCCAGAAGTAGGTGCATCTGGTGTAGATAACACCATTTTCCCTAGAGCTAGAGTGTACCAATTTGGAGCTAATTACAAATTTTAATAACATCTATAAATTAAAGATATAATGAAAATTCAAATCAATATACTATTACTGTTATTAGCAGTCTTCACATTGACCACGTCTTGTGAAGGAGACCTAGATGTAACACCTAACGATCCAGAATTACTTTTGGAAGACGAGTTTTTTGCAGACTCTAACAGCTATACTAGTTTATTAGCTGGTGTTTATGCCAACCTTTCGCTTTCTGGCTTAAGCGGCGCAGGCAGCTCAAATATTGGAGGCTTAGATGCTGGTACTGGACAATACATTAGAGGGTTATATAACTTACAAAACCTTTCAACAGACGAATCTATTTTCACATTCGAAAATGATCCAGGAATTAGAGGTATACAACGTGGTACTTGGGACGCAGAAAATCCTTTAATATTAGGAGTATTTGCAAGAGCGTCTTTTTCAGTTACATTAGCAAATGAATTCTTAAGACAAACCACAGACGAACTATTAGACTCAAGAGGTGTTTCTGATGACTTAAGACAAGACATCACTCAATTTAGAGCAGAAGCTAGAGTATTACGAGCATTATCATATTACCATTTATTAGATATGTTTGGAAAAGCTGCTTTTGTTACAGAGAATGATGTTATTGGTTCTGCTACACCTCCACAAGAAATTGTAGGCGAAGAGTTATTTAACTTTATTGAAACAGAGCTTCTAGAAGCACAAACAGACTTAGCACCAGCATTACAAAATGAGTATGGTCGTGCAGACCAAGGTGTTGCTAAGATGATTTTAGCTAAACTTTACCTTAATGCAGAAGTGTATATAGGAACTAACCGTTATACAGACTGTTTAAATATTTGTGAAGAGCTTATTGGTAGTGGTTATACACTTACTCCAAACTATTTAGATAATTTCTTGGCAGATAACAATACAAATGGTGCACAGAATGAGATTATGTTACCATCTGTAAACGATGGTTTATTTGCTCAAAACTTTGGTGGTACTACAATTTTAGTACAAGGTCAAGTTGGTAAGATGGAGCAAAATGGAGAGTCTTTAGGTGTTAGTGCTGGAGGATTTGGAGGTTTGTTTAGACTACGTAGAGAGTTTTCTCAACTATTTGAAGACGGTCTTTACAACAATGACCAAAGAAATTCATTAATTACTAGTGGCAGACCTATAAGCGTACAGCCAGTTTCTGAAGGAAATAATGGTTATATTCTTACAAAATACTCTAACAGAACATCAACAGGAGAACAAGGATCTGACCTAACATTCTCAGATGCAGATTTCCCTATTTTTAGATTTGCAGATGTTTATCTAATGTACGCCGAAGCTCACTTAAGAGGTGGCGGCGGAAGCTTAGATCTAGCTGTAGGTTATATTAATGAATTAAGAGAGCGTGCTTTTGGTAGTACGCAAGGTAACATTACAAATAGCCAATTAACACTAGATTTTATTATTGACGAACGCGCAAGAGAATTACATTGGGAAGGCCACAGAAGACAAGACCT
The DNA here is from genome assembly GCF_002716225.1 of Croceibacter sp. Classification (NCBI taxonomy): domain Bacteria; kingdom Pseudomonadati; phylum Bacteroidota; class Flavobacteriia; order Flavobacteriales; family Flavobacteriaceae; genus Croceibacter; species Croceibacter sp. The sequence continues at coordinate 465,226 of NZ_PAZX01000007.1, read as the reverse complement.
TATTCGTTTTGGTTTATTTACAGGCAACCAATACGTTTGGGAGTACAAAGGAGACAGCCCAGATGGAGCATCTATCGAAGCTACAAGAACACTTTACCCAATTCCTAGTTCGAGTATAGCAACAAACCCGAACTTAATACAGAATCCAGGTTATTAATTCAATACAATTAAAACAATAATTATGATAAAGAACCTTAAAATTGCGTCGCTTTTCCTACTAGGCCTTTTAGTTAGTGCCTGTAGTGAAGACGATTCAACAGATTTTCAAGCAGAGCTTACTGCACAGCCAGTGGCTTTAGAACTTGACATTACGAGCATCTTATTAGATGCTAGCAATGTAGACAATCCTGCAGTTACCATATCTTGGGAAGAAGCAGATTATAACGTACCTACAGAGATTAAGTATGACGTACAAATGGCTACAAATGCAGAGTTCACAGACGCCTTATCATTAGGTACTGTAACTAAAGGAAGGCCAAATGCAATCACGCTAACTGTTAACGACTTAAATAAAAAAGCAAGCCAAATAGGGTTAGCTCCTTTTAACTGGTCAGATGTTTATGTGAGAGTTAATTCTTCAATAGGAACTACAAATAGCTTAGCAGCAACATCAAACACTGTTGTTTTCGAAATCTATCCATTCTTTACCTATCCTTTTAAAGATTTGTATTTAGTTGGTAACGCAACAGAAGCAGATTGGAATAACAACAACGAAAATCCACTACTTTACAGAGATTCTCAAAACGATAACCTATACACCTATACAGGTCGTTTCTTAAGTGGAGATATGGCATTTAAACTTCTTGAAGTAAGAGGACAATGGCAACCACAATGGGGAACAAACGGTGGTGACGAAGTAAATGTAAATGATGGTTCTGGAGATGATCCAGGCGTTTTTAGTGTCCCTTCAGAAGGGTATTACTCATTTACAATAGATCTTGCAGAACGTACATTTAGCATAGATCTTTTTGATGAAGCTAGCGCAACAGATTACACACAAGTAACAATTACAGGCTCTTCAACTACAGAAGATGTTGCTATGACACAATCTACTTTTGATCCTCATATCTGGTCTGTTCTTTCAACAGATCTAAATACTGGTGGTATTCAATTTAGTTTAGATGGAACTCTTTGGGGTGGCACTAGTGAGTTTTCTGGACAAGCCTCTACAGATGCAGGAGAAATTCCAATTCCAGTAGCAGATGCTTACGAGATTTGGTTTAATGACCTATCTGGAAAATACGGTATGATTCCTATTAACTTATCAAACTAAACATTATGAAATTTATATACAAACTTAGTTTTTTAGCAGCATTCTTTATGTTGTTTACAGCTTGTGAAGATGATGAGTCTTTAGTGGTACAAGATCAAGAATCTGTATTTACAGCAAATAATGGAGATGTCTCTAACTTAAGTCTTAACTTTTCTTACCCAGAAAACCCAGCAACAACAGTAACTTTTACTGGAGATGAAGAAGGTCCTTTTTCTATTGTACTTTCTGCAGATCCTGAGTTTACATCTACGGTAACTTTAGGAACAACACAAACCAGTAGCTTTACTGTAAGTGTTGCTAACTTAAATACAACGCTTTTAGAAATAGGCGCAGAACCATTTAAGGAGTTTACATTTTACTTAAGAGGAGAAAGTGCTTCAGGAAACACAGAAGCTTTAATATATACAGCAACAACTTATGTTGAAGCAGATCCAGAATTAAATGCTCCTGTGGAAGGCTCAAGCATAGTTTTAGATAACTCTACATTGGAAGATACAGCTGCAACTATTGCATTTGAAGATTTTGATACGGAAGGCGCGACAGTCTCTGTAAACTATACATTACAAGCTACTTTAGGTGGCACTGAGTTTACAGCACCTCAAGAAATAACAGCAAATTCTAATGACGATAACTTCACGACGTCTTTTGCTTTAACACACCAATCGTTAAATACTATTGCTAATTTAAGTGGTATAGAAGCAGGAGAAACAGGAGATTTAGATTTTAGACTATTGGCAACAATCACTACAGAAACTGGTGTTCTAGAAAGAACCTCTAACCTACAAACAGTATCTGTTACCACATATGTTCCATTAAACGGACCTCGATTGGCAGTTCCAGGACCTCACCAAGATGGTGGAGATCCTAGTTTTGGACAGTGGAATCCTGACGAAAATGAAAACGTGGCGTTTGTACCTTATTTAGAAGCTAGTACAACTGGAGAAACCGATTATGAAGGCTTTGTGTACTTAACTACAGAATACAAATTTGTAACACCAGATGCAGATGGAAATTTTGCGTGGGGAAATGTAGATTATGGTGATGCTTCAGGAAGTTTAGCTTACACACAACAACTTACTGCAGATGGCGAAGGAAATTGTGCCACACCAGATGGAGAAGGCTACTACCTAGTAAATGCTAATACAACAGATCTTACTTACTCTGCACAAAAAACAGATTGGGGTATTATAGGATTTGCTACTACTGGAGATGATTCTGGCTGGAGCCAAGATATGGATCTAACTTTTGACAGAGCTTCAAGAACTTGGTCTATTACGTTAGATTTATCTGTAGGTGAATTTAAGTTTAGAGCTAATGACGATTGGGGCACTAACTTTGGTTTAGCGTCAGACGGTACGTTAGAGTTTAACAGCTCTACCAATATGTCTGTTAGCGAGGCAGGAACATATGAAGTTATATTAGACTTAAGCAATCCTAGAAATTATCAGTTTTCTTTGAATTTGTTATAATCTGAAACTAATTTTTAAAGGCTGTGGTAACTCACAGCCTTTTTTATCTTAAAACATTTCTATGAAATCAATCTTTACATTTTTAGCAGTTTTAATGGTGATGACGCTTTCAGCACAAAACATCACAATTACACCTGCATCTTTTAACCAAACAGATGAAATTACAATCACATTATCAGGTATAGATGTACAACAACAATGGGGAACCTCAGATGTATATTTATGGGCTTGGTTTTATGAGCCTAACAGTGATGCTGCAACCAACTCTCCAGTAACTGGTAGTGGTGGTTTTGGTAATTCACCAGCTGAAGCTCAATTTACCAACAATGGTGATGGTACATATTCTTATGTAATTTCAGACCCTACGCAGTTTTATAATTCTACCAATATAGATCGAATCGGCGTGCTTGCTAAAAGCCAAAATGGCGCTAGCCAAACAGGAGATTTTATATTTAATGTTGGTGTATTTGGATTAAACCTTAACAATCCTACAGAAGCAGTTTCATTTATAGATGCCGGAAACACATTAAGTATTCAAGCTGAAACGGGTGTTAATGCAAATTACGAGCTCTTTGTTAATGGTACTAGTACAGATACTCAAAATGGACTATCTACATATACATATGATGTAATTGTTTCAGAAGATTCAAATTTTGAATTGGTTGCAACAAATCCAGACACTAATGAAACACTTAGTGAAACATTTCAAGTTTTATTAACACCCAACCCTACGTTAGCTGCCGTACCTGCAGGAATGAAAGATGGTATAAACATTTCAGAAGATAACACATCTGTTACTTTAGTACTTTATGCACCTAACAAGGACTATGTACACCTTATTGGTAATTTTAATGATACAGATTGGGCACTAAGCAATGACTATTTATTAAATTTTGATGAAGCTCAAGACAAACATTGGATTACATTAAACAACCAAACGCCTGGAGAAAATCTTTTGTTTCAATATCTAATTGATACTGAAATTACGATAGCAGACCCTTACTCTACTCTAGTACTTACACCAAACAACGATGTGTTTATTCCAGAAAGCACGTTTCCTAACATTCCTGATTATCCATCAGACAAAACACAAGATGCAATTAGTTGGGTCATTCCAGGAGCATCAGAATACACGTGGCAAATAGACAATTTCGAAAAGCCTGCAAAAGAAGATTTAGTGGTTTATGAGCTACTTGTAAGAGATTTTGATGACAATAAAAACTTTCAGGATGTTATAGATCGTCTAGATTATCTAGAAACATTAGGGATAAACGCCATTGAATTAATGCCAGTTTCTGAGTTTGATGGAAACATAAGTTGGGGTTACAATCCACAATTTCACATGGCACTAGACAAGGCGTATGGAACACCAGATAAATTTAAAGAACTGGTAGATGAGGCACACGCTAGAGGAATGGCAATTATTCTTGATGTAGTTTACAACCAAGCAACAGGACAAAACCCATTATACAGAATGTATAACAATTGCAATGGTTGTTATGGTGGTCAAGCAACTGCAGAAAGTCCATATTTTAACCAAGTTGCACAGCACTCTTACAATGTATTTAATGATTTTGACCATAGTAGCAATGCTACAAGACAATATGTAATGCAAACCGCTCAATATTGGATAGAAGAATACAAGATAGATGGTATGCGTTGGGACTTAACTAAAGGATTTACACAAAATTGCGAAGGTGATGAAGGCTGTACAAACAGCTATAACCAAGACCGCGTAGATGTTTTAAAACTATATGCAGATGCACAATGGGATGTAGATGAAGATTTTCTTATCATTTTTGAGCATTTAGGAAATGGAGGTTCAAGACAAGAAGAAATAGAATGGGGTAACTATCGCTTAGATGAAGGAAAAGGTATTATGACCTGGAATAAATTGACAAACCCTTATAACCAAAGTACAATGGGTTATAATACAGAGAATAATATTAGTGGTGTATCTTATATAAATAACAATTTTACCGCACCAACTCAAGTAAGTTATATGGAAAGTCATGACGAAGAACGTCTTAACTATAAAAATTTAGCTTTCGGAAATTCTAATGCGAGTTATGATGCAACAGACTTACCAACGGCTTTAGACCGTTTAGAAGCTGCAGGAGCGTTCTTTTTTACGGTTCCAGGTCCTAAGATGATATGGCAATTTGGAGAACTTGGTTATGAAACAAGCATTTTTACGTGCTCTAACGGTACGTTGCCTACACCTTATGGTAATGACCAATGTAAGCTGGACGAAAAACCAGACGGTTGGGACTTTCTAAATGATCAAAATAGAGTAGATCTTTATAACACATGGTCTCAATTAATAGCGTTAAAATTGGCAGAGCCAATTTTTAAAACTACAACCTTTACATTAGATGTTGGTAACGCAAATGGTTTAAAGAAAATACAGCTAGAAGACACTAATGCTACAGGAAACTCTATAAGGTATGTCACTGTTTTAGGAAACTTTGGAATTACCACACAAAGTATAAATCCAACATTTCAAGAAACAGGAACTTGGTATAATATGCTAACTAATGAAACTATAGAGGTAACAAACACAGCTAATGAGATAAGTTTAGAACCAGGTCAGTTTTACGTGTATGCTAATGAAGCTAATAGCTTGAGTACTCAAGACGTGTCACAACCTTCTTTACTTTCTGTTTACCCTAATCCTGCAACACAAGGATTTAGCGTAACACAGGCATTAGATACTTTAGAGGTTTATGACATGAACGGAAGGTTAATTCTTAAGCAGTCAAACATTTCTACTCAAGACACTATCCAAACAGGTAATTTATCTGAAGGGCTTTATATTGTTAAGGCAACTGCAAAAGGAAATTCTTTTGTAACTAAACTTCAGATTAAAAAATAATCCCAATTCTATTTATTTAAATAGCCTTAAAGCGTTCTTACAATTTGTAGGAACGCTTTTCTATTTTAAAAAACTATAATGCCAAGTTCCTCGTAAGTATCTATAGTTAATAACGATTAATACTTATATTTAGGCAAAAATATAGATCATGAACAAAACATATTACGACCCAGCAGACCTAAGAAAATTTGGAAAAATTACAGAATGGAGCGAAGAGCTAGGTACAAAATTTTTTGATTATTACGGTAAAGTATTTGAGGAAGGCGCATTATCTGCGAGAGAAAAATCTTTAATTGCATTAGCTGTTTCACATGTTGTTAAGTGTCCTTATTGTATAGATGCATATACTAAAGATGGCTTACAGCGTGGTATTACCAAAGAAGAAATGATGGAGTCTGTTCATGTTGGTGCTGCTATTGAGAGTGGCGCAACACTAGTTCATGGTGTACAGATGATGAATAAATATGAGAAACTTTCTCACTAAGATTTTTAATTCTAAAATCTTTTAAAACTGAATTTTTAAATAGCTCTGTGAGTTTAAAACACTAAACTCTCATCTTAAATATTATATTGAATGGCGACTAAGTCTCTAAAGAAACAAGACAGCGAATTAGCAAATGCAAACAGACAGTTAGAAATACTTTCAAACGGAATTTTTCAAAGTGGTGAATTGCCAACTTTTAAAGAAAAAATTTCTGAAATAAACCAGTTCCCTTTACGCCCAAAAACCCTTGAGATTTTACAGATGAATTTAGGGTATATGTGTAATCAGGTTTGTGAACACTGTCACGTAGATGCTGGACCAGACCGTAAGGAAATTATGACGGTCGAGACTATGAAACAATGTCTTGAAATTATTAAAACTACAGGAGCACATACGTTAGACCTAACTGGTGGCGCCCCAGAAATGAACCCAAATTTTCGTTGGTTTGTTGAAGAGGCTTCAAAAGCTGGTATTAAAGATTTTATTGTACGTAGTAACCTTACCATTATTCGTGCAAACAAAAAATATTATGACCTTCCAGACTTTTTTAAAGCACACAATGTTCACGTAATATCCTCTATGCCACACTGGACTCGTGGTAAGACAGACAAACAACGTGGTGATGGTGTTTTCGATAAATCTATTAAAGCGCTGCAAGAACTAAATGAGCGTGGCTATGGTATGCCAGGAAGCGATTTACGCTTAGACCTTGTTTATAACCCTAGTGGAGCCTTTTTACCAGGCGATCAAGCTGCTATGGAGAAAGATTTTAAAAAGGCGTTGCTTGAAGATTTTAACATACAGTTTCACAATCTTTTTGCTATCACTAACTTACCTATTGCGCGTTTCTTAGACTATCTAATAGCTTCAGAAAATTATGAAGATTACATGTATCAATTAGTTGATGCCTATAATCCTGCAGCAGTTGAAAATGTGATGTGTACTAATACAATTTCAATTAGTTGGGATGGTTGGTTGTATGATTGTGATTTTAACCAAATGCTTGGCTTAAAGGTTGCTAGTAAAGTTAAACACGTTTCAGATTACAATGAAGATTTACTTAATGACAGAAACATAATTATCTCACAACATTGCTATGGTTGTACTGCTGGTGCTGGTAGTAGCTGCCAAGGTACTGTAGCATAAAGGCACTCTTAAACTTAGTCGAAAAGCTTTTTAGTTTAGTCTGGTATTTTCTAAAATTATGAAAACTCTTATTCTGGTTTCGCTATTATTTTTTTCTGCTGGCTCAATGTTGGCCCAAAAAAATATAGATGCACTTTTGGAGCAATATAATACACGTAGTATTCCATACATTTCTGTGCAAGAACTTAAAATGGATGAGGATACTTATACTATTCTCGATACAAGAAAAAAACAGGAGTTTTTAGTTAGCCATTTACCAAATGCCGTTTGGGTTGGTGAACAGCCAAACGACTCTATTTTAAATACATTATCTATTTCAAAATCTAAACCTATTGTAGTGTATTGCTCTGTTGGTATTAGGAGTGAGACTTTTGGCGAAAAGCTAAGCAATAAAGGCTATACCAATATACAGAATTTATATGGTAGTATTTTTGCCTGGAAAGATGCTGGCTTTACAGTAGTTGATAGTTTAAGCAAGAAAACAAATAAGGTTCATGTATTTTCTAAAGTATGGGGAAAGTATTTAAAAACTGGAGATAAAGTATATTAAACATAAATAAGTTATTTATAAAAATAGCGCTTACAAGATTACACACTAATGACCAATACTAAATCTGAAAACCTTCTCTTAATATTTACTAGAAATCCTGAGTTGGGCAAATGTAAAACCCGTTTAGCCAAAACTGTTGGAGATGAGTCTGCCCTCAAAATTTACAAATTCTTATTAGATCATACAGTTTCAATAACTAAACAGTTAGATGTAAATAAAGCTGTATATTATTCTGTAAAAGTGAGAGAAAATGATATTTGGGATGAAACTATATACACCAAGTACCAACAAGAAGGTGAAGACCTAGGTATACGTATGCAACATGCATTTGAACAAGGTTTTAAAGATGGCTATAAAAACATTATCATTATAGGAAGTGATATGTATGATATGAGTCAAGAAGATTTAGAAGAGGCGTTTTCTGCATTAAAAAACCATGATGCGGTTGTAGGACCTGCAGAAGATGGTGGATATTATTTATTAGGAATGCGTAGCTTGCAAACTAAAGTCTTCACTAACAAAACTTGGGGTACAGATACTGTGCTGGCAAACACTTTAAAAGATTTAGAAGACACCAATGTAAAAGTATTAGCAGAACGAAATGATGTAGATTACTTTAGTGACATTAAACATGTAGACGCGTTTCAGCAATTTTTACCAAATTATTTAGACAAAGATTTTCAATAGACTATGAAAGCATATATAGAAGAAACTTCAGAATATTTAAAAAGTAAAGGATTTACTGCTCCAGATGTGGGTATCATTCTAGGAACTGGTTTAAGTAAAATATTAGACCATATAGACATACAGCACGAAGTTAGTTATAACCATATTCCTAACTTTCCAACTGCTACTGTTGAGTTTCATAAAGGCAAACTTATTTACGGCACTTTAGAAGGTAAGAATGTAATTGTAATGCAAGGTCGTTTTCATTTATATGAAGGTTACACATTAACAGATGTAACCTATCCTGTTCGTGTTATGCACGAGTTGGGCATTAAACACCTATTGGTAAGTAATGCCTCTGGCGCTATAAACACCAGTTTTAAGAAAGGTGAGATGATGTTGATAGATGATCATATAAACCTACAAGGTGGCTCTCCTCTTGCTTTTAAAGGTGTAGAAAAAATGGGAGAACGTTTTGTAGATATGAGCGCTCCTTATGACAAAACCATGAGTGCAACAATCGAGAAAATTGCGGCATCTAAAGATATTAATTTACATAAAGGCGTTTACGCTTCTGTATTCGGACCTCAGCTAGAAACTAGAGCAGAATACCGTTACTTAAAGATTATCGGTGCAGATGCAGTAGGAATGAGCACTGTTCCAGAAATTATAGTGGCAAACCACCTAAACTTACCAGTCGCAGCCGTTTCTGTATTAACAGACGAGTGTGACCCAGACAATTTAAAACCTGTAGATATTTCAGAAATCATAGCGATGGCAGAAAAAGCAGAACCACATATGATCACATTATTTACAGAATTAATTAAGACATTATAAGCGTATGGCGTGCCCTAAAGGTCAGGCTTTCGGCAGTCGCTTTTTGCAAAAAAGCAAAAGAGCTTCAACAAAGCCTCAATCCTTCACGCATTAGTCAAACTACAATTTAAAACAAGGTTACAACTATGAGTTATTTAGATACCACACATGATGTTTACAAGGAAGCAGCAATAACACCAGATGTAGGATTATGTTGTACTACAAATCCTATTTGGGAATTACCAGGTTTAAAAATTCCAAAAATCATGCAGGAGATGAACTACGGCTGCGGAAGTACTGTTCACGCTCGCGATTTGTCTAATAACCCTAAAATGCTTTACGTAGGTGTTGGTGGCGGTATGGAGTTATTACAATTCTCATATTTTAACCGTCAAAAAAATGGTGTCGTTGGTATTGATGTTGTTGATGAAATGCTTGAAGCTTCTCGCAAAAACTTTAAGATTGCCGAAGAACAGAACGATTGGTTTAAAAGTGAGTTTGTAGACCTTAAAAAAGGAGATGCGCTAAACTTACCAGTTGAGGACAACAGTATAGATGTGGCTGCACAAAATTGCTTATTCAATATTTTTAAGGCCGAAGATTTAACACGTGCCATTAAAGAAATGTACCGTGTATTAAAACCACATGGCAAACTTGTAATGAGTGATCCTACTTGCGAGCAAGACATGAATGAAACTCTACGTAATGACGAACGTCTTAGAGCTTTATGCCTTAGTGGTAGTTTACCAATAAAAGAATACGTAAAAGCTTTAACAGATGTAGGTTTTGGCACAATCGAAATTAGAGCAAGAAAACCATACCGCATCTTAAATCCTGGCGCATACCCTACAGACGAGTTAATTTACATAGAGTCTATTGAAGTTGCAGCAATTAAAGACCCAATGCCAGAAGATGGTCCTTGTGTATTTACAGGTAAAGCAGCCATTTACTACGGTAAAGACGATTATTTTGATGACAAAAAAGGCCATATTTTATTAAAAAATCAGCCGTTAGCAATTTGCGACAAAACAGCTGCTGCATTAAAAGCTTTAGGCAGAGATGACATTTACTTTAGCGAGTCTACCTATCATTATGATGGTGGCGGTTGTTGCTAAGTATTATAATTTTTTAAAAAAGAGTCTCTGTAATGAGGCTCTTTTTAGTTTCCAAAAGATTTAAATACGGCAAATTTATCTATTAGATAAAATTTAATTCCAGAGTCGTTTTCTTCAGAAATTAAGTTTCTCAAATATTGTTCTTCTGCCACATATACAAAGAATGAGGTTGCCTTTGCTTTATCAATTTTAAATTTAGACATCATAAAGAGTAAATACTTTTTCTCAAGGTATTCTACATCGGCAGCAACTCTCTCAAAAGCTACCAATTTCTTTAATTTTTTAGTTTTTCCATTTATAGCATTTAGTATAGGGTCTATTTGCAAAGAGCCGCCTAGTAAGCCTAAAAGATGTATTGGTTTAAAATCGCCTGCAGTTAACAACCGTCTTTCAAAAACTGTAGGTTGCATAATACCAGGTTTACTAATTCCTAAAGACACTGCATTTAAATCTTTCCTATGCGCTAAAACAACCTCATCTAACATATTTATACCTTGTAAAATGTTAATCTCTAACCATTCTTTTTCTATAACCTCTTTTGTTATAATCTGTGTCTTTACAAGTTCATTGGAGTATATGTATTGTAAAGTGTCATTAAGCGCTACAGAAATCTCAAAGAAACCATTGGTGTCAGAATAAACTGTAGTAAAGTTTGCTGTGCTGTTTATAATTTTACAGTTAGCAAGTGGTTCATTATTATGATAAATCAACCCCTTTTTGGAAATTTGGTTTTGCCCAACTATGGTCGTTGTGAGAAATAAAAAGAATAGTGTAAAAAGTTTCAATACAAATGTGGTTGTTATTTAAATACGATATTAAAACCATAGCGTTTCAATATCTAACTATTAATAAATCGTATTTACAATTGAAATGATTTAGGTAAGATTTCGACTACTTTTGCAAGGCTTATGAATGATATTTTACAGACCATACAAGACTCCTATTCGGGATATTGGAACTATCTCCTCTCAGAAATCACGAGTTACAATAAATGGGATAACTATTTTTATGGATTAATAATAGTCTCTTTAGTGGTTTGGGGTTTAGAAGTTTTATTTCCTTGGCGTAAGAACCAAAAAATATTCAGAAAAGACTTCTGGCTAGATACATTTTATATGTTCTTTAATTTCTTTTTATTGAATTTAATTGTGTTCATCGCACTTTCCAACACTGTAGCGTTACTTTTTGATAATTTCTTAAGTCTCTTTGGAGTTAGTTTGGAAAGCGCACAGTTATTTGATGTGGATGCGCTTCCTTATGGCGTAGGATTACTTATTTTCTTTTTAATTTCAGATTTCACACAATGGAATGTGCACCGCCTTTTACACCGAGTTCCTTTTCTATGGAATTTTCATAAACTACACCATTCTGTAAAAGAAATGGGCTTTGCTGCTCATTTACGCTACCATTGGATGGAACCTGTAGTTTATAAATCTGCACTGTATATTCCTATTGCTTTAATTGGTGGTTTTGATGCTGCAGATGTTGCCATTGTGCACTTCTTTGCACTTTCAGTTGGCCATTTAAATCACGCAAATCTTGGTTGGGACTATGGCCCTTTAAAATATATTTTTAATAATCCTAAGATGCACATATGGCATCATGCTAAAGTTTTGCCAAAACATGTAAAGTATGGTGTTAATTACGGACTTACTCTTAGTATATGGGATTACCTTTTTGGTACCAACCATATTCCAGAAGACGGTCGTGATATTGAATTAGGTTTTGATGGTGATGAGCGTTTTCCTAAAGATTTTATTAAACAGGAATTTTATCCTTTAACCAAAACACAAACCAAATGAAGTTAATATTCAAATTCTTAATAATAGCCATAACAGTATCTGGATTGCAAAGTTGCGCACTAATTGGTGCTGCAGGTTTAACAAGCCAAGGACAACCAACTAAGAAGGTAGATGGAGATTTAATGTCTACCACTGCAAATTCTCAAGTAAATGTAGACCACAGCGAATGGGATGCCCTTTTAAAGAAATACGTAAACAAAGCAGGTTTTGTAGACTATAAAGGTTTTAAAAACGACAGAGCTGCCTTAGACAGTTATTTAAACACACTCCAATCTTACAAACCTAACAGCAATTGGTCTGTACAAGAACTACTTGCCTATTACATAAATACTTATAATGCCTATACGGTTGATTTAATTTTGAGAAATTATCCAACAAATAGTATACAAGATATAAATGGTGCTTTTACCAATGCATTTATTCCAATTGATGGGAGTATGCTATCCTTGGGATCTCTTGAAAACGGTGTGTTAAGAAAAATGAATGAGCCTAGAATTCATTTTGCTATTAACTGTGCATCATATTCTTGCCCAAAACTTTTAGATGAAGCATATACTGCTGGAAAAATAAACGAACAGTTAGACTTGGTAACTAATGAATTTATAAATTCAGATAAAAATGAGATTTCAGAGAATGCTCCAAAGCTATCTAAGATTTTCAGCTTTTACACCAAAGATTTCGAACCAAACTTGGCAGAATATATTAATAAGTATAGTGATACCAAGATAAATCCTAATGCAGAGATTACGTTTAAGGAATACAATTGGGATCTTAACGAGCAATAAGCACCTTATTTTAAAATAATTACAAGCCCACTCGGAAACAAGTGGGTTTTTTTAGGTTTTAAAAAACTTTCAAGGTATACTTTCCGTAAGTTTGGTATATGCTTAGTATTATTATTCCAGCGTTAAACGAGGCTGATAACATTACAAATTTACTTCAACATTTAGTTGATAGCTCTACCGCAACTAATATCACAGATATTTCTGTAATAGATGGTGGCAGTACAGATGGCACCCAAGAAGCTGTTTCTAATTTTTTTGCTGATGGCTATAAGATTCAACTTATACCATCTGAAAAAGGGAGAGCTAAACAAATGAATACAGGCGCTAAAAACTCAAAAGGAGACGTACTTTATTTCTTACACGCAGACTCATTTCCTCCTAAGCATTTTGACACTTACATAATAGAGGAAATACAGAAAGACAATCTTGCTGGTTGTTTTAGAATGCAGTTTGATAACAACCATTGGTGGTTACGTTTAGCAAGTTGGCTAACGCAATTTAGCTGGCGTGCGTGTCGTGGCGGAGATCAAAGTCAATTTATAACAAGAGCTTTATTTAATGAAATTGGAGGTTTTGATGAATCTTTTATCATCTATGAAGACAATATTTTAATTAATGAATTATATGAGCGCAAAGAGTTTGTTGTCATTAATAAAAAGTTACAATCGTCTGCCAGGTTATATGAAGAACGTGGTGTTTGGTATGTACAATATCACTTCTGGACTATATATGTAAAAAAATGGCTAGGAGCAGATGCTAATGAGCTGTTTTCATATTATTGTAAACATATACGCAGGAAAAATCAAACCGCAATAGCAAAACCACCTGTTAAATCTCCAAAGATTACAGAACCTATAAAGGTGTATTCTGATAAATAATTTTAGAGCTGTTAGACTATAGTTCTCTAAAATTAAACCTCTCTTGAATTTTATATCGTTTCGAAATCACATTGATTAATGAGGTTGGGTTACCTTTGCACCATAAATAAACAAAAAATGAGTGTAGAAAGAGTATTACAGCAGCGCAGCAATAACCAATGTGAACTTTGTGGTTCTTCAGAAAAGTTAGGCGTTTATAATGTACCGTCATCTCCTAAAGATGGTGAAGAAGCTGCTATTTTGATTTGTAATACCTGTAACTCTCAAATAGAAAACCCAGACCAAAGAGATCCTAACCATTGGCGCTGTCTTAACGACTCTATGTGGAGTACCGTTCCTGCAGTACAAGTTATGGCTTACAGAATGTTACAACGACTTAAGGCAGAAGGTTGGCCACAAGATTTAATAGATATGATGTATATGGAGGAAGATCAATTAGCTTGGGCAAAAGCTGAAGGTGATGGTGTAGACACTAGCAATCAACTTGTACATAGGGATAGTAATGGTGTAGTATTACAAGCAGGCGATAGTGTTGTACTTATTAAAGATTTAAAGGTAAAAGGAAGTAGTCTTGTAGCCAAACAAGGTGCTGCAGTAAGGCGAATTTCTTTAGACCACGAAAATGAAAAGTATATTGAAGGCAAGGTTGACGGCCAACAGATAGTAATTATCACAGATTATGTAAAGAAGATTTAACAACCGTATTAGTTTCAGACAACCTGATTAAATACGCTTTTAAAACTTCTGGTTTTTGAGTTCCTATTACAAACTGTTTCTTGTTAATCAAAGTAACTAGTAGCCCTTTTGATCCCTTAATATTATAAACTGTTCCATATTTTGTGGCTAGTCTTATGCCCCAACCTCCTACAAAGCCGTAATCTATAACTTTAATAGTTTTAATTTCACTCCAAGTGTACTTACGAGATACCAAAGGTTTGAAACTAAATGAAATCTCTTCAGAATTTATCTTTGTTTTTAAAATAAATGCTTTTAAAAGCAAACCTAAGCCTCCTAATAAAACTACGATTAAGATTAACACCCAAGTAGGTGCTGGCTTATCTCCAAAAGGCGTATTAAAAACTTCTTGTTGAATTATAGCATAGCCAAAAACAACAGAAATAACTAATAGTAAAATCCAAAGCCACCATTGGTTAAAATTTTGATGTTCGTTAAAAACCATAATAAAATAAAAAACCGCTTAATCTCTTAAGCGGTTTAAGTTATATAAATTTTAAATTAATTTACAAACGTAGCTCTAGGACCACCACTAGCAAATAATGCTCTCATACGTTCTTTTTGACCTTGTGAAAACATATACATACAATCATCATTAACATAATCCATATAGTTCATAGTCATGTCATTAGACCTACAGTTAACAGTAGGGTATGAAGGGCAACCGTAGTTAGGTGCATCAGACGATGGTGTATCTGCAACAAAATCATCTTGTCTACATCTACCATCTCCCCAAATGTGTCTTAAGTTTAACCAATGACCAACTTCATGAGTAGCTGTTCTACCACCATCAAATGGAGAAGAAACAAAACCTGTAGTACCAAAATACTGTGGTGAAACTACAACACCATCTGTATTAGAGTTTCCTCCTGGAAATTGAGCATAACCTAATATTCCTCCACCTATATTACAAACCCAAATATTTAAAGCAGCATTTGGTGTAACAGCATCTGATCCTCCATTAGAAGCATATTTCATAGCATCATTAGTTCCCCAAGATGTTCTTGTGGATGCTACACGTATAACTTGACTTAATGAAAAGTTGATGTTTGAATCTGCCACTAAACCAGCAAATTCTGAAGGCACTTGACTTACGTCTCCATTTGTTGCTCTAAAGTCTTCATTTAAAACAGCAATTTGAGAGTCTATTTGCTGTGCGCTTATATTTTCATTAGCATTATTATAAATAACGTGAACTATAACAGGAATATTTAGTGTCCCTAAGTTATCTTCAGTTGGAGTAGAACCTCCACCATCAGTTCCGCCATTACCGTTTCCGTTTCCATTACCATTTCCTCCACCTGGTTTCTTAGCATTTCTAAGTCTTGTAAACTGCTCTATGGCAAGCATTTTATTATAAAGCGAAGGATTTTCTTTTATTTGTCTTTCTAATACTTCCATCGACTTACATTTTCTAGAGTTCTCTGGTGCATCATAAGCTAAACTTTTATCGCTAGAAGTTGAAAAATCTGAAAGGTCTATAGTTTCAGAAGCAATATTTACTTCATCAGATTGCTGCTCGATAGTATCATTTTCACAGGACACTAAAGCTACACCTAAAGCTAATAGGCAAAATAATTTTTTCATAATAATAAAGGGTTTATTGGTTTGAAAAACGAATGTATTATAAAATACAGTGCAAAAACAATAATCCCGCAAAAATTTACTTTTTTTGCGGGATTATTATCAATTATTAGGTGTTTAGTGTGATATATTGCTATTTCTTTATTTTAGTAAAGAAGTGGTAAAACCAAGGAATAGTTTCAATACCTTTAAAATAATTCCAAACACCAAAATGTTCATTTGGAGAGTGTATGGCATCACTATCTAAACCAAAGCCCATTAAAATTGTCTTACTTTTTAATTCTCTTTCAAAAAGTGATACAATAGGAATACTACCACCACTACGTTGAGGTATAGGCGTTTTCCCGAATGTCTTTTCATAAGCTTTACTTGCAGCTTTATACCCATCACTATCTATTGGCGTAACATATGCTTGACCGCCATGATGAGGCTTAACCTCTACTCTTACACCTTTAGGCGCAAGCTTTTCGAAATGTAGTTTAAACAATGCTGTAATTTCCTGCCAATCTTGATCTGGTACTAAACGCATTGATATTTTCGCAAAAGCTTTACTAGGTATAACCGTTTTTGCTCCTTCTCCTATATAACCACCCCAAATCCCATTAACATCTAGCGTTGGTCGTATAGAATTACGCTCATTAGTGGAGAATCCTTTTTCACCATATACAGCATCTATATCTAAAGCGCTTTTATAGTTTTCTAATGAAAATGGAGCTTCAGCCATTTTTTCACGCTCTTCTACACTTAATTCTTCTACTTTATCATAAAAACCTTCAACAGTGATATGGTTATCATCATCATGTAACGAAGCTATCATCTTCGTTAAGATATTTATAGGATTTGCTACTGCACCGCCATATAAACCACTATGTAAATCTCTATTTGGTCCTGTAACCTCTACCTCAACATAACTTAAACCTCTTAATCCTGTAGTAATGCTTGGCACGTCTTTAGCAATCATTCCCGTATCACTAATTAAAATAACATCATTAGCAAGTTTTTCGCGATTACGCTCTAAAAACCACCCTAAGCTTTCACTACCAACTTCCTCTTCACCTTCAATCATAAACTTAACGTTACACGGCAGCTCATCATTTTTAGTCATGTACTCTAAAGCTTTCACGTGCATATACATTTGGCCTTTATCATCACAAGATCCTCTTGCATAAATAGCACCATCTGGATGCAACTCTGTTTTTTTAATAACAGGCTCAAACGGCGGACTGTCCCATAAATTTACAGGATCTGGCGGTTGCACATCGTAATGACCGTACACAAGTACAGTTGGCAACGATTTATCTTTAATTTTTTCTCCATATACAATAGGATAACCTGGCGTTTCACAAATTTCGACGATATCACATCCTGCTTCTTCTAACCGTTGTTTTACAACATCTGCAGTTTTTATAACATCTGCCTTATATGCTTTATCTGCGCTTATAGATGGAATTTTAAGTAAGTCTACAAGCTCTTGTAGCATACGATCCTTATGTTCTTCTAGGTATTTTTGTATTGTTGCCATAGCATTTTTTTGATGTCTTGTAAAAATACGAAAATCAGTCTCAAATTTCTTATAAAAATTAGGTTTCAATTATAAGAAAATATTTATCTTTGCATTCCTTTTTAGAGGAAGCCTCAATTTATCGAGGAAGTTTTCTAAATAAAATCGCTCGCGGGCGTGGTGGAATTGGTAGACACGCCAGACTTAGGATCTGGTGCCGCAAGGTGTGGAGGTTCGAGTCCTCTCGCCCGCACAAAGAGCTTTAAAATTTATTTTAAAGCTCTTTTTTTTATTAATTATTGAAGCACGTCTTTATTAGACGCCTTAGCAAAACACTGAAAGCTTCAGAATGTATCGAAATAGGTTTTCGGTAGATTCTGAAGCTTTTTTTATATAATTTTAAGTGATGACAACAAACGCCCATAAATTAGAACTTACCAAAGAAGAAATGAGAACACTTGGCTATAAAGCTATAGATGAACTCGTGGAACATTTTGATACTCAAAACTCAAAATTACCAGTAGCCGAAGGCTCAAGAGAAGATATGGACAAGTTGTTTCTTGAAGATGCTCCAGAAGAACCAACAGATGCTATGAGCGTACTTAATTTTGTGGTAGACAAGGTGATGTCTAACAGTAACATTGTTTCGCATCCAAAATCATACTCTTTTGTTCCAGGACCAAGTAACTATGTAAGCACAATAGCAGATACTTTAGCAACAGGATTTAATGTGTTTTCTGGTGGTTGGGTAGCTTCTCCTGCCGCAGCAGAGTTAGAGATTGTAACAATTAACTGGCTCTTAAAACTGTTTGGGTTTCCCTCTAAACGTGGTGGCGGTATCTTTACTAGTGGCGGCTCTATGGCAAATCTAACAGCAATTGTTACAGCAAGACGTATTAAATGTGGTGAAGACTTTAGTAAAGCTGTTCTTTACCTTAGCGATCAAGCACACTCCTCAAACATTAAAGCTATTACCATTTTAGGGTTTAGAAGAGATCAAATTAGGATCATCCCAACAGATTTAGAGTTTAAAATGTCTCTTAACAAGTTACAGAATGCTATAGCAAAAGATCGTTTACAAGGCTTACAGCCGTTTTGTATTGTAGCATCTTCTGGAACAACCAATACAGGAACTGTAGATCCATTATTAGAACTTTCTAAAATCTGCAAGAAAGAAAAACTCTGGTTTCATATTGATGGTGCCTATGGCGGTGCAGCAATTTTAGCTAAAAATGGAAAGCANTTGTTNAAAGGAATTGATAAAGCCGATTCCCTAACTGTNGATCCTCACAAATGGTTTTACCAACCTTATGAAATGGGCTGNCTATTAGTAAGAAACAGCAAGTGGTTAAAACATACATTTACAGAAAAACCTGAATATTTAAAAGATGTTGAAGGCAATGATAGTGAAATAAATTTTTACGATCATGGCGTACAACTTACAAGAAGGTTTAGAGCATTAAAATTATATATGTCTGTTAAGACATTTGGGCTAAAAGCTTTTAGAAAAGCAATAGATTATAACTTAAANCTTGCAGAGCAAACAGAGGCTATTTTACGCAAGAGTTCTAAATGGGAAGTAGTATCACCCGCTACACTAGCTGTAATTAATTTTAGATACAACTCAATTAAACTAAACCTTAATGAGGAAGAATTAGATGAGTTAAACCAAAAAATTAGCGAAAAGATAATGGCTTCAAGAGAGGCGCTTCTTGTAACGACAATTCTTCAAAATCAAATAGTGTTGCGCATGTGCTTAATAAACCCGAGAACAACTCTAGAAGATGTAAAAGGGACAATAAATCTGTGTGAGAAATTTGCAGAAGATATACTCAAAAATGCATAAGCCTCTTTGCATAGGGCATCGTGGCGCTAANAGTCATATTTACGAAAACACANTGCCTTCTNTNCAGAAAGCTTTTCAACTTGGNNCAAACGGNGTAGAAATAGATGTACATTGTTGCAAAACTGGAGAAGTTATAGTGTTTCANGACTTAGATTTAAANCGTTGTTTTAAAGACTCTAGGCTTATAGAAAATCTCACTTATAATGAATTNCGGNCTTTAAGACTAGAAGGTGAATTTATAATTCCTACACTTAACGANGTACTTGAGATTATCCCTAAAAACGCATATCTAAACATTGAGTTGAAAGGCAGGAAAACAGCATTACCGGTTTTTGAACTTCTTAAANCACATACCGCCTTAAACACTAACATTATAATTTCAAGTTTTTACAAACAAGAATTAAAATCATATAGAANATTAGATGCTAATGCAAAACTTGGTNTACTTACTAATTTTAATTTTCAAGAAGCNTTATANTTTTCAGAAACAATAAATGCCTATTCATTTCATCCACATTATAGTTTGTTAAATGAAGATTCTGTTCAATTAATAAAACAAAGAGGCTTAAAAATTTTCACTTGGACGGTAAANACTAATTCTCTTATAAAAACACTTAGCCATCTTCAGGTAGACGCCATCATAACAGATGATCCCTTACTATTTAATTAAGGCTTGCCAACATACATTTACAACTCCTTAATCACTATTTTTACCCTATGAACGTTTATGATGTATTAATAATTGGTGGTGGCGCAGCTGGATTTTTTACCGCTGTAAATACTGCTGAAAAATTACCAAATGCTAAAATTGCAATACTTGAACGCGGTAAAGAAGTTTTAACCAAGGTGAAAATTTCTGGTGGTGGTCGTTGTAACGTAACCCACGCAGAATTTATCCCTAAAGAACTGTCTAAAAACTACCCAAGAGGCGAAAAGGAATTGCTTGGCCCTTTTCATAGATTTATGACAGGAGACACAATGGCGTGGTTTGAAGAACGTGGTGTTGAATTAAAAATTGAAGACGACGGCAGAATTTTTCCTGTTAGCAATGATTCTCAAACAATAATAAATTGCTTCTTAGATCAAGCTGAAGAATTGGGTATTGATATAAAATTAAAAGAATCTGTTACAGATATTTCACCTCANAACGAAAGCTGGATTGTTAATACTACAAATAATACCTATACAACAAANCATTTAGTTGTTTCGACAGGCAGTAATCCAAAAATGTGGAAGACACTCACTAAATTAAATTACACAGTTAAANCTGCCGTACCATCATTATTTACATTCAANATAAAAGATTANAGNATNAAAGATTTAATGGGCTTAGCTACAGAGGCATCTGTAAAAGTTTTAGACACTAATAACCTTGAAGCTTCTGGCCCGTTATTAATAACGCATTGGGGTATGAGTGGTCCAGCGATTCTTAAATTATCTGCTTGGGGAGCAAGGATCCTTAACGATAAGAATTATCAATTTAAAATAGCTGTAAACTGGCGTACACATTNTTCCACAGAAGAAACATTTCAAGAATTAAATGTATTAAAACAAAATAATTCAAAAAAGTCTCCATACACTCACGCTCAGTTTGAGTTNCCAAAACGTTTATGGCACAAACTCTTAGAANCCTCAAATATATCTGAAAACCAAAACTGGGCAGATCTAAATAACTTACAGCTTCAAAACTTAGCCGAGGAACTAACAAATGGCGTTTATAAAGTTAACGGAAANAGCACCTTTAAAGAAGAGTTTGTCACTGCTGGNGGNATTANTTTAAAAGATATTAACTTTAAGACTTTTGAAAGTAAGCTTCACAAAAATCTATATTTTTCAGGTGAAGTTTTAAACATTGACGCCATTACAGGAGGTTTTAATTTTCAAAATGCGTGGACTGGCGGTTATTTAATTGCAGAAGATATTTTCAAGAAATCATGAATACATATATAGCACTCTTAAGAGGTATTAATGTAGGNGGACACAAAAAAATACTCATGGCAGANTTAAGGCTGCTATTTGAAAGTTTAGAATTTAAAAACGTAAAAACATACATTCAAAGCGGCAATATTCTTTTTAAANCACCNATTGANAATAANNNCCTNCAGGAACTCATAAAGNAAGCTATAAAAAATAAATACGGTTGGGACATACCAGTAATTATATTAACTCCCAATAAACTTGACAAGCTAGTTAAAAGCTCTCCCTTTACGAATGAACAGTTAGAGAAAAGTTATTTTTGTTTTTATCAGAGTAAGCCTAAAAGCGAGAATGTCACTTCCTTAAATAAGCAACAATTTATCGATGAACATTTTGTAGCAACCTCAACTTGTGTTTATATAGTTTACGAAAAAGGAGCNGGACGCGCAAAACTTACAACNAACAAAATGGAGAGTACTCTAAATGTAAGTATTACAGCAAGAAATTATAAAACTGTTTCAAAATTAATCACATTGAGTAAAACATTATAAGCCAGACGTATTGCTCCATAACTAAAACTGATTTTTACACTGTAAGCTTTGGAAAAATATTTGACTACTTTTGTATAACAATTAAAACAAAAAATTATGGCACTCGAAATAACAGATGCAAACTTTGAAGACACAGTATTAAAAAGTGACAAGCCAGTAATGGTAGACTTTTGGGCTGCTTGGTGTGGACCATGTCGTATGGTAGGACCAATTATAGATGATATTAGTAAAGACTACGAAGGTAAAGCTGTAGTAGGAAAATTAGATGTAGATGCAAATCAAGAATTTGCTGCTAAATATGGAGTTCGTAATATTCCAACTGTATTGGTTTTCCAAAATGGTGAAGTAGTAGGTCGTCAAGTTGGTGTAGCTCCAAAAAACACTTATGCTGAAGCATTAGATGCATTATTATAATCTAATCTTCATATTTTAAAAAAAAGGTTTAGCGTTTGCTAAACCTTTTTTTTGTTTTTATATCTAAATACTAAATTGATATCACAGGTTCTTTACTCACCTTCCAAATGTGTATCTTTAATTCTTAATAGCATTTATTTTGTTTTCAAAAAAAACATTAAAACTATCGCTAGACTTGACTTTTACAGAAAATAAACAAACTTCATAATGGCTCACGCGTGAGCTTTAATTTAAAATTTGAATGAATCTTCAAGACCAAGTAAATAAAACAAGTGGTTTTACAAATTTAGAACTCTTAGCAAAGCAGGTTGTCGAAGGCTTTATTAGTGGTATGCATAAAAGTCCGTTTCACGGTTTTTCTGCAGAATTTGCCGAACATAAAGTGTATAATAATGGTGAAAGNACAAAACATATAGACTGGAAATTATTTGCCAAAACAGACAAGCTTTATACAAAGCGGTATGAAGAGGAAACTAACCTTCGTTGTCATATAATTTTAGACAATTCTGCATCTATGCATTATCCAAAAGTCAAAACNCAGACTTTAGACAGCTTAAATAAAATTGGNTTTTCGGTATTGGCAAGTGCTTGTTTAATGACAATTTTNAAAAAACAAAGAGACGCNGTAGGATTAAGTATTTATAGTAACACATATGAATATTATGCNCCAGAAAAAGGAAGTGATCGTCACCAAGCAATGTTGCTAGATCAGCTAGAAAAAACAGTGANNACTAATCCACAAGAAGAGGATACTGAGACATACAAATATTTGCATCAAATTGCAGAAAATATTCATCGTCGCTCTATGATTTTCTTATTTACAGATATGTTTCAAAGCAATGAGGATGAANAAAAGTTATTTGATGCATTACGACATTTAAAGCATAACAAACACGANGTCATCTTATTTCANACNTATG
Source organism: Croceibacter sp. (assembly GCF_002716225.1). Taxonomy (NCBI): domain Bacteria; kingdom Pseudomonadati; phylum Bacteroidota; class Flavobacteriia; order Flavobacteriales; family Flavobacteriaceae; genus Croceibacter; species Croceibacter sp. The sequence goes on along the minus strand of NZ_PAZX01000007.1, from coordinate 441,899 downwards.
ATTCTGAAAAAGAANTCAANTTNAANTTTGANAATCGTCCAAAACGCTATGTAGATGTTGAAACAGGAGAGCATATTAATTTATATGCTGATAGTATTAAAGACAATTACAATGAAGCAATTTCTAAATATTTCAAAAACTTAAGGTTAAAGTGTATTCAATATCAGATTAANTATGTAACCGCAGANACGACTAAAGACTTTAATCGAATCTTAACCACNTANCTTGTAGAACGCCAAAANTTTATTTAATCAAAAAAAGCCCATCCTAAAGGATAAGCTTCTCATTGGCTCTACTACAAGCCTAGCTGAACANGTTCAGCTCACAACACTGTAAATATATAAAAAAAGCTTCAACAAATGTTGAAGCTTTTTGCTAATTTGCGGTCTGGACGAGACTCGAACTCGCGACCCCCTGCGTGACAGGCAGGTATTCTAACCAACTGAACTACCAGACCGTTTGCTTGTTAGCGAGGGCAAATATACATGTCTTTTTCTTTCCCACAAACATTATTTTTAAATTTTTTGTTTTTTTTCAAGTTATTAAAATTCTGAAAATAGAAAATACACTTTAAACACTTGATAATTAACCTCTGAAACCCCTCATTTGAATCTAAACAAAATTTCAATATTTTTTGTTCAAGCATATTTTAAATTAATACCTTTAAAATAAAAAATGCTTTTCAATATAATTAAAAATAGACGTTCTGTATTTCCCCAACAATATAACACCAAGCCAATTGCTAGAGACACTATACTTCAAGTTTTAGAAGCAGCAAACTGGGCTCCTACTCACAAGAAAACTGAACCTTGGCGTTTTAAAATTTTTCAAGATGATGCAAAATTAAGATTAGGGGATTTTCTTGCTAGTACCTATTTGAAAGAAATAGAAAAACCTTCTGAGTTCAAAGCAAAGAAAATTTCTCAAAAATTTAAATCCTCTCATACAGTGATTGCAATTTGCATGCAGAGAGATCTGAACGAACGTGTTCCTGAATGGGAAGAGGTTGCCGCTACGGCTATGGCAGTCCAAAACATGTGGTTAATGTGCACAGAGCTTGGAATAGGTTGTTATTGGAGCTCTCCTAGCTTAATTAAGTACACTAATGATTTCTTAAACTTAGAAAAAGGAGAAGCTTGTTTAGGTTTTCTATATATGGGGTATTATGATGAGCCTATTGAAAAAGGCTACAGAGAACCTATTGAAAACAAAGTAAAATGGTTTTCAAAATAAAATATATACACTAAAATCTAAGCGGTGTATTAATTATATGATTCTAAGTGCCTTATTAATACTTTATCAATTTGTATTTTTGAAGCCATGAGAGTCTCGTCGTTATTTTTTCTACTTATAATTTGCTCTGGATGCAATGGCTTTGAGCTAAATAAAATTTCATCAAAAGATGTTGTTGAGGAGGAAATTCATCAAATAAATTGGTCTAAAGTAGATAGCTACCCAACATTTGATCTCTGTGAAAGTTTATCTGAAAGAGAAAAAATAAAAGCATGTTTTGAAGAAACCATAGCTCTTCATTTTTATGAGCAGTTGTCTACCTTTCACCCGTTAGAACGTAATACAAATAATGATACAATAACATTAAATCTGAAAATTAACGATAAAGGATTAGTTAAACTACAAAAAATTTGTGGTTATAACCTCTTAAACAAAGACACTCTAGAAATCTGGTGCACTAATGCTATTAATACACTGCCTAAAATTTATCCTGCACAAAAAAGAGGAGTTCCTGTTGGTGTAACTTTTGACCTTCCTATTATAATAGTCTCTAATTAAATTATTTTTCGAAGGCTCTATCTTTCCAAGAAAAACCTCCGAACATTGAGCGTATGGCTATATACACATTGGCAAAAGGATATGCTAAACTCTGTTTTAAGATATTGAAATAATTAAGCTTGTAAATAAAAAATTTGGCTCCAAAAGCCATAATCATAAGATCAATTAAAAATTTCGAGCTAATAGCTATTAATAAAGGGGTACTCAATTTTAATATAAGAATACTGTAACCTAAAAGTATAAGCACAAGTAAATTCATACTAAAAATTAGAACTCCACTAATCTTTAGCAAAACATTCTTAGATGCACTTGTTTTAGATGCCCAGCGTATTCGTTGCGAGATTAAGTTGTTAAGGTTTTTTTGAGGCTTAGTTAATACAATTGCACTTTTAGATTTAAGATATTGAACACTCAAGTTATATTTAATAAATTTTTCAAATAAAAACATATCGTCTCCACTGGCAATTTGTTCATTACCTATAAATCCTTTTACATGAAAAAAATCAGATTTTTGGTAAGCCAAATTAGCACCATTATTCATAATAGGTTTACCAACACCAAATGATCCCATTGTAACAGTCTGCAAGCACAAGGTTTCAAGACATTCTAAAGTTTTTTTATGTCCATTTGTTATAAAGACTGGCATAACTACCATATTAGGCGTTTTGGTTATGATAAAAGCATTTAGTGTCTTTAGCCATAACCTTGGTACTGCACAATCTGCATCTGTGGTTACTATCCAATTATTATTCGATTTGTTTATTCCTTTTAAAAGTGCTTCTTTCTTAGGTGATTTTGTTGTTCCATAAGAGTGCATCAGCTTAATTTCTAAATTAGTTGTGTGAGTAAACGACTTAACTAAAGAGACAGAGCCATCTTCAGATGAATCATTGATAAGTATGATTTCAAAGTGTGACCTTGGATAATCTAAATTTTCAAATGAGGTTAGCAATTCATTTAAATGCTCGACTTCATTTCTAAAAGGAACTATTATAGAAAATTTAGTAAAATGAGAAGTGTTTGTGGCTTTAAACTCAGGTAACCTTAAGGCACCAACAAGAAAAAGACCAAGCAGCAATACATAGCAACAAGTAACTATTAGTACAATGCTAAACATCCTGCACTAGTTTTGTGGTTAACCTATCATGAGTCTTTAATTTCAGAAAATATATACTTCCTACACCTGCTGGAAACACAAAATTTAGCATCCACATTAACAATGTTGCACAAAATATAGGCATAGCACTTACACCAAATAACGAAAATAATGTTATGGCAATACTCCCTTTTAATGCTGCATCAAAGAGGTTAAGAATTGGTATTACTGAAGCAATTAAATACGTTGCAGAAATTACCGACATCCCTAAAACATACCCTATTTGAATATTAAAAATTAGCAATATGAAATAAAATTGATGTGCAAATACAAGATACCTAAGTATAGATAATTTAAGAACTTGAGTAATCAAAATAACATCTAGTTTAAATCGATTAATTAGCTTTCTCACTATTAAAATTATAGATGCTATTAATAGCGTTACACCAAAGATTATGAGAATTGCTTTATCAGGATATTGCGACAAAGCAATACTAATACACCCAATTACACCAAAAAAACCAGTAACTGCCAATTGCATAAAATGCCCTAAGCCGTTTTGTTTAATTATGGCACTTCTCATAAATTTTGGAAAATACACGGCTTTTACACCGTATTCTCCAGTCCTAAAAGGTGTGATTATAGCCAATACGTGAGCAGATAAGCATTGTTTAAATGCATCTTTGAGAGTTATTTTAGAAAATGGATAAACTAATCTTTTCCATTTTTTTAATTCAAGAAACCAATTTAATAGTGTGAAACTCACCAAAACAATCATCACTTTAAGCGTGAATATTTTACTGTTTATAAGAAACTGCAGCCAATTTTCAATTTTAAACTCCGTTTCGTCTAGTAATCGCTTGTAAATAAATATGCACACGCAAATCACCACTGCTACTTTAAAGAAAGCAGTTAAGAATTGTGTAAGTTTGTGAGGCAACTTCGGCATATCCAAAAGTAACGTTTTACACTAAAGTTTTGAGCAAAGAACGCATCATATTAGGCATAGATCCAGGTACCACAATTATGGGTTTTGGAGTAATTAAAGTGGTAAATAAAAAAATGGAGTGTCTTCAGTTAAATGAACTTCAGCTTAAAAAATATACAGATCCTTATATTAAACTTAAACTTATTTTTGAACGTACAATTGAGTTGATAGACACGTTTAATCCAGATGAAATAGCTATTGAAGCGCCATTTTTTGGAAAGAATGTACAGAGTATGCTTAAACTTGGTCGTGCCCAAGGCGTAGCTATGGCTGCAGGATTAAGCAGAGAAGTTCCTGTAACAGAGTATTTGCCAAAAAAAATAAAGATGGCAATAACAGGAAACGGAAATGCCAGTAAAGAACAGGTTGCCAAAATGCTACAAAGTGTTTTAAAACTTAAGACCTTACCTAAAAACCTAGACAGTACAGATGGCCTTGCAGCAGCAGTTTGCCATTTTTATAACACTGGCCGTATTGAAGTTGGTAAAAGTTACTCTGGCTGGGATGCCTTTGTAAAACAGAATGAAAAGCGAATTGTAAAATAACATCTGAGTTTACATAAAATAGCTAACTAATAACATTAATTACTTTCATTGTCTAGCATATATATACATATTCCATTCTGCAAACAAGCCTGTCATTACTGCGACTTTCATTTTTCTACCTCATTAAAGAAAAAAGATGAGCTTGTAAATGCTCTTAAAACAGAATTATCACTTCGTAAAGTTGAGCTTACCAATACTGTGGAGTGTATATATTTTGGCGGTGGCACACCTTCTCTACTTTCCGCTGAAGAGTTAAATAGCCTTATTGAAACTGTTTATACTAATTACAACGTTTCTGAAACTCCTGAAATTACGCTTGAAGCAAATCCAGATGATTTAACCAAAGACAAAATTACAGAGTTAGGAAAATCTAAAATTAATAGGCTTAGTATTGGCATTCAATCTTTTTTTGAAGACGATTTAAAACTGATGAATCGTGCTCATAATGCTATAGAAACCTTACAATGTATAGAATTTTCAAAAACTGAATTTGATAACATCTCAATAGATCTCATTTATGGGATTCCAGGAATGACAACCCAGAAATGGAAAGAGAATCTCAACATTGCCCTACAACTTGATATACCACATATTTCTAGTTATGCGCTTACTGTTGAGCCCAATACTGCACTTAAACGCTATATAGAAAAAGGTGTTGTGCCTCCAGTTGATGATGATTTAGCAAAACAACATTTTGATATTCTTATTGAAACACTACAGCAAGCAGGCTACAGTAATTATGAGTTTTCAAACTTTGGAAAACAAGGATATCACTCTAAAAACAATACGGCATACTGGACAGGTAAATCTTATCTTGGCATAGGTCCTTCTGCACATAGCTATAATGGCAAACAACGAAGTTGGAATATAAATAACAATCCAAAATACATTAAAAGCATACAACAAGACATTATCCCTAACGAGGTTGAAACGTTATCTGTTACAGACAGGTACAATGAATATGTCATGACAGGCTTACGCACCATTTGGGGAATTTCACTTAGTAAAATTGAAAAGGAATTTGGCCTAAATTTTAAAACTTACGTATTGCAACAGGCCAAAAATTTTATAGAAGATCATCTTTTATTCTTAGACGGAGATACCATTGTTGTAACAAAAAAAGGTAAATTTTTAAGTGACGGAATTGCTTCAGAATTATTTATGCTGAATTTAAAATAGCACTTATTAATTCTGCAATCTTAACAATACCTCTTCTTTATAGCTTCTACTTATAGGAATCGCTTTATTTGGCACCTCAACATACTCATTTGTAAAAGATACTATACTTGAGATTGAAACGATAAAAGACCTATGTGTTCTTACAAACTGAAGCTTAGGCAACTTGGCTTCAAAGTTTGAAATTGTCTCTCTAGTAACTACTGTATCTGTATTAGTATGTATTTTTATATAGTCACTCAAACTTTCTACATAGCTAATATCATCAAAATTTACTTTAACCATTTTACGATCGGCTCTTACAAAAGTAAAATCTGAAGGTGTATCTGTTTTAACCCTAATTTCTTGTTCTGTTTCTTGTACAAACCCTGTTAATTTATCTGTAGCTTTTTTTAAGCGCTCAAAGGAAATTGGCTTTAAAAGGTAATCTACAGCCTGTAGCTCAAAGCCTTCAACAGCATATTCTCTATGTGCCGTTGTAAAAATTAATTTCACATCTTTATTTATGAGTTTCCCAAAAGATAAACCAGACACTTCGGGCATATTAATATCTAAAAAAACAACATCAATATGTTCTGCTTTTAAGACTGCCAAAGCATCGATAGCATTTTTACATTCTGCCTTAACTATTAGTTGTGGTAGCTTTTCTAAATGCGTTCGTATAATGTCTCTAGCAATAGGCTCATCATCTACTATTATAGCATTAAATGTTTTAGACATTGGTGTTTAATTTTAAGTTAACAGTATACCAGTTATTCACTAAGCTAGAGTTTAACTCATAATTATCTTGGTATAACAAATCTAATCGCTTTCTAATGGTTGGTAATCCTAAGCCATTACCGTTAGCTGGTGTTTTAGATTTTACTGTATTTTTTATCTCAAACTCAATGCTAGTTGTCTGCACATTTACTGTCATCTCTATCTGTAAGAAACCATTGAGGATTGCGCCATGCTTAAATGCATTTTCAACAAATGGTAAAAACAGCATAGGTGGTATTTCAAGATTAGGATTAAAGGTGTTGTAGTTTACCTTAGTTTTTAAGGTATCCTGAAAACGAATTTGCTCAAGACTAATATAATCTTCAATATGTATAATCTCTTGTTTTAAAGCTACCTTAGGTTGTTGTACTTGGTATAAAATATAATCTAGCAAATTAGATAGCTTCAGTATAACATCTGGAGTTTGTTCAGATTTCTTCAGTGAAAATCCATAAATGGTATTTAAAGAATTAAACAGAAAGTGAGGATGAATTTGCTTCTTTAAATAATGTAATTCTTGGTCTTTAATTTTTAGCTGTGCATCTAATATCTTATTCTCTAAGGCTTTATTTTTTGATAGCGTCTTAAAATTATAATTAAGTATACTTACAAAGCTTACAAGACCTACTATGAGGTATACTAAAATAAGTATAAACACAAAGTTTCTACTCATAGGCGGCATATCCACTACATTAAAATTAGACAAAAGCATAAAGCTGCCAAACATTGTAAGGACAACTATATAAGATGTAAAGATTAATGTGTAGGTAGAGTATAGTACAAATAACCCATAATTTCTAGTTAATAGATATTTAGGAATAAGGTAGTAAACAGTAGTATAGGTTGTTGCCATTGTTAAGGGTAACAAAATACTAGAAAACCAAGTAACGTAAAGTGAGTTTGATGAGTTGTAACTAAAGAAATACACAAAAAAGAACCAAACACCTATCCATAAAAGAATATGAGATGCTAAAAATTTAGTTTGATTGAATTTTAATATATCCACACTGCAAGATGCTAAAAATTGAGCAATACTTATAACTTTTGAGACGAATGACTGGTTTAACAAGGTTTTCAGTCATAACAAGTTTATTAATAAATAATTTATACAAGATGCTGTAAAAACCACTCATAAATTGGTTGTTGGTCGCAAATAAAAATAATGTAGCTTTATAGTGCCTAGTTTTGACACCTATTAATCATTAAAACACAGTATTATGCTTTTAGATCGTATTAACGAAGGTGGTCCTTTCTTCATGTGGCCAATAGTATTCATTTTCATAATTCTTGTAGCTCTATTTGTAAGGCAACTTGTTACAAAAGCAAACAAGGATCATACTATCACATTGCTTAGTAATATCTCATTATTTATTTTAGCTTGGGGAATTTTAGGTAGTGTTATTGGCCTCATACAAGCTTTTGATGCTATAGAAGGTGCTGGCAGTGTATCGCAAGGCGTAATGGCAGGCGGCTTAAAAATTGCTTTTCTTACAACCGTTTTCGGATTGTTTACTTTTATATTTGGAAGATTGTTTATCATTATACTAAACCTTAAGAAATAAGGTTAGGGTTAAAAATTTAATAAAGCTCGCTATTTCACATAGCGAGCTTATTTTATTTCATGTAACTTTAGCTGAACTCTAAAAAATATAATCGCTGTGCGGGCCACCATAAAACATAAAGAATCACTTTACACTGTCGATTTTAATGCACCTATAGATATTTCTTTGCCTCTTAAAGATGGTAATAACAATCCAGAAGCTTGGTATTTAAAAGCCCCAAAAATAGAGCCTGTTTCAGATAAAAAATGGGTTGGTAAAGTTTCTGAGGGCGCAGATGTAAACTTTAACAACATTTGGTTTAATCCTCACGCGCACGGAACACATACAGAATGTGTTGGCCATATTACAGAACAGTTTCATAGCATTAACAACAGCTTAAAAACATATATGTTTAAAGCTAAAGTAATTTCTATAGTTCCAGAACAACGTAACGAAGACTTTGTTTTGTCTAAGAAACAGATAAAAACATTTTTTAAACCACATCAAGCCGAAGCACTTATTATAAGAACGCTGCCCAATACCTCTAAAAAGAAAACACGCCAATACTCCAATACCAATTGGCCGTATCTCACAGAAAAAGCAGCAGCATATATTAGGCGTTGTGGTGTACAGCACTTGCTTATAGATTTACCAAGTGTGGATAAAGAAAAAGATGGTGGAGAGTTATTGGCACATCATGCATTCTGGAATTATCCTAATGACACAAGGTTTAATGCCACTATCACAGAACTAATCTATGTACCAAATGCTGTAAAAGATGGAGACTATATTCTTAATTTACAAATTGCCTCTTTTGAGAATGATGCCTCACCAAGCAAACCTGTTCTTTATAGAATTTTATAAAACAGACTATACCACAAACTCATCCTTTTAAATTTTTAGAGATAAGAAGTTATTTTTGCATCTCGTACCTGTTGAAGCTTATAGATACTGCCATGATATTTAAAAAACTACTAACTTTGTAGTCTATGGAGTTACTTTTCCTCGGTTTAGCTGGTGGCGCAATTGTCGCCTATTTTATTTTTAATGCATTTTCTAAACGCAATTCTCGTAAACGTACAGACACACAAAGCGTTGTACTTTTAGAGAAGATGAAGCGTGTTTGTAAATTGGTAACTGTAGAAGGTGATTTTGCCGAAATTTACCATTACAAAAGCCTAAAAGACAAATGGGTAGATTACTTTATTGGCAGAAAAAAAGCAATTATACTTATTAATGCAAAGGCACACGTTGGGTTCGATTTAAATAAGATTGAGCTTACAAGCGATCCAGAACAAAAACTGGTTAAAATTTCAAATTTTCCACAACCTGAAATTTTAACTATAGATAGTGATGTGAAATTTTACGACAAGCGTGAAGGTTGGGCAAACCCTTTTACAAGCCACGATCTTACAGAAATGAACCGCGAGGCCAAACAACATATAATTGATAAAGTTCCAGAAAGTGGATTGTTAGAGCAAGCCAAGAAAGAAGCCTTAAATAGCATCTTATTAATGGAAAGCTTAGCTGAAACTATAGGTTGGAAATTAGATTACTCTGCATTAGCTATAGATGGCGAAAAAGGAGACATTAAAAAACTACATTAATGAGCACCATTACACTTACTAAAGCAGAACGTATTTCAATTTATAGAAACAACTATTATAAAGTAGGCAAGCCATACCTTAAGATTATGAGACGTTTTGGTGGTCCCTTTATTATAGCACTAAGTTTGTACAATTACTATTTTGTAGAGTCTAGCTTCATACAATCGTTATCTGGTTTCACTTTAGTTTTCGGTATTTATTATACCTTAAAACCTATTATAATTCCGTTTTTAAAACCACGTATGTTTGAAGGGTACACCTTTCAATTTCAAATAACACCAGACAAAATTATTTTACAAGAAGATGATGCTGTTTCAGAATTAGAACACCAATTTTTTAAAAGTGTTCAGCAAAATGAAACACACTATGCATTAAGAACTTCTAAAAATGAAGTCTTGCATTTACCCAAAGCGCAAATTACATCACAAGAAGCCTCTCAATTAAATAACTTAATTACAACCAATTAGTTATGAATATTGAAGCGCTACAAAACTATTGTCTTTCTAAAAAAGGAACCACTGCAGAGTTTCCTTTTGATGAGCATACGCTTGTATTTAAAGTGATGAATAAAATGTTTGCGTTAGTAGGTTTAGAAAAATGGGAGTCTGGAAATCAATTTATAAATTTAAAGTGCGATCCAGACAAAGCTTTGGAATTGAGAGATGAGTTTCCTGATGATATTTACGGAGCTTACCATATGAGCAAAAAGCACTGGAACAGTGTAAATGTTAATAGCAATGTCCCTACAAAACGCCTCATTACTCTTATAGATTATAGTTACGATTTAGTTGTAGCCAACCTCACAAAAAAACAAAAAGAAACGCTTAACAATCTAGATTCTTAAAACCCTATTCAGCAGATTTAATTAGGTGAGTTTTGAGCTTTCAATTCCTTACTTTTGCAGCTATGCAAGAAGCTAAAAAATTTTACAAAGGTCAATTAGAGACCCATAACTCAGCCTTATCTCAATTAAAGACCAAGCTTTTATGGTCTAGTATGTTAAGACTCGCTGTATTTATAGTTGGCGCCTATGTAGTATATGCGTCTTACCCAAACACTCAAGCTATTTTATTAAGCATTTTTGTGATTATAGCTGTGTTTTTATTTTTGGTGTCGCGTCACTCAAATTTACAGGCAAAACGCGACAAGCTAAGACAATTAGTGGCTTTAAATGAAATTGAATTAGAAGTACTTAACCGTAATTACTCTAAGCTTCCAAACGGTTCAGAATATATAGATCCTGCTCACCATTATAGTCACGATATAGATTTATTTGGACCACAATCGTTTTTTCAATATTTAAACAGAGCTGCGTTAACAGAAGGAGCACGCAAGTTAGCAGAGTATCTTAAAGCTAACGAGACACATAGAATCTCAATAAAACAAGAAGCTATAAAAGAACTTGCTGAAAAACCAGAATGGCGCCAAAACTTTTCTGCAACCGCAAGCTTGGTAAAGACTGAAATTACCACACAAACTGTAAAGACATGGCTTGCAAACTACAAACCCGCAATCCCAAAATTGTTTACTTGGCTACCATTTGTTTTTAGCGGAATCTCAATTACTTTAATTGCGCTTTATTTTTTTGATATTGTTTCAGTTTATCTTGTAGGCTTTTGGTTCTTTGTTGGTTTAGCAATAACAGGATTGTTTGTAAAGAAAGTAAATCTGCTTTCTTCTCACACTTCTAAGATACAAGGCTTATTTGAGCAATACTATCAACTTATTCAGCAAATTGAAGCTACAGAATTTTCTTCTGAATTTTTAAAAGAACAAAAAGCAAAAATAGTAACTGAGAAAGAACAAGCATCACTAGTATTATCTCGTTTCTCAAAACTATTAAGTGCTTTAGACCAACGTAACAATATGCTTTTTGGCATTTTTGGCAATGGCTTTTTACAATGGGATAATTTTCAATCTTACAAAATTGAGCAATGGATAAAAGCCCACAAACACCAAGTTTCAGATTGGTTTGAGGTTGTTGCTGTGTTTGATGCATACAACAGTCTAGGTAATTTTAGCTTTAACCATAAGGAGTTTACTTTCCCAAAAATAACAGAGCAACCTTCTGTATTTAATGTAGAAGATGCTGCGCACCCATTAATGGCTAGTGAGGTGGCTGTAAAGAATTCGTTTCATATAGAAAACGGTCATTTCTTTATCATTACAGGTGCAAATATGGCCGGAAAAAGTACATTTTTAAGAACCGTATCTCTTATGGTTGTTATGGCTAACTGTGGTTTACCTGTTTGTGCAAAAACCTGCACCTACAATCCTATTAAGCTTATTACGAGTATGAGAACTACAGACTCACTTAGTGATGATGCCTCTTACTTCTTTTCAGAATTAAAACGTCTTAAGTTTATTGTAGATGAAATTGCTAAGGATGATTATTTCATAATTTTAGATGAAATCTTAAAAGGAACAAACTCAACAGACAAAGCCATAGGTTCTAAAAAGTTTATTGAAAAATTAAATGGCACAAACTCCACAGGTATAATTGCTACACACGACTTAAGTCTATGTGAGGTTGCCAATAACTTACCCGAAGTACATAATTACTATTTCGACGCAGAAATTATAGATAACGAGTTGCATTTTGATTACACCTTAAAAAACGGAATTTGCCAAAACATGAATGCCTCGTTCTTATTAAAGAAAATGCAGATTATAGACTCATAAATGGATAGTTTAACCCAAATTGTTTTAGGTGCCGCTGTAGGCGAAGCTGTTCTTGGTAAAAAAGTAGGAAACAAAGCTATGCTTTGGGGTGCTATTGCAGGTACAATTCCAGATTTAGATACTTTGGTAGGTAACTTTTTAGATCCTATTACTGCAATTGAAATACATCGTGGCATAAGTCACTCCATATTATTTAGTATTGGTATGGCTCCGTTATTGGGTTGGTTAATTTCAAAACTCTATTACAAAACCAAAGAGGCAACTTGGCAACAATGGTCTTGGTTATTTTTTTGGGGATTAGTTACACACCCACTTTTAGATGCACATACAACTTGGGGAACACAATTATTTTGGCCTTTCGATTTAAGGTTAGCTTATCAAAATATATTTGTGATAGACCCTTTATACACTTTGCCCTTTTTAGTCTGTGTAATTTTAGCAATGCGACTGCCAAGAACCTCAGAAAAACGAAAGCGTGTTAACACACTCGGTTTAATATTAAGCTCTAGCTATTTATTAATTACATTGCTTTTAAAAGGTGTTACTTACTTTAAGTTCACAACTGCACTTGACAATCAAAATATTAACTACACTAAGATAGACACTAGGCCAGCACCGTTTAATACTTTGTTATGGTCTGCTAACATAGATGCCGGCAACCATTATGTATTAGCAGATTATTCAATCTTTGACACTCAGTCTATTTCTTTTATTAAAGTCCCTAAACAGCATCAACTATTAGATAAAATTGAAGACAAAAAAGCACTGAGTCGTTTAATAACTATTTCTGAAGGTTGGTATGCTGTTTCTAAAAAAGGAGAACAACTCTACTTTAACGATTTGCGTTTTGGTGCTTATGATATTTATGCAGACACCCTTAATTTTGCGTTTTCTTATAAACTCGCAGAAACTAAAAATGGATTAACCATTGAAGAGCCACAACGAAACTCTGAAGAAATGAAGACTGTTTTAGGCAATCTTTGGAATCGAATTTGGGGAAATTAATATAGTTAAACCGCACTTTGAGTGGTACTCAAGATCTCACGTAAAACTCTTAAATAATCTGCTCGGTTATTTACAAAGTCAAGCTCTGATATGTCAATTACCTTAACATTCATTTGAGGTTGGCTTTTAATAAAGTTTAAGTAACTCTTATTTATGTTTAATAGATAATTAGCGTCTATACTTTGTTCATACTCACGACCACGTTCCTTAATATTTGCTAATAAACGATCTGTATTTTGGTAAAGGTATATGTAAGCATCTGGCTTTGCCAACTCCTTATACATCATATAAAACAGCTTACTATATAATTTATACTCATCTTCCTGTAAAGTTACTTGAGCAAATATTAAAGATTTAAAAACATCATAATCGCTTACTATAAAATCTGTAAACAAATCATATTGAGCAATATCATCTGCTAATTGCTGATATCTATCTGCCAAAAAACTCATCTCTAAAGGAAATGCATAACGTGTTTTATCTTCATAAAACTTTGGTAGAAAAGGGTTGTCCTTAAAGCGTTCTAAAATAAGTTTAGCATTAAAATCTTCTGAAATTTTTGTTGCTAAACTTGTCTTTCCGGCACCAATATTACCTTCGATAGCGAGATAATTAAATGCCTTGAAGTTAAATTGTAAACTAGGGTTTTTCAACCATTTTGGTTGCTTGTCTAAAACAGAGTCGTCATTACACTCTTGAAACAGTGTAGTAACTGTTTTATTAAGTTTAGGATGTACCTTTTCTGCACCTATATCTAGTAATGGCTGTAACACAAATTTACGATTGGCCATATGAGGATGTGGCACTGTGAGCAATTCTGTTTCTATTACCAAATCTTCGTAAAAGAGGATATCAATATCTATTGGTCTGGATGCATAACCTTTAGTTTTGGTTCTTATGCGCCCTAAATGTGTTTCAATAGAGAGTATTTCAGCCATTAAATCTTTAGGAGACAATATAGTTTGCAAAGACACCGCAATATTTAAAAAGGCATCTCCTTTAAAACCAAAAGCTGGTGTTTCATATACCGACGAGACTTTTAAAACGTGACCAACAGTTTCAAAAAGAGCATATAATGCGTATTGCAAGTGCTCAATTCTATTGCCCAAATTACTGCCCAAAGACAAGTATACAAGATGTTGTTCTGGTAATGCCATGAAATTGCGAAGATACCAATTACAACCAATGCAAGTTTAGAGAACAAACCTAAAATTACTAGATTTTTTATAACAGTTGTCCTCCATTATTCACACAATTTTAATACAACCTTGAGGTTATGAAATTTACCTTTGTGGTAATGACAAAATTATCTTTATCACAACGCTTAAAAGCTCAGAGAATATATTTTATATTGGCAGCATTATTTATCACTTCTTTGGTGGTTTCTAATCTAATATTTCAGAAGTTTTTCTCTTGGGACTTTTTTGGTATTTATACCTTTAAAATTTCAGTAGGCATATTACCCTATCCTATTACTTTTCTTATAACAGATATTGTATCAGAAATTTATGGAAAAAAGCGGGCTAACCAAGTAGTGACCACTGGCATATTTGCTTCTGTATTTTCATTACTCATTATTTGGGTGGCAGCTAGTGTACCAGCACTGACAGATTCGCCTATAAATGATAAATTATTCTTAAAAGTATTCGGAAACTCTGCAATAGCTGTTTTTGCCTCGATGATGGCATACTTATTGGCGCAATATATTGATATACAGATCTTCCATTTTTGGAAGCGCCTTACTAAAGGAAAACACCTTTGGTTGCGAAATAACTTTTCAACGTTCTTATCTCAATTTGTAGATACGTTTAGTGTGCTATTCTTGTTATGTTCTTTCGAGATTTTGCCTTGGGATATTTTTACAGAATTGCTAATTAGCGGTTTTTTATTTAAAGTATTAATTGCTGCATTAGATACACCTTTGCTTTATGCAGCCGTCTTTGCAATGCGTAAGTACTTTAACTTAACACCTACAAAAGAGTTAGAAATTTAATTAAAAAAAGCAGTCTAAAATATTAGACCATTTATATGAAAAAAATACTTAAAATATTCGGGATTTTTGTTCTAATCCTAGTCATAGGATTAATTGCAGCACCTTTTCTTTTTAAAGGCACTATAGAAAAACTTATAAAGAAGACTATAAATAATAACGTAAATGCTCAAGTGGAGTGGCGCGACCTAGATTTAACTTTGTTTAGCTCTTTTCCAGATGCTACCGTTGTTATTAAAGACTTTAGCGTTGTAAATAACGATCCTTTTAAAGGCGACACCCTAGCAAGTGGTGAACGCTTAGAGTTACAAATGGGTATAAAGCAACTTTTAAAAAAGGAGAATGAACAAATTAAAGTAGATGAGCTTAATCTGGAGAAAGCATACATTAATATTAAAGTAGATTCTTTAGGTAATGCCAACTATGATATAGCAAAAGAGCAACCCCAAACTACTGAAACACCTACAGATACAACAAGTTCAGGTTTTACTTTTGATTTATCTCATTATGAGATAAAAGATTCTCGAATTAATTATTTAGATGAATCTACCAAAACATTTTTCAAGCTAAAAGATGTAAATCACGTAGGTAATGGAGATTTATCTGTGTCTAAATCTACTTTAGAAACACAGACCAATGCTTTGGTCTCTTTAGATTTAGATGGCGTAAACTATCTAGAAGACCATACCATTACATTAGATGCTAATTTTGAGCTAGACCTAGACAAACAGAAGTATACGTTTTTAGAAAATGAAGCAAAAATTAATGAACTCCCATTAACATTTAATGGGTTTGTACAGGTAAATGAAGATAACAATGATATTGACATTACCTTTAAAACACCATCTTCAGACTTTAAAAACTTCTTAGCTATTATACCCAAAACCTATTCTAAAAACTTAGATGGCGTAGATACAACTGGAGATTTTATAGTAGATGGAAAAATTAAAGGTATTGTAGACGATACACACATTCCTACATTAGACATAAAGATACGTTCAAGCAATGCCTCATTTAAGTATACAGAGCTACCTAAACGTGTAAACAACATTACAATAAATGCAGATATTAAAAATGAAACTGGTATTGTTGAAGACACTTATATAAACATAGGCAACCTAACATTTAAGATAGATCAAGATGTGTTTGCCGCAAACGGAAGCTTTAGAAATTTAACTGAGAATATGTTGGTTAACCTATCGCTTAAGGGTTCTCTAGATTTAGCAAATATTGAGAAAGTTTATCCTCTTAATCTTGAACAAGATTTAAATGGAAGGTTTACTACAGACTTAACCACAAACTTTGATATGAATTCTGTAGAGCGTGAGCAATATCAGAACATTAAAAGTAATGGTACAGCAAGCTTAAAAAACTTCAGCTATAAATCTCCAGACATTCCTAACAAATTAAAAGTTGCTAATGCAGACGTAAGCTTTAAACCTGGAAATATTTCTTTAAATAGCTTTGCTGCAACAAGTGGCCAAACAGATATTTCGGCAACAGGAAGTATTCAAAACCTTATTCCTTTTTTAATGTCTAAGCAAGATCTAAAAGGTGATTTTAATGTAAACTCAAATACGTTTAAGGTTAGTGATTTTATGGTAGCTGAAGACAATACTGCCGCTACCAAGACAACTTCAGAAAATACAGTTACTACTCCTAATAACAATGAAGCAATTAAAATTCCAGATTTCTTAGCTGCAACAATGAATTTTAATGTTAAGAAAGTAATTTATGATGACATTGAGTTATCTAATGCTACAGGAACAATTGCTATTGAAGATGAAAAAGCATCTTTAACCAATGTAAAATCTAGTCTTTTTGGCGGAAACATTGCCTTAAATGGAAATGTAAATACAAAAGGAAACACACCAACATTTGCAATGGATTTGGATTTAAACTCCATAGACATAGACCAATCATTTAAAGGTTTAGATTTACTTCAAGGTTTAGCTCCAATTGCAAAAGCTTTACAAGGCGCCTTAAACACAAACATTAAATTAAATGGTAATCTTAATGGTGACCTAACGCCGCAATTACAAACCATTGCCGGAAATGCATTTGCAAAAGTATTAACCGCTAAAGTAAATGCAGAACAATCTCCATTGTTAGCACGGTTGTCTGAAAATGTAGCCTTTTTAAATCTTGACAATCTTAATCTAAACAACTTAGAAACCTACCTTACTTTTGATAATGGAAACATCCAAGTAAAACCATTCGATTTTAATATAAAAGGAATTAAAGTAACTGCTGGAGGCACACACGGTTTAGATCAAAATATGAATTATAACGTTACTTTAGATGTCCCTGCTAAGTATATGGGTAGTGAGGTTAGTGGCTTGCTTTCTAAGCTTAGTGCACAGGAACGAGAAACAATGACAGTTGCTTTACCAATAGGACTTACAGGAACATTTAATAGCCCTAAAGTAAACTTAAATACACAAGCTGTAGTAAACAGTTTAACACAACGTATAATAGATAAGCAGAAAGATGATCTTAAGGATAAAGGAAAAGACCTTTTAGGAAATATTTTAGGTGGCAATAAGCCTAAGGATAGTACCACAGTACAACAAGATAGTGTTAAAGCAGGTACACCTAAAACTAATGAGGATGCGATAAAAGATGCAGCAAAAGATATTTTAGGTGGTCTCTTTGGTAAGAAGAAAACAAAAGCCAAAGATTCTGTAAACTAAAGAGTATAAATAACGCACTTAATACTAAGCCAATAACATTATTAAAAAATGTTTTTGGCTTTTTTCATGTAAGTTTGCCATTCGTTTTTCAACGAAACTGTTATGATAATACTTTACCTGTTTGTAGGTGTTCTTGCCACCATACTTTCTGCAATTCCCTTAGGTGCGGTAAATATCTCTGTAATACAGACCACTCTTAAGTCTGGTGAAAAAACAGCATTTAAAATTGCTCTTGGTGCTGGTTTTGGAGAAATTTTATTAGCGTTGCTAGCGCTTAATTTTAATATGATGATAGCTTCATTCTTTGAGCGTAATATGTGGCTTCATCTTACTATCATTCTTTTGTTTTTTATAGCTGGTATATATTTCCTGGTTAAAAAGCCTTCAAAAAATGATGACCGCAGCCACTGGTATGACATGGGAACCTCTAAGTACCTTAAAGGTTTTGTACTATCGTTGTTAAATCCGCCAGTGATGATTTATTGGTTGGTAGCATTCAGTATTATAAATAAACACCTTATAATGATTACCTCTAACTCATCTCCATTAGACTTGTTAGTGTTTTTTATTGGCGTTTACTTGGGTAAAGTCTTAACCCTTTATGGCTATTCTAAATGGAGTAATACAGTTAAAGGTGACACCAAAACTGTACAAAGAAAAGTATCTCGATTTTTAGGTGTCGTATTGCTAGGTTTAGCAATTTTTCAAGGCATAAAATTTTTAGTTAACTCTTAACGTCTAACGCATCTCTNAGAGCGTTACCTATTAGCATAAATGCCATTACTAAGCTCATTATANCCAAGCCAGGTATAATTGCCAGGTAAGCTTTACCTAAAATAATATAACTGTAATGGTCTTTTATCATTGCTCCCCAACTTGGCATTGGAGGTTGTGCTCCTATACCTAAAAAACTAAGACCACTTTCAATTAATATTGCAGCAGCAAAATTAGCTGCAGAGATTACAATTACTGGTGCTAAAATATTTGGTAAGATGTGTTTTACAATTATTCTACCATTTGTGAACCCTAAAGCACGTGCTGCAGTTACATATTGCATATTTTTTACACTCATTACTTGGCCACGAACAACTCTGGCAACCTCTACCCACATTGTTAAACCTACTGCNATAAACACTTGCCAAAATCCCTTACCTAAAGCCAATGTAATGGCTATTACTAATAGTAAAGTAGGTATAGACCACGTTACATTTATAAGCCACATGATAGCTGCATCTATCTTACCACCGTAAAACCCTGCAAGTGCTCCCAAACTTATTCCTATTAACAACGAGATAAATACTGCTACAAAACCAATAGATAGTGATATACGAATACCAACTAGCATTCTGCTTAGCAAATCTCTACCATACTTATCTGTTCCTAATAAAAANGTTTGTTCATTTATAAATTGAGATTCGATTTCGGTTTTAGTTAAGCCTTTGGGAAAAGATGCAAAAGAATAGGTTTTAGGCAAACCTTTAATGCTTTCATCTGTATAAGGTGTTACAATTATTGATTCTCCCTCAAACTTATAATCTACAATAGGTAACTCTGTAGAGTTGTCTTCCNTACCAAATAAGAGTTTATCCAAAAAAGATTGTTCTTGCTCTAATTTTGATGGTATGGTAAGAATAGTAGCCTTAAATCCTGGCTTCTTAGAGTGAATTGAAATATGTTGTTGATTAGCATTTTGAGAATTNTCTGGTGCTAATGCATAAGCAAATATTGCAAGTAATATTCCCAAGANAACAAACCAGAAACTCAAAACGCCCCAAAAGTTTTTTTTAAACTTTTGGAGCGNGAGTTGAGATAATGAATTGGCGTTTGCCATTCTATTTATTAGTTCTTAATGTTTGCTACTTTACTGCGCTTAATGTTATTAAGCTTTAAATCTTTAAGAACGCTTATTGCTTCTTCCATATAAACATCCTTGCTTAAGTTTTCGTGCCATCTTGAGCGCTTTTCCTTAAGTATTGTATCATTTACAAATAACTCTTCTTCGTAAGGNANAGACTTATANGTAAGATCTGATTTGTATTTAGAAATAGCATCGTATTTTTTAGCTTCAGCTTCATCTTTTTCTACCTCAGCTTTATAAGTTGAATAATTTAAAGAAAACTCATTGTCTTCACGTTGGGCACTTACCCATTTAGCATTTTCTTCAATTAGCTTTAACTGCTCGTTTGCAGCCATACGATCTTTACTGCTTGAAATTGTTTCTTCAAAATCTATATAACCTTCCCAAGGTGTATAATCTGCAGAGTCTATCTTATCCCAAGGTANCGGATTTTCTAAATCTTTTTCTCCTATATCTATAAAGCTATAACGATCTACAACTACAACATCACTCTTTACTCCTTCTAATTGTGTTGATCCTCCATTAACTCTATAAAACTTTTGAGTAGTTACTTTTAAAGCACCCATATCTCCATATTCGTTTTGGCGTAACCAACGGTTTAAATCCATTACATTTTGTACTGTACCCTTACCATATGTTTGCTTACTTCCAATAATAATAGCGCGTTTGTAATCTTGCATTGCAGCAGCTAAAATCTCTGATGCAGATGCAGACAACTCATTTACTAAAATTACCAAAGGACCATCCCAAAGAATGCTCTTGTCTTTGTCTTTTAGCACTTCTTGGCCAGNTTCTTTTGTTTTAACTTGTACAACAGGTCCTTCTTCTATAAACATACCTGCAATATCTACAACAGTTTGTAATGAGCCACCACCATTGTTACGTAAGTCTAAAACTAGACCTTCCATACCTTCTTTCTTAAGACGAATAATTTCTTCTTTTACATCTTTAGCAGCATTACGTTCTTTGTAATTTTGCATATCAAAGTAAAACTTTGGAAGGTTAATTACTCCAAATCGTTGTTCATCTTTATCTACAATTGCAGATTTCGCGTAAGTTTCTTCAAGCTCTACAACATCTCTAATAATTGCAATATCTTCAATTGTACCATCAACTTTTTTAACGGTTAATACTACTTTTGTGCCTTTAGGACCTTTAATTAAGCTAACAGCATCATCTANGCGCATTCCTACAATACTTACAGGNTCTTTTTCATCTTCCTGTTTTACTTTAAGAATTTGGTCNCCTACTTCAATCTCTTCACCTCTCCAAGCTGGACCGCCAGATATAATTTCAACAATTTTAATATTATCACTTTTACGTTGTAANCGCGCTCCAATACCTTCTAGCTTTCCAGACATTTGTATATCAAACCTATCTTTATCACTAGGAGCAAAGTAAAACGAGTGAGGATCAAACTCTTCAACAATTGCATTTATGTAGATTGAAAACCAGTCCTTACGCTCTAAATCATCATTAAAATCGAAATATTCTTGGTAAGATGTTCGTGTAACTNCTCTAGCTTCAACTTCTAATTCTTCATCTGTTTTAGCAACTTCATCTTCGCTTCTTTCTTGATCTTCCTGCTTTTCTAAATATGTAGATAATGTAGAAAATTTAAGTTGCTTACGCCATCTATNTTTTAGTTCTTCCTTANTGGTNGCATAAGGTAAGTTATCATAATCTGTATTAATGGTTTCATCTTCATTAAAATTGAATGGCTTCTCTAAAAGTTCTGGATAAAATGCCTTAGCATCTTTCATACGCTCTACCAATCTTTCATGAGTTAATGAAAAAAAGGATACTTCTAAATTATTTACCTGATCNTCAATTTGNTCTTCANAAGCCTTAAACTCTTCAATATCTGAAGCTAAGAAGTAACGTTTTAAAGGATCTAATGCATTTATATAATCATTAAACACTGCTTTAGAAAAATTATCATCTATATCTTTTGCATCATAATGNGCTTTGCTAAGCACATAAGAAATAAGATCTATGAGTAATTTATCTTTATTATCGTTTTCAAAATTTTTAGTTGTGAAACTGCAAGAGGCTATGGCAAACACCAAGCCTATTATTAATATTTTATAATTCCTTTTCATAATCCTGATTATGGTCATTGTTTCGTTTTCATTTTATATACGGTAAAAACCGTGCCAACATCTGCTAAGCTAGCCAATTATTTGTTAACTAACTCATAAGTTTTAGGTATTATTAATTCAGTAGTTTTGCAGCTTTATAACTTACAACTTATGGCTAACAAAAAACCTTTAATATTAGTTACCAATGATGACGGTATAACAGCACCTGGAATACGCGCTCTTATATCTGTCATGAAAGACATAGGAAACGTAGTGGTTGTTGCACCAGATAGCCCACAAAGTGCTATGGGACACGCAATAACAATTAACGACACCCTATATTGCGACCCCGTTAAAATGACAGAAGATGCTGACCATAAGGAATATAGCTGCTCTGGAACTCCTGCAGACTGTGTTAAATTAGCAACACAAGAAATTTTACACAGAAAGCCAGATTTATGTGTAAGCGGTGTAAATCACGGCTCAAACTCATCAATCAACGTTATTTATAGCGGAACAATGAGTGCTGCTGTTGAGGCTGGTGTAGAAGGTATTCCAGCAATTGGATTTTCTTTATTAGATTATTCGTTAGAAGCAGACTTTGAACCGTGTAAAAAATACATAAAAGCGATTACTGAACATGTCTTAGACAAAGGCCTACCCAAAGGTGTTGTTTTAAATGTAAACCTTCCAAAACTAAAAGAGAAAGAAATTAAGGGCATTAAAGTATGCCGCCAGGCCAAAGCGCATTGGGTAGAAGATTTTGATAAACGAAAAAGCCCNCAAGGCAGAGATTACTATTGGCTTACTGGAGAATTTATTAACGAAGATAAAGGTGAAGATACAGATGAATGGGCACTTAGCAACGGCTACGTGAGCGTAGTACCTGTTCAATTTGATTTAACTGCACATCACTTTATTCAAGATTTAAATAGCTGGGAATTAAATGACTAGTATAGATATTAAAAAAGAATTATTAATTGGTTTTGTAACTGGTTTAATAGCAACTTGTATAGGAACTATNTTATACATNCTTATATTTTCTAATGAGTCTTTAGACAGCACTTTTAATGCTGCTGTAGAAAATGAATTTCTAGGTAGCCTTATTGCACTTGGAGCAGTAGCTAACTTCTTTCCATTTTTTGTNTTTCTCAAAAAGAAAAAAGACCATCGTGCTAAAGGCGTTTTAATTGTATCATTAATGACGGCTATTGCTATTGCTATCCTGAAGTTTGGTTAATTAACCATCACTAGTTGTTAATTTTGTAATTTTAAGGTGATTTTCACCATACTACATACCCTATGAAATATTATATAATTGCTGGTGAAGCCAGTGGCGATTTGCACGCTGCTAACCTTATGAAAGCTTTAAAGAAAAAAGATCCTCAAGCCGATTTTAGGTTTTGGGGTGGCGATTTAATGCAAGATGTAGGCGGTACACTGGTAAAGCATTATAAAGAATTGGCTTTTATGGGGTTTATTGAGGTGGTGATGAACTTAAGAACCATTCTTAAAAATATAACGCTTTGTAAAAAAGACATAACAAACTACAGCCCAGATGTTATAATTTTTGTAGACTATCCTGGCTTTAATTTACGAATTGCCAAATGGGCTAAAACTGAAGGTTACAAAACACACTATTACATTTCTCCACAAATTTGGGCTTGGAAAGAAGGNCGTATTAAAGATATTAAGCGTGATGTAGATGCTATGTACGTTATACTGCCTTTCGAAAAAGAGTTTTATGAAGATAAACATAATTTTCCGGTGCATTTTGTAGGACATCCACTTATTGATGCAATTGNACAAAAACAACTTATAAACCCATCTNATTTTAAAGCTGAATTCAATTTAGANAACCGTCCTATCATTGCATTATTACCTGGTAGCAGAAAGCAGGAAATATCTAAAATGTTAGAGGTTATGCTTAGCGTTACTAAAGATTTTAAAGACTATCAATTTGTAATTGCTGGAGCACCNAGCCAAGATGCGGCGTTCTACTCTAAATTCACTNAAAAGCAAAATGTAAATTTAGTAATGAACAGGACTTACGATATTTTAAGTCTTGCAACAGCTGCTTTGGTAACATCTGGAACAGCTACTTTAGAAACAGCATTATTTAAAGTACCTGAAGTGGTTTGTTATAAAGGTAGTACCATCTCTTATCAAATTGCTAAGCGTGTTATTAACCTAGAATATATTTCGCTCGTTAATTTAATTATGGATAAACCCGTAGTAAAAGAATTAATACAAGGCGATTTTAATACCAAAACATTAAAAAAAGAGTTGAGTATAATNTTAGACGAAACAAACAGACAAAACTTGTTTTTAGACTATTATGATTTGGAAAAGAAATTGGGCGGTGCAGGAGCTAGTGATAAAACGGCACAACTAATTGTTGATGCAATTTCATAATCAATTTATATTTTTATTACATTTCACACTCACTTTACACCACTCTTAATGCGCTTAATTTTAATCTCTGTTTTAGCTCTTGTTTTGTTTTCATCTTGCGGTAGTTCTAAACCTCGAGTTGTAACTACTGTAAAAGAACAAGAGAAGATTAAGCCTGTTATAAGAACCAAAAAGGATGCAAAAAAAAGTGAGCACGTTGTGTTTGTCGAAAAAACCGAAGAAGACAAGCGCGCTTCTAAAATTACCAACTACGCATTAGATTTTAAAGGCACGCCATATAAATTTGGTGGCACCACAAAACGTGGAATGGATTGTAGCGGTCTTGTCTATACTTCTTTTAAAACTGAAGATGTAGAGTTGCCGAGAACCTCACGAGCAATGTCTCTACAAGGCACTCGCTTAAAATTAGATGAAGTTAATGAAGGNGATTTATTATTTTTTGAAACAAATAAAAACAGAAAGGTTATTAACCATGTTGGATTAGTTGTAGGGTTTAATGATGAAGATATTTTATTTATACACTCAACAAGTTCAAGAGGTGTAATTGTATCTAATTTTAGCGAAGCTTACTGGCAAAATGCTTTTGTAATGGCTAGACGCGTTTTATAGATAACNTAAATTAAAATAAATTGATTACTTTTCAATATGAAAGTGCTCAATTTCAGTATCATAAAGCTCACCTTAGCTATTATTGCTGGTATTTTAATAGCCTATACGTTTACCATTAGCTTTAAGCTTGTCATTACTTTACTTTGTAGTACTGTCCTAGTTTTCACTATTTTATTTATAAAGTCTAAACGAAGTAANAAACAAGATGCCTTATTTGGTGTNGCTGCACTTTTCTTATTTGTTTGTATAGGAATGTTTTCTTGGGAAATTAACCAACCTAAAAATAACCCNAATCATTTTACAAACTCAATTTCATATGAAAACNCATTAACNTTAAAAGGNCATGTTTCAGAACAGCTTAAGCCTTATGGGAATTTAGAAAATTATATTTTCAATATTGAGCGTATAAACAATAAGCCCATTNNTGGTAAAATTCTACTTAAGGTTCGCANAGAAGACTCTTTAAAACCNACGTATAATATNGGAGAATANTTAGCCTTTAAGAGTACACTATCTAAAGTTACAGAACCCAAAAACCCATATCAATTTAACTATGCTAAATATCTGGAGCATCAAAATATATTAGCACAGGCAAGTATTAGCAACCGAGAGATATTTCAATTTTCAGAGGTTAAAATTTCAATGTATAGTATTGCGAACACGTTGAGAAACAACATAGAAACAGCGTTAATTGACAATGGTTTTAAAGGTGACGAGCTTGCTGTTATAAAGGCATTATTATTAGGGCAAAAAAAAGACATTTCAAAAGATATGTATGACGACTACGCATCTGCTGGTGTTATACATATTTTAGCTGTTTCTGGTTTNCATGTTGGTATTATNCTAATGCTACTTCAACTTATACTATCACCACTTTTCAGGTTTAAACACGGCAATGTCTTTAAAACTGTNTTAATTGTACTCTTTTTATGGTGTTTTGCNATAATTGCAGGTTTATCTCCATCGGTTATNAGAGCAGTTACAATGTTTTCATTTTTAGCTGTTGCACTAAATCTGAAAAGAAAAACTAGTACTTTGAACACCTTGTTTTTATCTGCACTTGTAATACTATTAGTGCAACCCCAATTTTTATTTTCAGTGGGCTTTCAATTAAGTTATCTGGCTGTATTTTCTATAATACTATTGCAGCCTAAATTATCTAAACTCATTCCTAGACCTAAATATTATATTTCAAGAATCTTATGGGGTGTTTTTACTGTAACTATTGCTGCACAGATTGGCGTATTGCCTTTAAGTTTATTTNATTTCCATCAATTTCCAGGGTTGTTTTTTGTTACAAATCTTATNATAATTCCCTTTTTAGGCATCATTTTAGGGTATGGGCTTCTTTGTATCTCATTAGCCCTTTTGGGTATTCTACCTTCGTTTATAGCTGAAGGCTTCAGGCTAGTAATCGGGTTTATGAATTCTGTTATAAGTTGGGTTGCACAACAAAATTCTTTTGTATTTAAGGAGATCCCATTTTCAGAAATTCAAACTATAGTTACTTATGTTTTAATTGGTACTATTTTAATATCCATACAACGTTTTAAGACTAAAANCTTCATTTATATACTTTGTGCTGTAGTAATTTTTCAACTTGGGTTTATGTATGAGTCCTACACTNCAAAGACTACTGAGGAGTTTGTAGTTTTTCAGCAAACTGCTCAAACCGTTATTGGTTTNAAAAAAGGAGAACATTTTGAAGTGTCGCTTAAAGATTCAAGTAGCAGTTCATTTACTCGGCAGTTAGTTTCAAATTATATTGTTGGTAGTCACTTAGATTCAGTTTCTACAGTTCCCTTAAAAAATGTTTATCAATTTAAGGGTAATCGTATTTACGTGATTGATAGTTTAGGTGTTTATAGTTCAGATTTTAGTAACGCTACCATCATACTTAGCAATTCTCCAAAAATTAATTTAAATAGACTTATAGACTCTATTTCACCAGAACGTATTATTGCAGATGGAAATAATTATAAAAGCTATGTAAAACGTTGGAAAGCTACTGCAAAACATAAAAAACTCCCTTTTCATCCAACTGGAGAAAAAGGAGCTTTCCTAATAAAAGACTGAACATCTTAGCACTATTCAGTCCTACTAACACTTACCGTAAGCTGGTTAGCTTGGGTAATTAATTTTTAAATTTATACTTGAAATTGTCTTTATAGGCATTCCAAGCTTCAGCNGTATTTAAACGTTTATAGTCGTCATTGTTAATCATTTTAAGGTAAACTTCCAGTTGAGTTGGGCTTTGATAACCAACTACAGGAGCTATAACTTTTCCTGTTTCATCAAAAAACACAATACTTGGGTATCCAGTAATTTTTAAAGCGTGAGCAAATAAATGCTGACTGTTCCTACCTTTTCTATCTGGATTATAATTTGGGTTTGTATAAGTAAAGTCGTTATAATTAACCTCTTCTGTACCTTCTGCATTAAATTTTACTGCATAATAGTTATTNGAAATATACTTAGCCACATCTTTATTCTGCAGCGTTTTCTTATCCATTAATTTACAAGGACCACACCAATCTGTATAAACATCAACAAAAATCTTCTTAGGATCTTCTTTTTGTGCTTCTAATGCATCATTCATACTCATCCATTCTACTTCTTGCGCAGATAGCGTTGTAGTAAATATTAAAAGAACTAAGAGTAGTGTGTATTTCATAATATGTANTGTTTATTAAACAAAAATCATTCCGTTATTTAGAATGTTTCCATTTAAAAACTAATCCTATAACGTAAATGTTATAGGATTAGTATAAAATGTTATAATAAGTTTTTGNTTATCTAATACCGTGCATCATTCTCTTAATAATAGGAGAAATAAGTACCATAATGATACCAGCTCCAATTGGAATAAGTGTAAAGATTAAAAAGAATGTTGAAAGTCCATGTTCGTCTAATATAGGATCCATAAAACTTGCTGTCCATCCACCTATAACTCCTGCCAAGAAGTTAGAGATAAACCAGATACCAAACATAAGACCTACTAATCTTACAGGCGCTAATTTACTTACATAAGATAAACCTACTGGAGATAAACAAAGCTCGCCTANTGTATGTAGTAAGAANGCTAATACTAACCATATCATNCTNACTGAAGCTGTTTTAGCACCTAATGGTATATCCATAGAGCCATAAGCTAAAGCTGCGAAACCTATACCTACAAGGATTAATCCCATAGCAAACTTAATTGGACCTGTAGGATTAAATCTAGACTGCCAAAATTTTGCAAATAGCGGTGCAAACAAAATGATAAATAATGAGTTTAAAACTGANAACCAAGATGCTGCTACTTCTGTAGTATCAGATTGAAATTCTCTCACTAACATCCAAATTACGATTCCCCAAATAATAGCAAAACTTAATCCGAGCCAAAAATTAGATAAAGCAAACTTTTTAAATGTCTGCTTGAACAGCATTCCCAATACATATGTAATTACCAACAATGGCACTACTGTTATAATTGTATTAATTATTTTAAATATTAGGGCAGAATCTCCTGTTAATGCGCGGTCTGTATAATCACTTGCAAAAATGGTCATTGAAGATCCAGCTTGCTCAAATGCCCACCAAAAGAATGTAGTAAACAATGCGAATATTGAAATAACAATAATACGGTCACGCGTCACATTTGCCGGAACTTCTTCTGGCTTATTTTCTAATAAATCTTCCTCTGCTTGTATGCCGCGTTCATCAATAAAATCTGTTTCTGCTTTAGCACTTAATCCAATTTTTCCGAAAATCTTTTGACCAAAGTAAAATTGTAACATTCCGAAGAACATAAAAATACCAGCTAAACCAAATCCGTAATGCCATCCTATATTCTCTCCTATGTAACCACATAGTAAAATTCCTAAGAAAGCTCCAGCNTTAATACCCATATAAAATATAGTATATCCTGCATCTTTTTCTTCACCTTGTGATTTGTATAGTTGTCCTACCATTGAAGAAATATTTGGCTTAAACATTCCATTTCCTAAAATCAATAGCACTAGCCCGATGTAGAAAAACCAATCTGCAAAAACCTCGAAAGCCATTGATGCATGTCCTACAGTCATTATTACTGCTCCAATAATAACAGCTTTTCTGTATCCTGTAAACTTATCTGCAATAAGACCACCAATTATAGGTGTTAAGTAAACTAATCCTATATACCATCCATAAAGTATTACTGCATCTGCACGTTCCCAACCCCAACCTGGAGCATANCCCTTTTCGGCATCNCCTAATACATTTGTTATTAAGAAAAGTACTAATAAAGCACGCATTCCGTAATACGAAAAGCGCTCCCACATTTCAGTGAAAAACAGGACAAATAATCCTGATGGTTGTCCTAAAACAGTTTTCTGGTTGGTTGCTGAACCTCCAAATCTATATTCCATATCTATTTTGTGTTAGTTATAAGTTCTCTTTAATAAAGTTTGTCATCTTAGTATACAAGTGTAANCTGGTATTNCCACCATAAATGCCGTGATTTTTATCTGGATAAATTGCCCAGTCAAATTGTTTGTTGGCTTGTANCAAGGCTTCAATCATTTGCATTGTATTTTGTACGTGTACATTATCATCTGCACTACCGTGTANCAATAAGAAATCTCCTTTTAATTTATCAACATGATTTATTGGTGAGTTATCATCATAACCACTTGCATTTTCNTGTGGTGTTGTCATATAACGTTCTGTATATATACTGTCATAAAATCTCCAGCTTGTTACAGGTGCTACTGCAATAGCCATTGCAAAGGTGTCGTTTCCTTTAAATAAACAGTTAGAAGACATAAAGCCACCNTAGCTCCAACCCCAAATACCTATACGCTCAGCATCTATATAAGACTCTGCTCCTAATTGTTTTGCTGCCTGTATTTGATCTTCAACTTCATACTTTCCCAACTCTTTTTGAGTCACTTTCTTAAAATCTGCGCCTTTATAACCTGTACCACGACCATCTACACAAGCTACTATGTAACCTTGTTGTGCAAGCATTTGGTGCCAATAGTCATTTGTTCCATAAAATGAATTGGTTACAGATTGAGAACCTGGACCAGAATATTGAAACATTAATAATGGATATGATTTTGTAGGNTCAAAATTTTGTGGNTTTATCATCCACATATTTAAATCATTCCCATTAACATTAAGTGTCGAAAATTCTTTAGAAGACAAGTTGTAAGNTTTCAACTGCTCTAACAAAGCTTTGTTNTCTTTTATATCTCTTACTTTCTTTCCAGTTTTAGAATCTATGAGAGTAAACTCGTAAGGTGTTCTTGCGCTCGTATAAGAATTAATGAAATAGCTAAAATCACTACTAAAGTCTGCACTGTTGGTTCCTCTTTTCTGAGTTAGCTGAGCTTTGTTTTTTCCATTCATCTTAATTGAAAATACATCGCGATTTATGCTACCATTTTCNGTNCTTTGAAAATAGATGCGNCCTGTTCTTTGGTCAAAACCATAGTAATCTGTCACATCCCAATTTCCTTTTGTAACCTGATTAATTAATTTACCTTCTTTAGAGTAATGGTAAATATGGTTCCAGTTATCTTTTTCTGATGTCCAAATAAAACTGTTATCGTTTAGAAATGTAAGGTTGTCTGTGATATCAATATATGCTTCATCCTTCTCATTAAGAACAACTTTTGAAGTATTTGCAGCGGCATCAACAAAAATTAAGTCTAAATCGTTTTGATATCTGTTTAACGCTTGTACACTTAATATGTTTGCTTTCTTTGTCCACTCTAATCTTGGCAGGTACTCATATTCTTTTCCAAGATTAACCGGCATACTTTGCTTAGTGTTCAGATCAAAAATATGTAAACTTACATCTGCATTCTTCTCTCCAGCTTTTGGGTATTTAAATACATCCTGTGTTGGNTAAAGGTCTTTCTTAAAAAGATCCATAGAGAATTCTGGAACTTCAGATTCATCAAATTGTAAAAAAGCAATCTTATTACTGTCTGCATTCCAATCAAAAGCTCTTACAAAAGCAAATTCTTCTTCATAAACCCAATCTGTCACACCATTAATAATACTATTAATTTCACCATCTGTAGTAATCTGTTCTGTATCACCAGATTCAAGGTGCTTTATATAAATATTATTTTCAAACACATAGGCTACCATTGTGCCGTCTGGAGATAAAGTTGGTTCTTGTATTTTATTTTCACTAACTTTTACAATTGCCTTAGTGTTTAAATCATACACATAATATATTCCTCTTGAGGATCTACGAAAAATCTGTTCGTTATTGGTTGAAAGTAATGCCTTGGTTTCATTATTAGAAAGCTCATAGCCTTGAAAATACTGTAATCCTTCAATAGCGGCAGAGTTAATAAGCGTTCGTGTTTTTTCACCTGTTTTATAACTGTAAACATCTACCGTCATAGTATTGGCTGCTCTGTCGTAATTCTGTACAACATACTCATCGCCATTATTTAATGATCTTAANGATTGTAAACGTTCTTGTCTAAACGTACCGTCATAAATAGATTCTAGTGTAATTTCTTTTTGTGCAAATGTTGTAGGACCAACAAGTAGCAATAGGGCTAAAAAGCTATATATAATTCTCATATATGGAAAGAAAAATTAAATTGAACGCCAAGTTTAGTGAAAAATAAGCGAATATTCTCAATTTACGACCACAAATACTATGCTAAACACCACACCAAAGGTGCAAGTAACTTTAAATCACTCTNAAACTTAGTTGTTTCATATCTGTTATTCGTAACTCAAATAGCGTATTTTTGCACAAAATTAAACAGATTATGAGTGCTATTGTAGCTATTGTAGGACGACCAAATGTAGGTAAATCGACATTCTTTAACAGGATGATTCAACGCCGAGAAGCCATTACAGACGCCATTAGTGGTGTAACACGTGATCGCCATTACGGAAAGGCAGATTGGAACGGTAAAGAATTTACACTTATTGATACTGGTGGATATGTTGTAGGGTCTGATGATATTTTTGAACAGGAAATAGACAAGCAAGTAGAGCTAGCTATAGATGAAGCAGATGTCATCCTATTTATGGTCGATGTTACATCTGGAATTACTGGAATGGATGAAGATGTTGCTAAACTATTACGCCGTAGCAATAAGCCGATGATGCTTGTTGTAAATAAGGTTGATAATGCAGAGCGTCACGCAGATGCTGTGGAGTTTTACAACCTTGGCTTAGGAGAATANCATGCTATTGGAAGTATGAATGGTGCAGGAACAGGTGATTTATTAGATGAGCTTGTAAAAATTCTNCCAGAGAAAGAAGAACGCGAAGAAGATAGCTTACCTAGGTTTGCTGTAGTAGGAAGACCAAATGCGGGTAAATCTTCATTTATAAATGCATTAATTGGCGAAGACCGTTATATCGTAACAGANATTGCAGGTACTACAAGAGACTCTATTGACACTAAATACAACCGTTTTGGATTTGAGTTTAATTTAGTTGATACTGCAGGAATACGCCGTAAAACTAAAGTTAAAGAAGATTTAGAATTTTACTCTGTAATGCGNAGTGTGCGCGCNATTGAACATGCAGATGTATGTTTATTAGTAATGGATGCTACTCGTGGTTTTGANAACCAAGTACAGAATATTTTCTGGCTAGCAGAACGCAACCGAAAAGGAATAGTGATCNTAGTTAACAAATGGGATTTAGTTGAAAAAGACCANAAAAGCGTNAAGGAGTTTACAAAGCATATTCACGAACAGATTGCACCATTTACAGATGTGCCAATNATCTTTATATCTGCCTTAACAAAACAACGTATTTTTAAAGCTATTGAAACTGCTGTTGANGTATACGAAGCAAGAAATCAAAAAATTAAGACTAGTAAACTTAATGATTTAATGCTTCCTATTATAGAAAACCAACCNCCACCAGCAACTAAAGGAAAGTATATTAAAATTAAGTATTGTATGCAGTTACCAACACCGCAACCACAATTTGCGTTCTTTGCTAACTTACCGCAATACATAAAAGAGCCATATAAGCGCTTTATTGAAAACAAGTTTAGAGAAAACTTTGATTTTTCTGGTGTTCCTATTAGCATTTACTTTAGAAAAAAATAANTANACACTCTGCTGAATGATGGTGACTTTAAAAAGAACAACATCTCAAGATTCAGATTTTAATTATTTAGTAACACTTTTAAATAAGGATTTAGCTGAAGCAGATGGCGAGATTCTTCATGCTTTCTACAAACAGTTTAATCATACAGACAAGTACAACCATATTATTGTAGCCTATAGAGATGAAAAACCTATAGGCTGTGGTGCTATTAAACCTTTTGATGACAATGCGGTCGAGATTAAACGCATGTTTGTATTACAAGATGAGAGAGGCAAATCTGTTGCTAGTAAACTATTAGATGCTCTTGAAAATTGGGCTAAGGAATTAGGGTATTTTAACTGTGTTTTAGAAACCGGCAAGAAACAAAAGGCAGCTATTTCATTTTACACTTCATATGGATACCAACGTATTCCTAATTATGGGCAATATAAAAACNTTGAAAACAGCTTATGTTTTAAGCATAATATAAAGTAACACCCATTATATTTTTGTAGCTTTTATAGCAAAAACCATTGGTATTTTTTCTTCTAAGGATTGTATTCTAAATTTACCTGAAACAAACTCCNCGGTATTATTAAAACAGTTATAAGGTGAGTAGTCATACTCATTTAAAGTACTTATTTGCAATCCGTTTTTAATTAAACTATTTACAACTTCACTCATACTATGGTTCCAACAAACATAATCGTTTGTAATATCCGCGTCTTTTTGAGCATATGTACCCGTTTCTGTCTCTACAATTTCACCCTTATTAAAATAAGAATAGCTAATATGTTTAAAATCATCATCAAACATCCAGACTACAGGATGAAACTCTACAAAAACTAATTTTCCTGAAGGTTTCAAAAACTTAGATATCACTTTTGCCCAAGCATCTAAATCTGGTAGCCAACCTATAACACCATAACTTGTATAAACAATATCAAATTTCGATTCTAAATTATTTGGCAAATCATAAACATCTGAGCATATAAAAGACGCTTCAATATTAGCTTTATCTGCCAATTGCTCTGCNGCNTCAATTGCTTTGTCAGANAAATCTACACCTGTGCATTGGGCACCTAAACGAGCTAAAGAAATAGTGTCTTGACCAAAGTGGCATTGNAAATGAAGAATAGANTTTCCTTTTACATCTCCTAGCAATTCTAATTCTATAGACTTAAGTGAAGTANTGCCTTNTAAAAACCCTTTAACATCATAAAACTCTGAAGTAATATGATGTGTTGTACGAGCNTTCCACGATGTTCTGTTTATTTCTAAATAATTAGTTNTTGAAGACATAAAATANGGTAATGGATCTTAAAAGNTTCTGGTTAAATATATGCTCTGNAGATTACCAGCCACCACCAGCNCCGCCGCCGCCAAAGCCACCGCCACCAAAGCCACCACCAAAACCGCCACCGCCGAAGCCGCCGCCAGAAGAGCCACCAAAGCCACCGCCGCCGCCAAAACTGCCGCGACCCATACTACTAAGGATTATAACATCTAACAAGGAGTCTCCAGCACGTCTTGTTCCAGAACCGCCTCCTTTTCCGCCACGTTTGCTAGCAAGTGCAATAAATATAATTATGAAAATAATGAAAAGTATAACACCCATAGGTAANCCATCATTACTATTAGATTGGCGTGTACCTTTAAANGTNCCGTCTAGAACTTGAAATATTGCAGTGGTTCCTTTATCTAAACCTTTATAATAGCTACCAGATTTAAATTCTGGTATTATAATTTTATCTATAATCTCTTTTGTTCTATAGTCTGTCATATATTCTTCCAGACCATAACCTGTNGTTATCCAAATTTTGCGATCACTCTCTGAAAGTAAGATAAAGAGNCCATTATCTTCTTGAGATTGACCAATACCCCATTCTTGAGCCCATTTAGGCGCATATAAACCAATATATTCTCCTTCTAAAGACTCAATAGTGGCAATTACAATTTGCGTAGATGTAGTGTCTGCATAACTTATTAGCTTAGTATTAAGTTGCGCTTCTTCAGCATCAGATAAAATTTCAGCATAATCAAATACTGGTTTTTGATTATCTGCGCCACTTGGTTTTTCTGGTATATCGCGCTGNGCAACAACCATTTGACCAATAGCTAAACTTAAAACAAGTAATATGTTTGTTAATTTATGCATTAGCTTTTAGAGATTTCATCAGAAAGCTCATTTACATCATCTGCATCCCAAGGAAAATGGGCTTGCAATTGTTGTCCTGCACTCAATACTCCATTAATTAACCCTTGTTTAAAGTCACCTTTTTTAAATTCGGCTTGCATGGCATCTCTAGTGCTTTCCCAAAAATTATTAGGCACAACATCGTTAATACCTTTATCGCCATAAATAACAAAGCTTTTATCCTCTACAGCTACGTATATTAGCACACCATTTTCCTGCTTTGTATTATCCATCTTTAATTGATGAAATAACTCTAANGCACGATCAAAATGATCACCATCATAGGTTTTTTCTAAATGCACTCGTATTTCACCAGACGTTTGTTTTTCTGCTNCACGAATAGCTTCAACAATTTCTGCTTCGTCGTTTTTAGTAAGAAAATCTTCAACTTTAGACATAGGCTTAATTAAAATCGAAATCTACATCTGGCGCATTTTCACTACCTGCATCTGCTTCATAACGCGTCATTTCTTCAAAGCCAAACCAACCTGCAAAGATTGAGTTCGGAAATTTGTTGGTGTATTTTTCATATTCACCTACTTGAGCATTGTAACGATCTCTTGCAACATTAATTCTATTCTCTGTGCCTTCTAATTGAGATTGCAGATTTAGGAAATTTTGATTTGCTTTTAGGTCTGGATAACGCTCAACAGTTACTAACAATCTAGATAGTGCCCCAGACAAACCACTTTGAGCTTGTTGGAAGTTAGAGATTGCTTCTGGCGTAAGATTGTTTGCATCTATATTAACAGATGTTGCTTTTGCACGTGCCTCAATAACTTCGGTTAAAGTTGTACGTTCAAAATCTGCTGCACCTTGCACAGTTTTAACTAAATTACCGATAAGGTCATTTCGTCTTTGGTAAGAGCTTTCTACATTACTCCAAGCTGTTTTTGCGTCTTCTCGCATCTCTACAGCATTGTTGTTAAAGCCAACAGTCATATTATAGATTACAAATCCTAATACAACAATAATTATTACGGGTATAAGCCACTTTTTCATGATAGTGAGTTTAGGTTGGTATTTGTTTAAAGGTTGTTTTTTAATTCGTTTAATTCTGCTCTAATAGCCTCCAATTTTCTAATTATCTCAAATGTTTTTAAAGATTGGTGTTTTTGCTCCTTTAAATGAGTTTTTGCNCCCTCTAAAGTAAANCCTCTTTCTTTAACCAAATGATAGATAAATTGAAGATTCTTNATATCTTCAGGTGTAAACTTCCTGTTTCCCTTTGCATTTTTNTTGGGCTTCAGAACATCAAATTCTTTTTCCCAAAATCGTATTAAAGAGGCATTTACACCAAAGGCTTCTGCCACTTCTCCAATACTGTAATATAATTTCTGTGGAAGCGATATATGCATACTGCTAAATTAGACATTTTTTAAATACCATTATTGCAAAATACACACTCTAAGTGCCTATTAACATAGTATTACAATCTATTAGTATGATTTGCAACTGTTATGTTACANGAGAAAGAATATTAATCCAGAGATTGATTTTCTTGCTGAGATTTTTGTAGAATTTCATTAAACTCTGCTGGAGATAAATTCCCGTAGTAAAAATTAATTGGGTTAATACGTTCTCCATCTTTAAATATCTCNTAGTGCAGGTGTGGTGCTTGAGATCTTCCCGTACTTCCTACAAAGCCAATAACATCGCCACGCTTAACACGCTGGCCTTTTTTTACATTGTATTTATATAAGTGCGCATATAAACTGGTATAACCATAACCGTGATCTATCCTAATATGATTTCCATAACCGGTAGATCTGCTATCGGCGCGCTCTATAACACCATCTCCTGTAGCATAAATTGGTGTACCTCTTGGTGAGGTAAAATCCATACCGTAATGAAATTTTCTAGCCTTAGTAAAAGGATCGCTTCGCCAGCCATATCCAGAAGCAATTCTACTTAAGTCTTTGTTTCTTACAGGTTGTATTGCAGGTATTGCAGCAAGAAGTTTTTCCTTGTCTTCTGCCAATACTGCAATTTCATCTAGAGATCTAGACTGTACTACCAATTGTTTGGTAATAACATCCATACGTTTGTTACTCTTTATAATTAATTCTGAGTTATCGTAACCTTCTAAATCCTTATATCTGTTTATACCTCCAAAACCCGCGCGGCGCACCTCTTCAGGAATTGGATTTGCTTCAAAATAAAGCCTGTATATATTGTTGTCTCTATCTTCAATATCTGTAAGTACAGCATTTACTTGATCCATTTTTTTATTAAGGATATCATACTGTATTTCCATATTAGCCAACTCTCGTTTNAAAGCTTTTTCCTTTGGCGTTTCAATCTGAGGAAGGTTTAAATAAAGAATATGAAATAGAAAACCCGCTAGAGCAACACCAATAACTATAAGAAATGTAAACCCAAAACGACGACCCTTCTTTCGTTCTATCTTTCGATAGGAAAGTGTGTCACTGTCATAATAGTATTTTACCTTACTCATTCGTTTAAATATGTTATTTTTGCCGATATATNTGTACGCCCTTAACGACGAAAAAACTAAGCGGAAGTGACAAATATAAAAAAATAAANTTTTCTTAAAGTAATTAACATTTGACTAATGACGTCTCAAGATATTCGTAAAACATTCCTCGAGTTTTTTAAATCTAAAAAACACAGCATTGTCACTTCTGCCCCAATGGTCATTAAAGATGACCCTACGCTAATGTTTACAAATGCTGGGATGAACCAGTTTAAAGAGTTTTTCTTAGGTAATGGAGATCCTAAAAGTAGTAGAGTTACAGACACGCAAAAATGTTTGCGCGTTAGTGGTAAGCACAACGATTTAGAGGAAGTTGGTATAGACACCTATCACCATACAATGTTCGAAATGTTAGGAAACTGGAGTTTTGGAGATTACTTTAAAGAAGAAGCTATTGCTTGGGCTTGGGAGTTGCTTACAGAAGTTTACAAGGTAAATAAAGACAACTTATACGTTACAATTTTTGAAGGTGATGNTTCTGAAGGTTTAGAACGTGATACAGAAGCTTATGATTTTTGGAAGAATCATATTTCTGAAGATCGTATTTTAAATGGAAACAAAAAAGACAANTTCTGGGAAATGGGTGCTCAAGGTCCTTGTGGTCCTTGCTCAGAAATACACGTAGATTTACGTAGNAAAGAAGAAAAAGATAAAGTATCTGGTGCANAGCTTGTAAATGAAGATCATCCTCAAGTAGTAGAGATTTGGAATTTAGTCTTCATGCAATTCAACAGAAAAGCAGATGGCTCTTTAGANAAACTACCTGCACAACATGTAGACACAGGTATGGGCTTTGAGCGTTTATGTATGGTATTACAGGATAAAACCTCTAATTATGANACAGATGCTTTTACNCCACTTATTAAGGAAATAGAAACNATTACAGCTACAACCTATGGTTCTTCTGAAAAAACAGACATTGCCATAAGAGTAATATCTGACCACGTACGCGCAGTTGCTTTTTCANTTGCAGATGGCCAACTTCCTAGTAACACTGGAGCAGGTTATGTTATACGCCGTATTTTACGTCGTGGTATACGTTATGGCTTTACATTCTTAAACACTAAAGAACCATTTATTTATAAATTGGTGAAGACGCTTACTAAACAAATGGGAGACGCTTACCCAGAGTTGGTTAAGCAGGAAAACCTTATTTACAATGTTATAAAAGAAGAAGAAAGTTCTTTTTTAAGAACATTAGATCAAGGTCTTGTTTTATTAGATAACATTATCGAAAAATCTAAAAGCAAAGAAATTTCAGGCAAGAAAGCCTTTGAGCTTTATGATACTTATGGATTCCCTATAGATTTAACTTCTCTAATTTTAAGAGAACGTGGTTTTTCTTTAAATGAAGCTGAATTTGACGCTGAATTAAAAAAGCAACGTGACCGTTCTCGAGAAGCTACTAAAACAGAAACAGGAGATTGGGTTACATTAATTGATGATGCTGAACAAGAGTTTATTGGTTATGACCATTTAGAAGCTCAGGTTAAACTAACGCGTTACCGTAAAGTAGAAAATAAGAAAGATGGAGAAATGTATCAGCTTGTGTTTAACTTAACTCCGTTTTATGCAGAAGGTGGTGGTCAAGTTGGAGACAAAGGATATTTAGAATCTCCAGACGGCGACGTTGTCTATATTGTAGATACTAAAAAGGAAAACAACTTAGTTGTACATTTTACTAAAAACCTTCCAAAACACCCAGAAGCTACATTTAAAGCAGTTGTAGACAGCAAGCAACGTATGCGCTCTGCCTCTAACCATACTGCCACACACTTATTACACCAAGCATTAAGATCTGTCTTAGGAACTCACGTTGAGCAAAAAGGATCTATGGTTCATAGTGGAAATTTAAGGTTTGATTTCTCACATTTCTCGAAGGTTTCAGCAGAAGAGCTAACTCAAGTTGAAGATTTTGTAAACGCTCGTATAAGAGAACAACTTCCTCTGGAAGAACAACGAAANANACCTCATCAAAAAGCATTAGACGAAGGCGCAATTGCATTNTTTGGCGAAAAATATGGNGATGCTGTTAGAACAATTCGCTTTGGTAAATCTATGGAACTTTGTGGCGGTACACACGTTAACAATACCTCNGAAATAAGACACTTTAAAATAATTTCTGAAGGTGCTGTAGCATCTGGCATAAGACGTATTGAAGCTATTAGTAATGATGCTGTTGATACTTACTACGCAAAACAAAATCAGATTTTAGAAGATGTAAAGAGTATTCTTAAAAATCCTCAAGATACTGTAAAAGCAGTAAGCTCATTACAAGAAGAAAACTCTGAGCTTAAAAAGCAGGTAGAGCAATTATTAAAAGATAAAGCAAAACATTTAAAAGCAGAGCTTAAACAAGAACTTGAAACCATAAATGGTATTAATGTTCTTGCTAAAGAAATAGATTTAGATGCTGGTAGTATGAAAGATTTAGCTTTTGAAATTGGCGGTGAGGTAGATAATTTANTTTTAGTATTTGGCTCTAATCATAATGGCAAAGCTTTATTNAGTTGTTATATATCTAAAAATTTAGTAGCCGAAAAAGATTTAAATGCTGGTAAAATTATTAGAGATCTTGGGAAACACATACAAGGTGGCGGTGGCGGTCAACCATTTTTTGCTACTGCAGGTGGNAAAAACCCAGATGGTATCTCTGCAGCGCTTCAAGCTTCTAAAGATATTATAAAATAATATTGAGTAACTTAATTATCANGCCTCTANAACTTATCTCTTTTAAGTTATAGAGGCTTTTTTCATGACATACAAAACCACTTGACTAGAATTTATATATTGACACTATTATTTCATAAATTTAAGTTTTACGATTTCGTNTTATGAAAAACTTATTTTCTACACTTACAAGTCTATTTTTAATTCTTGCTCTACTATATTTTAGTTTCGCAAGATTGCTGCCANANGCCAATTACACCACTTCTGGCTTTAGTATGGATAGAGCATTTAGTCATGTAGAGCAGATAGGGCAAAATCCTCATGCTGTTGGCACAACTAAACATGCATTTGTAAGAAACTACATTGTACAGCAGTTGCAAAAAATGGGGTTAGAAGTTCAAACTCAAGAAGGCTATTGCTTATCTGATGATGGCATCTTNGTAAAGCCCATAAATATTNTATCCAGAATACCTGGCACTAATCCAGATGCNAAAGCTCTGGTGCTTATGTCTCACTATGATAGTAATCCTCATTCTGCTAAAGGTGCTAGCGACGCTGGAAGTGGTGTTGCTACAATTCTTGAAAGTATTCGAGCGTTTTTAAGCAACCAAACTTCACATGAAAATGATATNATTATATTATTTACAGATGCTGAAGAGCTAGGATTAAATGGTGCAAAACTTTTTGTAAATGAACATGATTGGGTTAATGANGCAGGTCTCGTTTTAAATTTTGAAGCTCGCGGTAGTGGCGGACCAAGTAATATGATTGTTGAAACAAATGGTGGAAACTCCGGTTTAATAGCTTCGTTTAATCAAGCAAATGTTGAGTTTCCTGTGGCAACATCATTAATGTATAGTGTTTATAAACTTTTACCTAATGATACAGACTCAACTATATTTAGAGAAGACAAGAATATAAACTCTTTCTTTTTTGCTTTTATTGATGATCATTATGATTACCACACTGCTTTAGACAGCCCACAGCGTTTAGATAAAACTTCCTTGGCACATCAAGCCAGTTACNTAATGCCATTGCTTAAACACTTTAGCAACACAAACCTTGATAATTTACACGCAGAAAATGACGATGTTTATTTTGATTTACCGTTTTCTACTTTAGTGCATTACCCTTTTGCTTGGGTAACACCTATGTTAATACTTGCAATACTTTTGTTTATTGGGCTTTTGTTATATGGTTTCAAAAAAAGAAGATTAAAAAGTAAAGAGCTGTTTTTAGGGTTTATTCCTTTTTTAGTAGTTCTTATAGGCGCACCATTAATTTCTTTTTTAGGATGGAAAGCACTGTTGGCTATATATCCTCAATATCAAGAAATTTTACAGGGTTTCACTTACAACGGTCACTTCTATATAGCAGCTTTTGTTTGTCTTACTCTTGGTATTATTTGGTTTGTTTACGCTCGCTTGGCAAAAACACTTACCACAGTTAATCTTTTAATTGCGCCAATTACTATATGGCTCATTGTATGTATAGCAATTGCCATTGGCTTAAAAGGAGCTTCGTTTTTTATAATTCCTGTATTTTTAGGATTATTGTCTTTTTGGCTTTGTATAAGACAACGAAAGCCAATGCCTTTACTTTTAGCTCTTATAAATGGCTTAAGTATTATAATATTAGCGCCACTTATTCAATTTTTNCCAGTAGGNCTAGGTTTAAAAATGCTCATGGTAAGTTCTTTATTTACCGTATTNCTTTTTGGTTTATTATTACCGGTATTCGGCTTTTATAAACGCAAATATATATTTGGAAGTGTATTTCTTTTGTTAAGCGCTGTATTCTTTATAAAAGCACATCTTAATGCTCAATTTAGTGAGGAACAACCAAAACCAAATAGTTTGGTTTATAGTTTTAATCAAGACGATTTAAAAGCACATTGGTATACTTATGATTCAATTTTAGATGATTGGACAAAGAGTGTTTTAGGAGANGANCCTATTGAGTATAAGCCTGAGGTAACNTTTAAAAGCAAATANAATACTNGATACACATTTTCTAAAATTGCACCGCCAGTTAGTGTACCAGAACCTAGTATAGAAATTATTAGAAATGATAGCTCTTCTGCCGCCACAACAANCTATCATTTTAAAATAGCTCCTAACAGAAGACTAAATCGTATGGAGCTATATACAAAAGACACCATAAGTTTTAAGTCGTTTTCTGCTAATAATCTTACTGTAGGAAATTC
This sequence comes from Croceibacter sp., assembly GCF_002716225.1. NCBI lineage: Bacteria > Pseudomonadati > Bacteroidota > Flavobacteriia > Flavobacteriales > Flavobacteriaceae > Croceibacter > Croceibacter sp. The sequence goes on along the minus strand of NZ_PAZX01000007.1, from coordinate 399,438 downwards.
AGATAAAGAAAATGAAGGGNCTCACAAATACAAGAAACGCTATAGTAATCATGTACTAACGTATTATGTTACAGATATGGATACACTAAGATTGAGTATTGAATTAGACAAAAATCATAAACCAGAATTTGTGCTTTATGAAGCGTCTAATGATTTATTAACTAATCCTGAAGTGCCATTACAACAACGTAATAACACTATGATACCAAAGCCATTTGTACTTAATGACGCTATAATTTCTAAAAAAACAATTAACTTAAATACTTGGGATTTTACTCCAATACCTAAACCTATAAACGTTTATGAATAAAACAATTTCAATATTAGGCACTGGTTGGCTAGGACTACCTCTAGGAAAAAAACTTTTAGACCAAGGCTACACTGTAAAAGGAAGTACAACAACAAAAGAGAACCTTAAACTGTTGTCTGAAGTTGGTATCGTACCATTTAATATAGAGCTTAANGAACACAATATAGATGGTGATATTTTAGAATTCCTTAAAGATACAGAGACATTAGTTATGGCTTTTCCGCCACGTTTAAGAAAACAGCCAGAGTTAAATTATGCATCTAAAATTGCTCATTTCATGTCTGTTTTAAAAGAGTCTGATGTAAAGAACTTACTTTATGTAAGCACCACATCTGTATTTGAAGATGAAGAAGCAGACGAAGATGGTTTTAAAGTTATTACAGAAGAAACTGAACCTAACGGAATCTCAAAAAAAGCCAGAAAACTAATTNAAGGTGAAACTTTAGTAAAACAAGCCAAAGAATTTAATACTACAATNGTAAGATTTGGAGGTTTAATTGGNGGCGACAGGCANCCTGCTATTTCATTGTCTGGTAAAACAGACCTTAAAAACCCAGAAGCTCCAGTAAACTTGATTCATCAAGAAGATGCAGTTAACATTTTAAACCTTATAATTAACAAGGGNATTTTTGGAGAAACATTTCATGCTGTAAACCCTATACACCAAACCCGTAAAAATTACTATCAATTTAAAGCAGAAGCTATGGATTTAGTAAAACCTCAATTTGATGAAGAGTCTGTGTCTAAGGGTAAAGTAATTTACTCTCAAAAATTAAATACTCTATTGGGGTTTGAGTTTAATAAGGAGCTTTAAACTTTTAATTGTTTTGTGAAAGGCGTTTTATAAGTGCATCATCAAACTCTTTTTTAAGAGCTGTAACTTCTTTTACATTTTCATTAGGTATCGCTATGGATAATACGTAATGTTTTATTTTCCAATTTAAACTGTCTTTTACCAAAACACCACTACCTCTACAGATGCCCATTTGAGTATCTAAAAGTTCATCAAACCAAGCAACATCTTGGTATTCTCCTAGATAAATATTTCTGTCTAATGCTGTAAAATTCCACGCTTTACCNTTATCAAAATAAGGNTTTGAAAATTCTNTAAAATCAGAGTTTTGCCAATTTTCTGTNGCATCTGTTCCTATAAAAACACCGTCATCTGTCATTATATTAAAATAGGTGTCAAAATTGGTTTCAGCAGCAGCTTTATGCCAAGCATCTAATCTGGAGTTAATTTCTTTCTTCACCTCTGTTTTAGGCTGTAAAACAGGTTCTGTTAATGTATCATGATCATGTGGATGGTCATTACAACTTAAAAGTGCAATAGCTATAAATAAGGTAAATAGTTGTTTCATAATTAATTGTCTGATCCTAAAACTTTAAATTCATTAGGCTCCAACTCTTTTGGAGTTAATTGTAATTGAGAATTTTCTTCATTTGCTTTTTGAATTGAATCTAACCTATCATCTAATTCTATCTCGAATTGATCTGGTGTCTTTAAAAATAATTCATTTAGCTGAAGCTTAAAGTTCTCAAAATCCTGTGGTAATTCTTTAGCTATAACTAAAACCTTGTCTGCATCTAANGTTTGTCTTCTGGTTAACTGNTCTAAGATTTTTGTTTTTGTTTCTAACACAACAAGCCTAGACATAACTGCCTTAGAGGATAATTTCTCTGGCACAGTACTTCTTAGCTCTGTCATTATTTTAGATAATGGCACTGCTTTTTCTACTACATTTTGCAAGCTTGCATTCTCTAAATTACGTATTTCATCTTGTGCTGTAATATATGCCAACCAATTTACCACAATCTCATTTGGTTCGCTTTGCAAGGTAACTTGTATTGTTTTGCCAGACTTAACTTTTTGATTAAGTACTATAGAGTCTTGCCCAACTGCAGCATTTTCTGTTACAGTGGTATTATCTTCACAAGNAGTAAATACAANTATTGNTATACCTAAAATTCTTAATAACTTCATTTNGTAAAAGTAAATTATCGCTTTTAAACCACAAACCCTTCAATATCATTTAATATAAGCATCGGTTCACACGTTGTGCTCTTAAANATACTNAGATTATTAAAAAGAGTTCTCTTTCTGTATTAAAATTAAATACCTTTGAAACCTCAAAAAAAATTACAACTATTATGCCTGAAACTATTCTTGTTATTGGTGCCTGCGGACAAATTGGAACTGAACTCACAATGAAGCTGAGAGNCCTTTATGGTNCNGATAATGTTATTGCTGGTGATATTAGAGAAGGTAACGAAACTCTTATGGCTTCTGGTCCTTTTGAGCAGTTAGATGCTACAGATTTAAAAGCTATTGAAGAGGTTGTCATGCATTACGAAGTAGACACTGTTTANCTTATGGCTGCNATGCTTAGTGCCACTGCAGAAAAATTCCCTATGCGTGCCTGGAACCTTAACATGAATTCTTTATTCAATGTTTTAAATCTTGCAAAAGAAAAAAAGATAGAACGCATATTTTGGCCATCTAGTATTGCTGTATTTGGTACTACAACNCCACAAANCGANACGCCACAAACAACAATAATGGAGCCTAGCACTGTTTATGGTATAAGTAAACAAACAGGAGAACGNTGGTGTGAGTACTACTTTAATAAATATGGGGTAGATGTAAGAAGTATAAGATATCCTGGTTTAATAAGCTACAAAACTTTACCAGGTGGCGGCACAACAGACTATGCTGTAGATATNTATATTGAAGCGCTTAAAGAACAAAAGTATGAGTGTTTCTTATCTGAAAATACAGCGCTACCTATGATGTATATGGATGATGCTATTCGTGCCACATTAGAGTTAATGCAAGCGCCAGCAGAAAACCTTACTATAAGAAGCGCCTATAATCTTGCCGGATTAAGCTTTACGCCTAAAGACATTTCAAAAATTATTAAGTCTCATATCCCAGAATTTGAAATTATCTACAACCCAGATTACCGCCAAGCAATAGCAGACTCTTGGCCAAGCTCGATAGATGACAGCGCCGCTCAAAAAGATTGGAACTGGAAAACAGAATTTGATCTTGAAAAGACAAGTAAGGCTATGCTAAACGGACTTAAAGAATCTTAAAACAAACTGAATAAAAAAGACGAACTAAATAGTTCGTCTTTTTTTAATACTTAAATGTCTTGTTATTATTGAATTGTGATTGGTACAGCTTCAACATTATTTCCTTCGTTGCGTTCTGACACGTAATCGTAAGGATCTATAACTAACAGCACATAGTATTGTCCTCTAGGAATATTGTAAGGTAGTGGAACTTGTTCACTTTCATCTTCAACCTCATAAGCTTCAAGGTCTGAACCATCTTCAGATTCTAAGAAATAATCATTACCTCCTACGATAGGATCTTCAGAAAGGTAAAAGCTTACAACAGGATCTTCAACATCATAATTTCCTAAATTACGCATAACGTACTCTAATGAAANTCTATCTCCTGCATTAGCAACCTCATCGCCAGATTCTAAATAACCATTAATTGTTAAGTCTGCTTGTGCTTGGGTTGTAAAACCAAACAAAGCTAAGGTTACAATAGTTAGTATTTTATAAATGNTCTTNAGTGTATAATTCATAATTGTTTTTTTTATAAAACTAAAAATGAAANAGGNNANACTATAAGAACAACTATTAAAATACTGTTAGTTAGTTTTAAAGTATGTTAAATACTATTAAGTATGCTGGCTGCTTTTTCTAACGTGCTATCNGTTTTGGCAAAACANACTCTTAACAATTTAAAATCTTCNTTATTTTTATTGAAAACTGAAGTTGGTATTGTTGCCAAACCGTAGTCTTTTGTTAANCGCTCGGCAAACACAACATCACTTTCAGTTGTTATCTCNGAAAAATCTAATGATTGAAAATACGTGCCTTTAGCAGGTGTAAATTTAAATCGAGATGATTGTATTTGCTTTAAGAAAAAGTCTCTTTTTTGCTGATAAAAGTCACTCAGCTTCAAGTAATGTGATGCATCATTTAAATACGTTGCTAGNGCTTTCTGTATAGGTGCNTTTACNGAAAANACATTGTACTGGTGTACTTTTTGAAACTCTTTAGTTANCTCTTTTGGNGCTATACAGTAGCCCATTTTCCAGCCNGTGTTATGAAATGTTTTTCCAAAAGAAGCTGTTATAAAACTACGTTGTCTTAAATCTTCAAATTTTGCAGCGCTATAATGTGTAGCATTATCATAAATTAAATGCTCATACACCTCATCACTCAATAAAAGTATGTTTGTATTTTTTAGTAATGATTGTAAAGTGAGCATATCTTCTTCACTCCAAATAGTACCAGTAGGATTATGAGGTGTATTTATGATAACCATCTTAGTTTTATCTGTAATGGTATCTTTAACTATATTCCAGTCTGGTGTAAAATGAGGAGCTTTCAACTGTATTGCTTTAACCACACCACCAAACAACTCTACAGATGGTGCNTAACAATCATATGCAGGCGTAAATATAATTACCTCGTCGTTTCTATGTATNGTTGCTGCTATTGCTGTAAAAATAGCTTGGGTTGCNCCAGCTGTAACAGTAATGTTTTCTTCTGAAGTATAGTTGCTGTTATGTAACGTATTTGTTTTCTCAATAATACGTTCTCTTAAGAAAATATCACCAGGCATTGGCGCATATTGGTTATGGCCATTTATCATAGCGCGCTCAACTAATGCAATAAGCTCTGGATCACTTTCGAAATTTGGAAACCCTTGAGAAAGATTTAATGCATTATATTCATTAGCCATCTTACTCATTACTGAGAAGATTGAAGTTTCTGTATTTGGTAGTTTGGTATGAACTAAAGACATTATTGAAATTTTTAAAGTTAGGCTTTATTTACTATGGTACTAGAAGCCTGTGCAGTNCACATTACTGTAAGATCTGCNATATTTACGTGATANGGTCTTGTTACCATAAACGTNATAATATCTGCAACNTCTTCTGGTTTTAATGGCTGAAAACCTTGATATACNTTTTCTGCTCTCTCTACATCATCTTTAAAACGCACTTTACTAAACTCAGTTTCTACCATTCCAGGATTAATGGCACCAACTCTTATACCTTTTCCATTAAGATCAATTCGCATTGCTTGGTTTAGTGCATCTACAGCATGTTTACTGGCACAATACACATTTCCATTTGGGTATACTTCTTTTCCTGCAGTAGANCCTACATTAATAATATGACCTGATTCTCTATGTANCATTCCTGGTAAAATAGCNTTACTTACATACAACAAGCCTTTTACATTAATATCTAACATGGCATCCCAATCTTCTAAACTTCCTTTTTCAATAGGATCTAGACCGTGCGCATTTCCCGCATTGTTTATAAGCACATCTATAGCTTTAATATCTGAAGGCAAACTATCAANAGCNTTAAAGACGGCATCTTTATCTCTTATGTCAAAATTAAGCGTATGCATTCTGCCNAATGTGCTCAATTTATTTTTTAATTCATCTAAGCGTTCTTGTCGCCTTCCGCAAAGAATTAAGCTAAATCCTGCTTTNGCCAATGCTATTGCTGTTGCNCGCCCAATACCACTACTTGCGCCTGTTATTAATGCTGTTTTCATAATTATATNAATAGTCCTATACTACNTTNATTAGCCAATGTTATTANAAAAAAATTCTGGTGATGTGTCCTAAAACGCTATCACCAGAATAAATATAATCAACTTAAAAGTATTTTAACTTTATTAGCTATTCATTATCTCTTCAATTTCATCTGCTTCAATAGGAATGTTGCCCATTAAATTAAATGGTTCGCCATTTTCTTGTATAACCAAATCATCTTCTAATCGAATACCAAATCCTTCTTCTGGAATATAAATTCCTGGCTCTACAGTAAATACATTATTTGCCTGCATTGGCTCATGAAGTAAACCATAATCATGCGTATCTAACCCTATGTGGTGAGAGGTACCGTGCATAAAATACTTTTTGTATGCTGGCCAGTCTGGGTTTTCATTTTTCACATCGGCTTTNTNTAACAAACCTAAATCAATCAATGCAGATGTCATCATCTTACCAACTTCTACNTGATANTCTTCCCAATATGCTCCTGGCACCAATAGTTTAGTTGCATCATTTTTTACTTTATTTACTGCATTGTACACTTCTTTTTGGCGCTTGGTAAATTTACCACCTACAGGAATTGTACGAGACATATCACTACTGTAATTAGCATACTCTGCTCCTACATCTAAAAGTATTAAATCGCCATCTTTACACTGTTGGTTATTTTCTATATAATGTAAAACATTAGCATTATTACCACTGGCAACAATTGGTGTNTATGCAAACCCTTTAGAGCGATTGTTTAAGAACTCATGCATAAGCTCTGCCTCTATATTATATTCCCAAACACCNGGCTTCACAAAGTTTAATAACCTACGGAATCCTTTTTCTGTGATATTACANGCCTNTTGCATTATATCTAACTCTATCTGGTCTTTCACAGAGCGTAATCGTTGTAAGATAGGATTACTTTTAGCNACACTATGTGCTGGATATTTTTCTAATAATCCTTTTACAAATCGTGCTTCTCGAGTTTCTGTTTCAATATTTGCGCGGTAATGCTCATTTGTATTTATATATACAGTATCACATTGAGTCATAACTTCAAAAAGAATTTTATCAAACTCTTTAAGCCAATACACCGTTTTTATACCTGTAGTTTCTAAGGCTTTTTCTTTTGTAAGCTTTTCTCCTTCCCAAACAGCAATGTGTTCGTTAGTTTCTTTTAGAAATAATATTTCTCTATGCTTCTCTTTTGGAGCATCTGGAAATAATACTAAAATACTTTCTTCTTGGTCTACACCACTCAAGTAAAAGATATCTCTTGCTTGGTTAAAGGGCATGGTACTATCTGCACCTACAGGATATATATCATTAGAATTAAAAATTGCAAGNCTAGATGGTTTCATCTGAGCCATAAAATTTTTACGGTTCTTAATAAATAATTTCGGATTAATTGGGTCGTACTTCATACTCATTCTCTGCTATGCAGATCGTTTTAGGTTAAAAAATAAAGATTATCCAGTATGCTAAAAATGCAATAACTGGCACTAATTTGCTAGTCTTNCAAAATTAAGAAATTGACAATCAATGCGTGTTAAACTGAGTGTAAATTTGAAGTTTTTGCAATCTTTTGAAGTTAAAATCTTAATCATGCACNTAAAGACACTTTCAATAGGGTAAAAAATGATAAAAATTAGATTTGTATTTTGTAATTTGAGCCTTCTAAAAACAACCACTATAATGATTAAACCATATCTTACCACGATAGCTTGTATTGGTCTCGCACTTACAAGTTTTGCACAAACCAAAGCAACATCTGCTCAAACAATTAAAGAATCTTTACAGCAAAAAGCAACTATGATGGAAACTTCCATCGTAAAAAATGTTCCTTTTGAAAATATAGGACCAACAGTTATGAGTGGTCGTGTTGTAGATGTAGATGTTAACCCAAATATGCCGTCTGAGTTTTATGTAGCCTATGCTAGTGGCGGTCTTTGGTATACGCACAATAATGGCACCACATTCGCGCCAATTATGGATAATAGTGATACTCAAAACCTAGGTGATATTGCAGTAGACTGGAAAAACGGAACAATATGGGTTGGTACAGGAGAAAATAACTCTTCTCGCTCCAGTTATGCTGGTATAGGTATTTTAAAAAGTACAGACAAAGGTGAAACTTGGGTTAACAAAGGCTTATTAGACTCACATCACATAGGCCGAATACATATAAANCCTAATAATCCAGATGAAGTNGTGGTTGCTGCAGTAGGACATTTATATTCAGAAAATGAAGAGCGTGGTGTATACAAAACAACCGATGGCGGTACAACTTGGAATAAAACCTTATACGTTAATTCTGAAAGTGGCATCATTGACCTGGCTGTATCTCCAGAAAATTTTAATATTCAATTTGCTGCGTCTTGGGATAAAGACAGAAAAGCTTGGAATTTTGACGGAAGCGGTGAAGGTTCTGGAATTTATAAAAGTACCGATGCAGGAAACACTTGGGAGAAGATTTCCCTTAAAGGCTCTGGATTTCCAACAGGACAAGGTGTAGGAAGGATAGGCCTTGCTGTTTACGATGACAATACAGTTTATGCAGTACACGATAGTCAATTCCGAAGAGAAAAGACATCTAAAAATGAAGACAACACTTCTGGGAAACTTAAGAAGGATGACTTTAAAGCAATGACTGCACAAACCTTCTTATCTTTAGAAGACAAGAAACTAAATGCTTACCTTAAAGAAAATGGGTTTCAAGAAAAATACAGAGCAGAAAATGTAAAACAAATGGTACGTACAGGCTCTGTAAAACCTGTAGATCTTGCTAAGTATTTAGAAGATGCAAATTCATTATTATTTGACACACCAGTGGTTGGAGCAGAAGTATACAGAAGCAATGATGGCGGAAAGAGTTGGACTAAAATGAATGAAGATTATATTGATGATCTCTTTTACAGCTATGGTTACTACTTTGCGCAAATACAAGTAAATCCNAAAAACAAAGACCATATTTATATATCTGGCGTACCAATACTAAAATCTAAGGATGGTGGTAAAACATTTAAAAGCATAAGTGCAGAAAATGTACACGCAGATCATCATGCACTTTGGATAAACCCAAANAATCCTAACCACCTAATTAATGGTAATGATGGTGGTGTNAACATTACATATGATGATGGTGAAAATTGGATTAAAGCCAACCAACCATCTGTTGGTCAATTTTATGCTATACAGGTAGATAATGAAACACCATACAATGTATATGGTGGCTTACAGGATAATGGTGTATGGGTTGGCGCTCATAATGCTCCAGAAGATAAATCTTGGCACCAAGAAGGACAATATCCTTGGAAGAGTATAATGGGTGGCGATGGTATGCAAATACAAGTAGATAACAGAGATCACAATATAGTTTACACAGGTTTCCAATTTGGAAATTATTTTAGAATAAACAGAGAAACTGGTGAGCAAGCTTATATTCAACCTAAACATGAACTAGGAGAAACACCTTACAGGTTTAATTGGCAAACACCTATTTTATTAAGTTCCCACAATCAAGATATTTTATATTTAGGAGGCAACAAACTAATGCGCTCTATGAATCAAGGCAAAGATTTTACTGCTATATCNGGAGATCTTACCANTGGCGGCAAGAAAGGTAATGTTGCTTACGGAACATTAACAACTATAGATGAGTCTGAATTTCAATTTGGGTTACTTTATACTGGTAGCGATGATGGTTTAGTTCATGTTAGCAATAACGCTGGTGGCAACTGGAGAAATATTTCTAAAACTTTACCTCAAGATTTATGGGTTAGCAGAGTTGAAGCTTCTTCACATAAAAAAGAACGTGTTTATGTAACACTTAACGGGTATAGGTTTGATGATTTTGGAGCTTATGTATATANGAGCAATGACTACGGAACTACATGGGAAGACATAAGCAGCAACCTACCTGCATCTCCTATAAATGTCATTGTTGAGGATCCAGAAAATGAAGACGTGTTATATCTAGGAACAGACAATGGTGCTTATGTTAGTTTTAATAATGGCGAAAAATGGGAAGCTTTTTCAGAAGGTTTACCAAATGTNGCAGTACACGATATTAAAATACAAACCGAAGCTAAAGATTTGCTTTTAGGTACTCACGGTCGTAGTATTTACAAAACAAACATTGAACCTTTACAAAGTTTTGACAGTAATAATGACAATATTTTAATTGTCTATGAAATAGAAGATATTAGAAAGTCATCACGTTGGGGAAGTTCTTGGAGCTCTTGGTTAGANGCCTATGAGCCTAGCTTACCAATTAAATTTTANACCAATGCTANTGGTNATTATACCTTAAAGGTTCTTTCTAAAGATGATAAGACACTATTCTCTAAAGCTATAAATGCTTCAAAAGGGTTTAACTATGCTAATTATAATCTAACCTTATCAGATTCTNGTGTAANACATTTACGCAAAGAAGACAAAGATCTAAATCTTGAAAAAGCATCTAATGGAAATTACTATTTACCTAAAGGAACCTATACTATCGAAATTTCTGGGAATGNTAAAACACAAACTAATCTCTTTAAAGTGAAATAGTTTAATAGCTTTAAAGGTTAAACAACTTATAAACAATCTAAATAAGGCGCATTGTAGGTTTCAATATTTGTGAAACAGCTATTTGCGCCGTATTTTTGTGTTCCTAATTTAAAACGTAACCAATGGGAGTTAATTCCTCTTCTATCGCTAGAAAAGTTGCTATGGCACTTTCTGGTTTGTTTCTTGTTTTTTTCCTAGCTCAACATTTTACTATTAATATGATGTCCGTTATAAGTCCAGACTTATTTAACGAAACCTCTCATTTTATGGGTACAAACTTTGTTGTTCAATTTTTACTACAGCCTGTATTAATATTCGGTGTGCTCTTTCATTTTATAATGGGCTTCATTTTAGAATATAGAAACAGAAATGCACGTGGTATTAGTTATGTAAGTTTTAAAGGCAACGAAAATTCTACTTGGGTATCTCGTAATATGATATATTCAGGATTAGTAGTATTAGCTTTTTTAGGCTTGCACTTTTATGATTTTTGGGTTCCAGAGATTATCTATAAATATGTAGATGTGTCTGAAGCTGTAGAGGATCGTTATTTCCCAGAGCTGGTACACAAATTTGAAAGTCCAGTAAGAACAGGACTATATGTTATTTCATTTGTGTTTTTAGCACTTCACCTTTTCCACGGCTTTGCATCTTCTATGCAATCTTTAGGCTGGACAAAAGGGTACAGAGGTGCATTTAGCAAATTTGCCAAAGCTTACGCCATTGTAATACCTGCAGGATTTGTGTTTATAGCACTTTACCATCATTTGGTTTCTGTGCCTAACCTACACGACAATGAGGTTGTATTATTAATTCAGCAAGCGTTTCAATCATTAATATAGCAGAAGTATGTCAATATTAGATTCAAAATTACCACAAGGCGAACTTGCCAAAAAGTGGACCAATCATAAGAATAGCATTAACCTAGTTAACCCAGCTAACAAACGTAATATAGATGTTATCATCATAGGTACTGGTTTAGCAGGTGGNTCTGCTGCTGCTACTTTAGCTGAATTAGGCTATAATGTAAAAACATTTTGTTACCAGGATTCTCCAAGACGTGCGCACTCTATTGCTGCACAAGGTGGTATTAATGCTGCCAAAAACTATCAAGGAGATGGTGACTCTACCTACCGTTTATTTTATGACACTGTAAAAGGTGGCGATTACCGTTCTCGTGAAGAGAATGTATACCGATTAGCTGAAGTTTCTGCTAATATTATTGACCAATGTGTTGCACAAGGTGTTCCTTTTGCACGTGAGTATGGAGGTCTTTTGGACAACCGTTCTTTTGGTGGTGTATTAGTNTCGCGTACGTTTTATGCTAAAGGACAAACAGGACAACAATTGCTTCTTGGTGCATACGCAGCAATGAACAGACAAATAAACCGCGGTAAAATAAAATCTTACACACGTCATGAAATGCTTGACGTTGTAAAAATTGATGGCAAAGCACGTGGTATTATTGCTCGTGATTTAAAGACAGGAAAAATTGAACGCCACTCAGCACATGCTGTAGTAATTGCTTCTGGTGGTTACGGTAACGTATTCTTCCTATCTACAAACGCAATGGGTAGTAACGTAACAGCTGCTTGGAAAGCTCACAAGCGTGGTGCATTCTTTGCAAACCCTTGCTACACACAAATNCACCCAACGTGTATNCCNGTTTCTGGAGATCACCAATCAAAATTAACATTAATGTCTGAGTCTCTTAGAAACGATGGTCGTATCTGGGTACCAAAACATATTGAAGATGTTAAGAAGATTAGAGAAGGTAAATTAAAACCAACAGATTTAAAGCAAGAAGATCGTGACTATTACTTAGAGCGTCGTTACCCATCTTTTGGTAACTTAGTTCCTAGAGATGTTGCTTCTCGTGCCGCTAAAGAACGTTGTGATGCTGGTTATGGTGTTAACAAAACCGGACAAGCAGTATACCTAGATTTTGCTTCTGCAATACAACGTTANGGTAAAGAAGCTGCAGCTACTCAAAAAATAAGCAANCCTTCTGATGCTAAAATAAAAGAATTAGGAAAAGAAGTTATCGAGAACAAGTACGGTAACTTATTCCAAATGTATGAGAAGATTGTAGATGAGAATCCATATGAAACTCCAATGAAAATTTATCCAGCTGTTCACTACACTATGGGTGGTATTTGGGTAGATTATAACTTACAAACTACAGTGCCAGGATTATTTGCTACAGGTGAAGCTAANTTTAGTGATCACGGTGCAAACAGATTAGGTGCAAGTGCCTTAATGCAAGGTTTGGCAGATGGTTATTTTGTATTGCCATATACAATTGGTAATTATTTAGCAGATGATATTCGTACAGGACCAATACCTACAGACACTAAGGAGTTTGATGAAGCTGAAAAACTACAAGTTGACCGCTTAAATAAATTAGCAAACAACAATGGAACAAAATCTGTAGACCACTTCCATAAAAAGCTTGGGCTTATTATGTGGAACAAATGTGGGATGAGCAGAAATGCTAAAGATCTTGAGTCTGCAATCTCCGAAATTAAGGAGTTGCGTGAAGAATTTTATAGAGATGTAAAAGTTCCTGGAGATGCAAATGAAATGAATCAAGAGCTTGAAAAAGCTGGAAGAGTAGCAGACTTCTTAGAGCTAGGAGAGCTTTTTGCTAAAGATGCACTACATAGAAATGAATCTTGTGGAGGTCACTTTAGAGAAGAGTACCAAACAGAAGAAGGTGAAGCAATGCGTGATGATGAAAACTTCATGTACGTAGCTGCTTGGGAGTACAAAGGTGAACCAAGTGCCGCAGTACTACATAAAGAGAACTTGGAGTACGAAAATATTGAAGTTAAAACCAGAAGTTACAAATAAGATACTATGAAGTTGACACTTAAAATCTGGAGACAAAAGAATGCTGATACCAAAGGTGGTATACAGACTTATAATATAGACGGTATAGACGGTGACATGTCTTTCCTTGAAATGTTAGATGTTCTTAATGAAGAATTAATAACCAAAGGTGATGAGCCTGTTGAGTTTGATCACGATTGTCGTGAAGGAATTTGCGGTAGTTGCTCTTTACAAATTAATGGTGAGCCTCACGGTCCAGACCGATTAGTTACGACCTGTCAATTACACATGAGAATGTTTAATGATGGNGATACAATTACTATCGAGCCATTTAGAGCAAAGGCATTTCCTGTAATTAAAGATTTAGTAGTAGATCGCACATCTTTTGATCGTATACAGCAAGCAGGTGGTTACGTTTCTGTAAACACATCTGGTAACACTCAAGATGCAAATGCTATTCCTATTGAAAAGCAAAATGCAGATGATGCATTCTATGCAGCTACTTGTATTGGTTGTGGTGCTTGTGTAGCAGCTTGTAAAAATGCAAGTGCTATGTTGTTTACATCTGCTAAAGTAAGCCAGTTTGCATTGTTACCTCAAGGTCAAGTTGAAGCTACTCGCAGAGTTTTAAATATGGTAGAGCAAATGGACAAGGAAGGATTTGGTAACTGTACAAATACTGGAGCTTGCGAAATAGAATGCCCAAAAGGAATTTCTTTAGAAAACATTGCACGTATGAACCGCGAATATCTTACTGCAAGCGTAAAAGAATCTTAAAAACACATTTTACAATATTTAAAACCTCCTACAATTAAATTGTAGGAGGTTTTTGTTTTATAATAACTTAACTGTAATAGCTAAAATCTTTGTTATCTTTCTAGAAGAAAATCTTCNGTAGTGATTAATAAACGNCTTCTTATAAAGCACCTACTTGCTCACAATGATGANAACAGCTTTTATGANAAAAANCGNAAGATTAGCTTAGGTAGCAAAGAAGGNAAAGCCAAATTTCTTAAACATATTTGTGCACTTTCAAATAGCAACCCAGAAAACAACAGCTATATAGTTATTGGCGTAGAAGATGAAGATAACAGTATTTCAGGTGTCGATTTCTATGACGATGCAAAAATTCAAAATTTAGTAAACGCGTATTTAAGTAATGCTCCAATTGTAGCATATGAAAACATACCTTTTCCACATTTGCCAGATGACAAGGTTGTAGGATTAGTAACAATTAGACCCAATAAAGGAAAAATTTGTTCGCTTAGAAAGAACATATGGAAATACTATGGAGGCTCTGTATTTTTTAGAGACGGTAGCATATCTATGCCAAAGGTTTATGATTTAAAGATTGAAGACAAAAATTCAGAAATAGTAAAAGCAATTGAGGATCACGCTCAAAACAATGTAGAACTAACCTTAGATGGTGTTTTTGATTTTTTGAATAAGCGTAAAGATTTTAATCCCAAATACAAAGTATTTAAGGAGTACTTTGTNGTNTGTTGGGCTGGAAAGAAAAAAACAGTGAAAGAAAATGTTTACTATTCCAGAGTAGATATTGCTTTGATTAATGAACAAGTAAAGCTTTTTTATTCTGAATTAGATGAAGTAAGTTTTAGCATTACAGAAGATGAATTTCAAATTATTGAATATGTATATTTAGGACTGCAACATCAAAAAAAATATTACCCACTTGAAGAGGTTTCTATAAAGTTTAAAGATAATGTGAGTTATGACATAGAAACCAAATTGCTATTTAAGCCNCCACAATATGATAAGAAAACCTTGTNTCATATTTATAATTCTGCCAATANATTGTTGGAGAAGTTAAAAAANAAAGCACCACTTACTACAGCAGAAAAATTAGATGTTTTTCAACTACCGCAAACCTATCTCATTTGTTATTTTAATGAATTTGAAGATGCCTTGATAAAACTAGAGTCTGCTAAGTATCATTTAAAATCCTATGATACAGATGCATATTCTAACTTTAAAGACAGCGTTAGGATTTTAAGAAAGGTAAAATACAATTAGTGTCTCGTACNTAAAAACCCATTTAAAACGTGTTTAAATGGGTTTTGAATGTANTAACTAATTAAATCTTAAAATGTAACAGTAACCTTTCCTCTTAAGAAAAATGGAGTTCCTGGTGTAAAGTGAATCTCCTCTACTGGTTCTACTTCATTTTGCAATCTACTTTCTGTAGCAAATTGAGTTTCATTCCANTCTGTATCAAGTAAATTTTCAATAGCGATNCCAAATGTATAATTCTTATAGGTGTAGTTAATATTTGCATCTGTAACAAAATAACCTTCAGCTACAATACTGTCATCTTCATTTGCAGCTCTATCATCTAAATACCTATAATTTAATCCACCTGAAAAGCCATTAAGGTTTTGTATTGTAATTCCTCCTGTAGAAGTAAAATCTGGTGCTAAGGGTATATAATCCTGGCCTTCTGGCTCATTTATAGAACGTGCGTAGGTATAATTAATATCTGAGTACAAATACAACCAGGAAAGTGGCTCATATCGTAATCCAGCATCAATTCCTAAACGTCTAGTTTTTCCGCTTGGCTCAACTATTGCCGCATCTCCTACATAAACAAATTCTTGCTCAAGAAACAGGTACCACAACGCTGTATTAAATACTAAGTTGTCTGTAATTTTAAATATACCTCCTAAATCTGCACCGTATGCTAATGGTAATATATCCTCACCGTTATTTGCAGTTACTACTCTTGTATCATTAGAGTGAAACCCTATACCTGTTTTAGCAAAAAGCTGNACCGTATTAGTAGGTGTATAAATAAGATTAAGTTTAGGGCTCGCGGTTAGTTTAGTTTCTGATGCATTGTCATAAGTTTCAGTTAAGTTATTTACGTAATCAAACTTAAAGTAATCTAATCGTAAACCTGGATTAAGCTTAAAGTCTCCAAACTCAAATTCAGTATTTAAAAAACCGTAAATATTTGTTTCGTCTACATCTCCAAANGCTAAACGCTCCAGCAATTCTTTTCTGTTTTTAGTTCTGCTTAACTGNACATCATCTGCATTATCATAACGTAAACCAAATCCTGCTTGATATTCAAAGTTAGTGGCGGTATCATAAAACTTATCGCTTAACACAGTTTTAAAACCATATAAATTACGGTCTTCAAATTGGCGAATCTGATCTCCATTTTCGGGATCTTCTAAAAAGAATGTAAAGTTGGAGAACAACTCAAAATCGTATTTACTATAAAACGCATTGGTACTTAATGTCTTTGTATCTGTTAAATACTTAGTGTGTTCAATATTAATATTAGTACGACTGGTTTGGCCACCTTCTGTGTCATCAATAGCTCCAAATCGACCAATTAGACCTTGGTCAACTGCGCGCTGNGGAATTTGCCCTGAAGCATCCCACTTACTAGTAAAATGAGACATTGTTAATGTTAATTCTTGATCTTGAGGCAACCTGTAATTGTACTTGGCCATTACATTATACCTATTAAAGTTTTGAGAAGACTCAAAAGGACCATCGGTTAAGTTTAATGAACCTGCTACATAAGCACTATGATTATCATCATCTAATACATTAAATACTCCTACTGTTCTTAAAGTTTCAAATTGACCATACTCTAAAGACACACTACTTTCTTCAATACGTTTTTTGGTTTTAAAGTTTAAATAACCTGCNGTATTAAAGTTACCAACACTTGCAGTATATGGCCCTTTCCCAAAATTGATGTTNTCTACAGTTTCTGGGATAAGAAAGTGTAAATCTGCATAACCTTGNCCATGTGCATGAGATACCATATTTACAGGCATACCGTCTACACCTATAGCTACATCTGTACCGTGATCTACATCAAAACCACGTAAGAAAATTTGCTCTGCCTTACCACCACCAGCGTGTTGACCAATAATAACACCTGGCACTTTTCTCATTAATTCCTGTGAGGACTTTACAGGATTAGTTTTAATATCTACATCTACAAATTTGTTAAGTGTATTAACTTCTGGTGTAATTTGTACTTGTGTTAATGAAATATTGGCTTGTTCTAATGATATGGTTATGATTCTATTTAAATCTTTTTCTGTTATGGTTAATGTGTAGTTTTTAAATCCTATATAGGATAGCATAATAATATCGCCAACCTCTACATCTTCTAATTTAAAATTACCATTATGGTCTGTATAAACAGCAGTGCTTGTTCTTTGGTTAAACACATAAACATCTTCTAAACGTTCATTGTCTTGGTTTACTACAGTACCGTTTAAATCGTGTGCAAATAGTGATGCTGACACACACAGCATAAAAGTGAAGAAAAGTGTCTTCATAGTTAAATTATATTTTCTAAAGCTTAAGCCAAACAGGCCTGAGCAATACATTAAATGAAAAAAAATAAGGACGTGTTTGGACAATTGAAGTATCACAGAATTATTGCAATACATAGTACAATTACTAGTATTAAGACACTAGTGCCATGTTTAGAAAAAACGTATTTTAATACGCTTGGTTTCTTAACATTATGCCCAAAAATTAACTATGAAAGGTGTTCTGGTGGCGGAGAGTCTAAACCTCTATCTGAAGTTTTCAATATTAGTAGGTAACTAAATTTATGATCTTGAAATAACGTTGGCTTTAAAAATATAGGTGTTTCAATATCTACAACTCGCTTATCTACTTTAACATCTGAGTCTTTTAAATTTTGATCTGGAGAAGTGTCACTATCAAAAAGTGCATTAAAAAACGACAAAACTTTATGTTGATGGGTGTTATGACTGTGATTGTGCGCCATAACACGTCTTCCCATTTTGGAGTTTGCTATGTGTTGGTGTTGGTGCTGCTGCGCCTCAACCTTTGTAATAGCGTGAGATATGTCGTGAATACTGTTTTTTAAGGTTTGATGCAGTGGCGTAAGTAAATAACACACAGCTAATATTAAGACGAAAAATCGTCCTACATATGATAGGTTAGCATTGTGTACATTTTTACTCATCTTAAGTATTAACGATAAAATTAGGTGTAGAGATTTTTAAAATAGGGGTACTCCTATACATTTAGTAAAAGTTTAACGTCCTCAAGTAGCACCCATTTTACTACAGCCTTTAAATATTTTACCTTTGAAAGTAATGGAAAGACCACCTTTAGACATACAAGTAAAGACATTGCCAAGCAGTCCTGGCGTGTACCAATATTTTGATAAGGATGATAAAATCTTATATGTTGGAAAGGCTAAAAACTTAAAAAAAAGGGTGAATTCCTACTTTACTAAAAAGCACGACAGTCATCGTATTGGTGTGATGGTAAAGAAGATTAAAAACATAAAGCATATAGTAGTTAATTCTGAAACAGATGCACTTCTGCTAGAAAACAACTTAATTAAAAAACTGAAGCCTCGTTTTAATGTCATGCTTCGTGATGACAAAACCTATCCTTGGCTTTGCATTAAAAAAGAACGCTTTCCTAGAGTATTTCCTACGCGACGTGTTATTAAAGATGGCAGCGAATATTATGGTCCTTTTACAAGTATGAAAACGGTACATACCTTGCTTGACCTTATTAAAGGCCTATACCAACTTAGGACTTGTAAATATGATTTAGCTGAAGAAAAGATAGATGCCGGTAAATACAAAGTTTGCTTAGAGTATCATTTAGGAAACTGTCAAGGTCCTTGTGAAGGTTACCAAACAGAAGAGGAATACCATAGCAATATTGATCATATAAGACAAATTGTAAAAGGAAATTTTAAAGATTCGCTCATTAAGTTTAAAGACCAGATGAAAGGTCACGCAGAGCGTATGGAGTTTGAAGATGCTCAGCGTATAAAAGAAAAGATACAAGTTTTAGAAAAGTACCAAAGCAAATCTACAGTAGTAAATCCTAAAATTAATAATGTTGATGTATTTTCAATTGTTAGTGATGAAGGCTTTGGGTACGTTAATTTTTTACAGTTATCTCACGGTTCAATAATAAGATCACACACTATTGAACTTAAAAAGAAGTTAGATGAAGGTGACCAAGAGTTACTAGAGCTTGGTATTATTGAAATACGACAACGCTTTAACTCTCAATCTAAAGAAATTTATGTGCCTATGCATGTTGAGGTAGGTGAAGATTTAAAGGTGACCGTTCCTAAGCTAGGAGACAAGAAAAGTATTGTAGACCTTTCTACCAGAAACGCTAAATATTTTAGGCAAGAGCGTTTTAAACAAATGAAAATTGTAGACCCAGATAGGCACGTTAAGCGTATTATGGCGCAAATGAAAGAAGATTTACGGCTTAATGAAGAACCAAGACATATTGAATGTTTTGACAACTCTAACATACAAGGTACAAATCCTGTAGCAGCATGTGTGGTGTTTAAAGATGGTAAACCTAGCAAAAGCGAGTATAGAAAATTTAATATTAAAACTGTTGAAGGTCCAGATGACTTTGCCAGTATGGAGGAAGTGGTTTTTAGACGTTATAGGCGTCTTTTAAATGAAGACCAACCCTTACCGCAATTAATTATAATTGATGGTGGTAAAGGCCAACTATCTTCGGCCGTAAAAGCATTAGACGACTTAGATTTACGTGGAAAGATTGCTATTGTAGGTATTGCTAAACGCCTAGAGGAAATATTTTACCCAACAGATAAATACCCTTTGTATCTAGACAAAAAATCTGAGTCTTTAAAAATAATACAACACCTTAGGAATGAAGCACACCGCTTCGGTATTACGTTTCACAGACAAAAACGAAGTAGCGCTGCTTTAGGCACTGAACTTGAAAATATAACTGGAATAGGCGAAAAAACTGCAGTCGAGTTATTAAAACACTTTAGAAGTATTTCAAAAATTAAATCGGCTAAAAGAGAAGACCTTGAACAGGTTGTTGGTGTAGCAAAGGCAAGCTTAGTTTATGAATTTTACAATAAAGAAAACTAGAGCTGCTCTAAGAAACCTTCTAAATCTTCGTGAGAAAAACTAATTGCTCCGTTAACTAAAATTACTGGCGTTTTTACAGTATCTCCTAAATATCCATTAAGCTCTAACAACTCCCACATTAATTGGTTATACATTGGGTTGTCTGTAATGTTAAGCTTAGCGTAAGGTTTGTTTTTAGCGTTTAAATAGGTCATTGTTGTTTGGCATCTTCCGCAATCTGTTTTTTCAAAAATCACAATCCCTTTATTTAATAAGATATCATCTCCTACTGTAAACGCTTCATTAATGAGGTGTTCTTTTGGAAATTCATTTAAAAAACCAAAATTATAATTGTAAGGACCTGTAATCTTTAGTTTGTGAAAAATATCTGTTACCTGAGGGTTTATTCGTTTTAATAAAGGGTTTGTGTTTCCTTCTAATCCTTCAAGATCTTTTACAGTAAAAATCACATCTTGAGTAAAGTCTGTATTATTAGATACAAAGAAAATAAGTGTATCGTTATCTTTAGCAACATCAACACTTATTGCTTCGTTTTGAGACATTCCCAACAAAGACGTAAAAATAAATATTAAGGGTACTAAATATTTCATGTGTTAAGTATTAAGCTGGTACGTGGTGCTCTATTTCTAATTCTATACCATTCCATAAAATTAAACGTTTTTCTAAAGCCTCTTTAGAAACTTGTTCAACTTCTTTCCACTTTTGTTCATCATCTCCACATAGATTTTCAATCATTTTAAGAGCCATTGGTCCATGCTCATCTTCATCTAACTCAATATGACGATCAAAATAATATTTAAACAGCTCTAAATCATCTTTAGGAAACTCCTTTTGTATCTTTTCAATAATACTATTAAACATCATTGGAATAAGATTTTCTCTACCAAATGTAAATGCTGCAGCGGTTTTGTGTGGCTTATCTTCTTCAATCACCTCAAACGTAAATTTCAGGAATTCTTTTACACTCATAGGCAACTCACTTATTGCAATAACTAAGAAAATATCTGTGCCGTGTTCTATATGCTTTAAAAACTCCTCAATAGGTTCTGTTGCTGCACCTGCTTTTTTCATTGCATCTATATACATCTCAAAATGGCTTTGGCGCTCTCCTTTTAAATTTACATCTGTTTCTTCAGCTAAGACTATTTCATTAATTAAGTATCTAATTTCTGGAGACCCTATAGGTATCCAAGGTGTTTTAGTCTTTGTAAGCTTAAATTGTAATGATTTTAGTAAAGACATAAAATCCCACACCGCAAATACGTGATGTTGCATAAAGATCTGCAACTCTTCTGGTGTCTTAATTTTATTATACAACGAATGGTTTTGAAGCTTATCCTGAAGTGGTTGTATTTTTTCTTCGATTGTTGAAATCATGTGAGGCAAAATTTTTGCAAAAGTAAAGGCTTTAGCGTGATTGCTAAAGCCTTACCTCTACTTTATATATTGTTTAACAGCTTTTATTTTATTTAAAAGCTGAAATTCCTGTAATATCCAATCCTGTTATAAGCAAGTGTATATCGTGAGTTCCTTCGTAGGTTATAACACTTTCTAAATTCATTGAGTGTCTCATAATACTATACTCTCCAGTAATACCCATACCACCTAGCATTTGTCTTGCCTCTCTTGCAATATTTATAGCCATCTCTACATTATTTCGTTTTGCCATAGATATTTGTGCAGATGTTGCCTTGCCTTCTTCACGAAGTACTCCTAATCGCCAAGCTAATAATTGTGCTTTAGTAATTTCGGTTATCATTTCTGCTAATTTTTTTTGCTGCAGTTGGAAACCAGCTATAGGCTTACCAAACTGGATACGTTCTTTAGAGTATCTTAAAGCTGTGTCGTAACAATCCATAGCTGCACCTATTGCACCCCAAGCAATACCAAATCTTGCAGAATCTAAGCAACCAAGAGGAGCTCCTAAACCACTTTTTCCTGGTAATAAATTTTCTTTTGGAACCTTTACGTCTTGAAAAATTAACTCACCAGTAGCACTAGCACGTAATGACCATTTATTATGTGTTTCTGGAGTAGAAAACCCTTCCATACCACGCTCAACAATTAATCCATGAATTCTGCCTTCTTCGTTTTTAGCCCAAACAACTGCTACATCACAAAATGGCGAGTTACTAATCCAAAGTTTAGCGCCATTTAATAAATAATGGTCTCCATTGTCTTTAAAGTTAGTAGTCATTCCGCCAGGATTAGAGCCGTGATCTGGCTCTGTTAATCCAAATGAACCCATAAACTCACCAGAAGCAAGTTTAGGAAGAAACTTTTTGCGTTGCTCTTCAGAACCATATTTCCAGATAGGATACATAACTAAACTAGATTGTACAGATGCTGTACTACGCACACCACTGTCACCTCGTTCTATTTCTTGCATAATAAGACCATATGAAATTTGGTCTAATCCTGCACCACCATATTCTTCTGGTATGTACGGGCCAAATGCACCAATTTCAGCAAGGCCACCTATAATTTGCTTAGGAAACTCTGCTTTTTGAGCATACTCCTCAATTATAGGAGAAACATCTCGCTTAACCCAATCGCGTGCTGCATTGCGAACAAGTTTGTGTTCCTCTGTTAATAAGTCATCTAGGTTATAATAATCTGGAGCTTCGAATAAATCGGGTTTCATCTCAATCGTTTTAGTAACACAAATGTAATTAATGCTTACTCGTGAGACAACTTAACGTTTCATAATTTTAAATAGAAATCTTTCACTAAATTTTTATAGGCGTCTGTATAGTTGTGCCTTGAAATTTCAATAATTAATTCGTCCTCTATTACTTCAACATTTTTAGAGTTTAGTGAAAGCAAGCTTCGTTTTATGGGCGCAGTGGCATGACCTTTTACACGAGTAATATGTTGCGGATACAGATTATGTTCTTTTGCAATCTCAATAAATTTTTGTTCTTCTGAAAAAGGAATTATAACTGAAAACTGTCCGTTTGGAGACAATAATTTAGAAACTCCAAAAATTAAGTCTTGAAAAGGTAGTGCGTCTTGAAACCTAGCTTGATCTCTTTGTGATGTATTTGATTTATAATCTTCTGAAAAGAATGGTGGATTACATATAATTAAGTCATAAAACTCATCACCTTCTAATTCTTCCACAAGTTGAATAAAGCTTGCATGATAACAGAAAAGCCTGTCTCCCCAATCACTGTTTTCAAAATTTTCTACAGTTTGCTCATAGGCATCGCCGTCTACCTCAACTGCATCTATCTGTTCTGCATTGCTGCGTTGTGCCATCTGTAATGCAATAACGCCTGTACCTGCGCCAACATCTAAAATAGAGCTACAGGAATCTGAGATTTTAACCCAAGCACCGAGAAGTACAGCGTCTGTACCTACTTTCATTGCGGCATTTTTATCCTCGATATTAAAGTGCTTGAATTTAAACATAGTGTAAAATTAAAAAAGTCTCGAATCTTACGAAACGAGACTACCTTTTAAATATAAAAACATTAAAGTTTTCACAGTTAGCCAGAAGGTGTATTAATTCTTCTTAAACGCCAACACATCAAATTTATGTTAATTTATCTTAATTTAAATATTTTTTAACAAAAAAAGTCCCGCAATTTGCGGGACTCACCTCTTAAATGAAAACTTAAATGTTCTCGGTTTAGATTAACAAGAAGGTGTATTAATTCTTCTTTTTTTGTTAATCCTCACGAAGATAATAAATTATAATCAGCAAACCTCAGGTTCACTAATATTTGTTTAACTTTTGTTTACGGTTGTAGGAAAAAGCCTAAACTTTCCTGAAAAAATGTTAATTACTGCTAAAGGTACATGTCTATTAGACCATCTGGAGTATTAAGAGTCATGGTCTTGTTTTCCTTATCTACTTTAGTAACAAAATCATCGTTTAAAGGCACAAGAACATCTTTTCCTTCTCTGTCTATTATTAGAATGGTTTGGGAGGTTTGATCATTAATACTTTTAATAACCCCAACATACCCAAAAGATTCATCTGTTACTTTAAATCCTATGATTTCGTGAAAGTAAAACTTGTCGTCATCAAGTTTAGGAAGACTAGAAAGCGGCAAATAAAGCTCAGCTCCAATAAGGTCATCTGCATCTGCCTCTTCTTCTACGTCTTCAAATTTTATTCTTAGCAACGTGCTTTTATGAAGTTGTGCACGTTCTAAAAAAAATGGAACCAAGTTTTTGTTGAATTCAACAAAAACTGATTCCATCTCTGTGTAAAGTTCGGGTTCATCGGTATCTAATTTAGCTAGAACCTCACCACGAAAGCTGAATTTACTAACGATTTTCCCCAAATAGAAGCATTCTTCTTTTGTCATCGCTAGTTCTTTAATTACTCAGCTGAGTCTTCTTTTTTCTCTTCAGAAGCGTCTGCATCTTCTGCAGTCTCTTCTTTAGCAGCAGCTTCTGCTTCTGCAGCCGCTTTTGCTTCAGCTTCAGCTTTAGCAGCAGCTTCTTCTGCTTCTTTAGCTTCTGCTTCTTTCTTAGCGTTTAATTCTTTTTCAGCATCTAATGCTTTTTGCTTTTCAGCTTCTGCATCTTTAGATACTTTATCTTTCTTAGCGTTAACTTTAGATTCTTTTTCTTCTAACCAAGCAGCGAATTTCTTCTCAGCTTGCTCTTCAGTTAAAGCACCTTTACGTACACCACCAGCAAGGTGATGTTTAAGCATAACACCTTTGTAAGACAAAATTGCACGAGCAGTATCTGTAGGTTGTGCACCATTGTTTAACCAAGTTACAGAAGTATCTATATCTAAGTCAATAATAGCTGGATTAGTGTTTGGGTTGTAAGTTCCTAATTTCTCTAGGTACCTACCATCACGCTTAGAACGTGAATCTGCAGCAACAATCCAATAAAATGGTTTACCTTTTTTACCGTGTCTTTGTAGTCTGATTTTTACAGGCATAGTGATTAATTTGTGAGGTTCTCGACCTCTATTATTAATTTTTATAAGAGCGCAAAGATACTATATTTTTCTTACTGCAAGTATGTTAGCTCAAATTTTTAATTACATTTGTAGATAAACTTGTCCTATATTTAATTATGAGAAACCTACTCCTACTATTTAGTACCCTTTTATTAGCATCTAGCTGCAGTGAAACCATCGAAACAAATACACCTGCATTGCAAGGTGAAGTTGACAATGTGTTTTTTAGAGCCGTAACAAGCAACGCAACAATTAATACTGATGGTTCTGTTACTATATCTGGCGAAACTGCTCTTGAAACTATTGAAGTAACTGCAGAATCTTTAGAAGTTGGCACCTATTTGTTTGGGTCTGACAGCAATAGTGAAGCTAACTTCACAACATTTGATGATGCTTTTTATACTACAGACAACTCAGGTAACGGTAAAATAGTAATTTCTAATATAGAGGAAGGAAAAATTACAGCTACATTTAATTTTAATGCAAGGCGACCAGGTATAAACGACACCTTAAACTTTCAGGAAGGTATAATTTATGAAGTTCCTATTACAAATGCTGTACCTGGAGATGGCGGCCAAAATAATGACCAATTTACAGCACTAGTAGATGGTGCAAACTATACAGCCGTAACCACTCAAACTAACATTGCAGGAAATACATTATTTATTATAGCAAACAACCAACAAAACTTTGTTATCAATTTATCGTTTCCTTTAGATACCGCAACAGGTGATTATGAAATTACTGAAGGTGGAGACTACAGAGCATCTTATGCAATTAGTGGTGGCTCAGAAAATGCTATTAGTGGTATGATAACTATTACAACTAATGATAATGCAGCAGGAACTGCTTCTGGATCATTTCAATTTGAAACAACTAGTGGTATTATGGTAACCAACGGTAACTTTACTATTACTTATTAAAATTATAACCAATCTTAAATTGTAAAAAGCACTCTTAGGAGTGCTTTTTTTGTTAACGGTTTTTACAAATAGATCACAACACCTGTTTATTTATTATTAAAATATGTTAAACAAAAGTGTGTTTGAGTTAAGGTGCGTTAAACAGGCAAATAGGTAGGGTTTAGCTTCTTATCTTTGGAATAGATGACAAACAGACCTCATCTTAAAATAAAGTCTGCTAACCAAAATATTACTATTATGAAGTATACAGAGCAAGTTTCAAATAAATTAAACGAATTACTAAAGAAGAATTATGATGCAGAAGCTGGTTATAAACAAGCAGCTGAAAATGTAAAAAATTCTCAACTAAAATCTTATTTCGAGAATAGAGCTAAAGACAGATATGACTTTGGGCACCAATTAAAGAATGAGATTAAGAGTTTTGGACAAGAGCCAGACAAAGGCACTAGTATTAGTGGAGACGCACATAGATTTTGGATGAATATTAAATCTAAATTTGTCGCTAATGATGAAGAAGCTATGTTAGAGGAAGCTATTAGAGGTGAAAAAGCGTTTGTTGAAAATTATAATGAAATTATAAACGAAACAAACTTACCACCAAGCACATCTTCTGTTTTAAAAACACAGAAAGATAATGTAGAAAGTGCTCTTAAAGACGTAAAATCTTTAGAGATAGTAGCTTAATATAAAGCCTCAAAGTTTAAAAAGCCGAATTTTATAAGATTCGGCTTTTTTTATTTAATCACGTTCGTTGAGAAAGTAAAATCTTATCCCAAATGACAACGCTATATAAGAAGCTTTATTAAATGCAACTGTTGTATTTGGAGCTTTAGTATTAAGAGACTCATACCTATATTCTGCAGTTAAAAATGCACTAAAATGCCTTGAAAACTTATAGTCCGCATCTGCCATAAGTGAATAAGCTTCTCCTGTATCTTCAAATATTTCTCCATCTACATCATTCCGGTATTCTATAGCACCTATTCCAGCTAAAAAGGTCAAATCAAAGTTCTTTAAGGTTGGAATTCTATAACCAGCTTCTATACCTATTAAATTTACATTTCTAAGATCATAATTACCTACAAGTTCTGGTTTTGTTACCTGTCCTGAAAAAATATTTAACCTTGCACCTATCAAAATATGGTCTGCTATAACAAACCTAGACTCTAATTGCGCACCTAAATTTGTATTTTGGGCTTTGCTTGCAAAATTATCACCAATCGCAATTGGGTAATAGGGAGAAATACTTATAAAACCTACATCATAAAACTCTACAGCCTCTTCACCTTCTCTGGTATTGTTTTGTGAAAACAAACAACTATTTAATACCAAACAAAAAACTATACTTAATCTAATACTCAACATTGTATACAGTGTTTGGGTTATTAATTTGTATAAGTTCTGTTATAGGATCAGAACCGTTTACACTATATGTAAATTGAGCTTCAGTATTAAGAACTACAGAATAGGATCTGCTAAAATTTGGTGTATTTTCATTTAATGTCCTAAAAACGGAGGTTTGCGAATAACAGTCCGACTCATCTTCATGCATTTGACCTTCTACAAAAACTTGATTACACTGTGTATTTGTATAGTGCAAAGACCAAGAAAAGGTATCAGAAGTATTCTCTGTATTTTGAATATTTAATGCGAGTTGGGCACTTGTCTTAAGTTCGATAGTTTCAAAATCGTAAAACCGATCTCTACTATCAATAAAAACAGAAGTGTGCTCAGTTAAAGACTCATTATCTAAAGAAAATTCATTTACAACAACCTCCAAACCATATGTGTTATTAAAAGTTCTTCCAGTAGCGTCTAGAGAAATAAGATCGAAAAAACCATTTGCATCTGTAGTTGTAGAGCCTACAACATATGAGTCTGCTTTAGCAATTACAGAAACCCCAACAACAGGATTATTAGCATCAGACATTACACGACCAACAAACTGCAATCTGGAGTTGTCTTCTACATTTAAATCATCAGCAAAAATACAAGACTGAAAAAGTAGGAATAGCAAGAAGAAAGAGATAAATTTAAAATGTTTCATTTGAGTAGTTTAGTTGTTTTATAGATGAGTGTCATTAAATAAGGTTGCGTGTAAAGAATGTTTTAATTTGATATTATGTGAACAACTCAACAAATAATTCAGCATTTAAAACGTTCATTTTTTATACTTTTAAACACATTTTTTTGTCTGAAATCAAGACACTAAAACCTACCCATATAACTCTAACATTCAAATACATATGTATTTAATATTTGATACTGAAACAACTGGTTTACCTAAAAATTACAACGCTCCAATAACAGATACAGATAATTGGCCACGTTGTATACAGATAGCTTGGCAGCTTCATGATGACATGGGTAAGTTGGTGTCTCACGATGATATGCTTATAAAACCAGACGGTTTTAATATCCCGTATGACTCAGAGCAAATTCACGGTATTTCTACAGAGTTAGCAGATAAAAAAGGTGTAAACCTGGTAGACTCACTTCATAAATTTAATGAAGCCTTAAAACAGACAAAATTTGTTGTAGGGCAAAATGTTGCGTTTGATATTAATATTATGGGTGCCGAGTTTTACAGAAAAGGCATAGACAACCCATTACAAGAGCTACCTGTTTTAGACACTTGTACAGAAACCACAGCAGAACTTTGTAAAATTCCTGGTGGTCGTGGCGGAAAATTTAAACTGCCTACCCTTACAGAACTTCACCAATTCTTATTTAACAAAGCTTTTAATGAAGCTCACAATGCCACTGCAGATGTTGAGGCAACAACGCGATGTTTTTTAGAACTTGTAAGAAAGCGTATTTATACAGCTGAAGAGTTAGACGTGTCTCCAGATTATTTTGAGAATTTTTCTGAAGAAAACCCACAGACAATTCAACTTATAGGGTTAAAGCATATTAACCTCAAGAAAGCTTCAGAACAAATAAGAAAAGCTCTTGAAAAAGAACAAGGAGTCGATGAGATATCAGAGGAAGAGCTAGAAGAAAACATTGCTGTCTTAGAAGAAGTTACGTTTTCCCACTTACACAATCACAGCCAATTCTCTGTTCTTCAGTCTACAATGAGTATCCAGGATTTAGTAGACAATGCTATAGCTAACAATATGCCTGGTGTAGCGCTCACAGATCACGCCAATATGATGGGTGCCTTTCATTTTGTGAGAGCCGTTAATACTTATAACAAATCTTTAGCAGGTAGTGAAGACCCAGACAAAAAGCCTTTAAAAGCCATTGTAGGTTGCGAGTTTCAGGTCTGTGAAGATCACAATGATAAATCCAGACAGGATAACGGTTACCAGATAGTAATGCTTGCAAAAACTAAAAAAGGCTACCATAATTTGGCTAAGATGGCATCTATAGCTTATACAGAAGGGTTTTATTATGTACCAAGAATAGACAGAGCTGTTGTAGAAAAATACAAAGAAGATGTAATTGTTTTAACAGGAAACCTATATGGAGAGGTACCAAGTAAGGTTTTAAATGTAGGAGAAAAGCAAGCCGAAGAAGCTTTACTTTGGTGGAAATCTCATTTTGGAGAAGACCTTTACATGGAAATTATGCGCCATGACCAAGAAGACGAACGTCGTGCTAATGAGATTTTAATAAAACTAGCCAAAGCGCACGACATAAAAATAGTTGCAAGCAACAATACTTATTACACAGCAAAAGGAGATGCTAATGCTCATGACATTTTACTTTGCGTAAAAGATGGAGAAAAGCAAAGCAAACCTATTGGCCGAGGACGGGGTTATCGTTATGGTTTACCCAACCAAGAATACTATTTTAAGAGTAATGATGAAATGAAGGCTTTATTTAAAGACCTTCCAGAAGCAATTACCAATACGCAAGACGTTGTAAATAAAATTGAAGGGTTTGATCTTGCTAGGGACGTTTTATTACCAGCCTTTGAAATTCCTGAAAAATTTAAAGATTCTAAAGATTTAGATGATGGAGGCAAACGAGGTGAAAATGCATTTTTAAAACACCTTACTTATGAAGGTGCAAAAGAACGTTATGGAGAGATAACTCCAGAGATTAAAGAGCGTTTAGATTTTGAGCTATCTATTATTGAAAAAACAGGGTATCCTGGATATTTTCTAATTGTAGAAGACTTTATTAGAGAAGCAAGAAACATGGACGTTTCTGTTGGTCCAGGTCGTGGTTCTGCTGCTGGTAGTGCCGTAGCTTATTGCTTAAAAATTACCAATATAGACCCTATTAAATACGATCTACTTTTTGAGCGTTTCCTTAATCCGGATCGTGTAAGTATGCCCGATATTGATATTGATTTTGATGACGAAGGTCGAAGCCGTGTCATGGATTACGTAATTAAAAAATATGGTAGTGATCAAGTAGCACAGATTATAACTTACGGTACTATGGCAGCAAAATCTGCCATAAGAGATACCGGTCGTGTTTTAGATTTACCGTTGCACGAAACAGATAAGATTGCCAAACTTATTCCAGATATGACTAAGCTTGGTAAAATATTTGGCGTAGATGAAAAAGAGCTCTCCAGAAAATTTAGAAGTGAAGATTTTGAAGGCGTAAAAGAACTTTTAAGCATTTCAGGCGGAAATGATTTACAGGCTCAAACCGTTAATCAGGCTCGTGTTTTAGAAGGTTCTGTAAGAAATACTGGTGTACACGCTTGTGGCGTTATAATCACACCAGATGAT
Source organism: Croceibacter sp. (assembly GCF_002716225.1). Taxonomy (NCBI): domain Bacteria; kingdom Pseudomonadati; phylum Bacteroidota; class Flavobacteriia; order Flavobacteriales; family Flavobacteriaceae; genus Croceibacter; species Croceibacter sp. The sequence continues at coordinate 368,688 of NZ_PAZX01000007.1, read as the reverse complement.
ATTTCCAACTTTGTTCCTATTGCAAGGTCTAAGGATGGTGAATTATACATCACACAATTTGACAACTCTGTAGTAGAAGATGCTGGACTACTTAAAATGGATTTCCTTGGTCTAAAAACACTTACTCTTATTAAGGACACCGTAAAAATTGTAAAAGCAAAACACGGCGTACAATTAGACCCAGACAGTTTTCCTTTAGATGATGAAAAAACATATGAACTATTCCAACGTGGTGAAACCGTAGGTATATTTCAATATGAATCTCCAGGAATGCAGAAACATATGCAGTCTTTAAAACCAACAGTCTTTGATGATCTTATTGCAATGAACGCGCTTTATCGTCCAGGACCAATGGAATATATACCAAGTTTTATTGCCAGAAAACATGGCGATGAAGACATAGAGTATGATTTACCTGCAATGGAAGAATATCTTAAGGAAACTTATGGTATTACGGTTTACCAAGAGCAAGTAATGCTTTTATCTCAAAAGCTTGCAGATTTTACAAAAGGTGAAGCAGATATCCTTCGTAAAGCAATGGGTAAGAAGCAAAAAGCTGTACTCGATAAAATGAAACCTAAATTTATTGAGCAGGCTTCAGCTAAAGGTCATGATGCAGAAAAATTAGAAAAAGTGTGGAAAGACTGGGAAGCCTTTGCAAGTTATGCTTTTAATAAATCTCACTCTACGTGTTATGCCTGGATTGCCTACCAAACAGCCTACCTTAAAGCACACTTTCCTGCAGAATATATGGCTGCGGTTTTATCTAACAACATGAGCAACATAAAGCAGGTAACATTCTTTATGGAAGAATGCAGACGTATGAAACTTGATGTGTTAGGTCCAGATGTTAATGAATCTTTCAGAAAATTTTCTGTAAATAAAGAAGGTGCCATTCGTTTTGGTATGGCAGCAATAAAAGGTGTGGGTTCAAGTGCCGTAGAGTCCATTGTAGCAGAGCGAAAAGAAAACGGTCATTTTAAATCGATCTTCGATATGGCTAAACGTATAGATTTACGTGCTGCCAATAAAAAAGCTTTTGAAAATCTTGCTTTAGCTGGTGGTTTTGATAGTTTTCAGGACACTCACAGAGCACAGTATTTTTTAGATGAAGGTGACGGCATCACTTTCTTGGAAAAAGTAATAAGATATGCTGCAAAGTACCAGGAAAACAAAAACTCCTCTCAAGTAAGTTTATTTGGTGAAGCTAGTGAAGTTCAAATTCCAGAACCTGTAGTGCCTCCTTGTGAAGAATGGGGAACTATGGAAAAATTAAGGAAAGAGCGTGATGTGGTAGGTATGTATATTTCTGGGCATCCGTTAGATGATTATAATATAGAAATGAAGTCTTTCTGTAACGCTAACCTCAATTACCTTGAAGATTTACAACAGGTGCTAAATGCAGAGCTATCATTAGCTTGTATTCTTACGGATATTAGGCACCTAACCACAAAAACTAATAAAGGTTGGGCAATTTTTACTGCAGAAGATTACCATAACACTTATGAGTTTAAAATTTATGGCGAAGATTACCTAAAGTACAGACACTTGCTAATCCCTAATTCATTTCTGTATGTAAAAGCATTTATAAGAGAAGGTTTTACAAATAGGCAAACTGGCAAAAAGAGTGATCCGAGAATACAGTTTAATAATTTTGAAATGCTTCAGGATGTGTTAGAGCGCTATGCAAGAAAACTAACCATTCAAATAAATGTAAATGAATTAAAGGGTGATGACATACAGAGTTTAAAATCTATATTAGATGAGCACAAAGGTGACAAGCTACTCAACTTTGTTGTTTATGAAATGGAAGACAAAGTGAAGCTACACATGCCTAGCAGAAAGCATAAGATTAATATAAATAAAGACTTATTATCAACGCTTCAAAACAAAGCGGTACACTATAAATTAAATTAATTAAGGCGCCAAATCTCAAAATTTAAAACTATTGCAAAGCCTACCCAAAGTAGATAAGGTATCATTAAATATGCTGCAATCGGCTTAACAATTTTAAACCATTTTATAGTTAAAAGTATCAGCACAAATAGAGTTAAAATTACAAAGAGTGCAAACAACGGAGATTGTAAGCCAAAAAATACGACAGACCATGCAGAACTTAACAATAACTGAAATCCAAAATGGTATAAAGCAGTCTTTACCCAAAGGTGGTAAAAACCCTTGCTCCAAACCAGGCCTGCAGCAACTCCCATTAACACATATAATGTTGTCCAAATTGGTGTAAACACCCAATTTGGGGGGTTATAGCTTGGTTTTTCTAATGTAGAGTACCACGTAGCAACACTAGCTTGTGTTGCGTAAGCTCCTAAAAAACCAACTATTAGACAAATTGCAATTGCCAATAGTATTCTTATGAGTTTTTTCTTGGTCATGTGTTGTTAGTTGCTACTAATTTAGGAATTGTTTTTAGTTTTCCAATTGTATTAAAAAGTAAAACAGGGTTTACAAATCATAATCAATAGTATCTTTGCGGTATGACAGCATCTAAATTTTTGATGAAAGACTATTCATCACTTCCAGAAAAAGGCAGCATAACTTCAGAAGCGCCAAGCAATATAGCATTAGTGAAATATTGGGGAAAACGAGATATTCAAATTCCTGAAAACACATCTATTAGTCTTACGCTTAATACCTGTAAGACTATAACAACATTGCATTTTGAGAAAAAGGAAAACTTAACAAATGACTATTCCTTTCAGGTTTATTTAGATGGTGAAAGAACAACATCCTTTGAACCTAAGATTGGGAAATTCTTTGAGCGAATTGAAGAGTATTTACCTTTTTTAAAAAACTATAAGTTTAAAATTGAAACTAGCAACAGTTTTCCGCATAGTTCTGGAATAGCATCATCTGCTAGTGGGATGGCTGCGCTTTCCATGTGTTTAGTTGCATTAGAAAAGCAAATCGATAACTTAAAAGACAATTTATATTTTCAGAATAAAGCATCTTTTTTAGCACGTTTAGGCTCTGGAAGCGCAAGTAGAAGTATAGATGGACCGATGATGATTTGGGGAAAACATGAAGCTATTCCTGAAAGTACAAATAACTATGCCATAAAATATGATAAAATAGATCCTGTATTTAAAGATTACCAAGACACTATTTTACTTGTTGATAAGGGCGAAAAGCAAGTATCTAGTACAGTTGGACATCAACTTATGTACGGTCATCCGTTTTCTGAACAACGGTTTAACCAAGCACAAGACAACATGGTTAGTCTTTTAGAAATATTAGAATCTGGAAATTTAAAAAACTTTATAAGCTTAGTAGAGCGTGAGGCATTAACCTTGCACGCTATGATGATGACAAGCAACCCTTATTTTATCTTAATGAAACCGAATACTCTTGAAATAATTAATAGGATTTGGGCGTTTAGAAAAGAAACCAATTTAAATCTTTGCTTTACATTAGATGCTGGTGCAAATGTACACCTTCTCTACCCCAAAAACGAAGCTGACAAAACCTTGGATTTCATTAAAAAAGAGTTAGTTGCATATTGTAAAAATGGTGAGTATCTTTGTGATAATGTAGGAAGCGGCGCTTCTGTTATAATTTAATTTAAGTTTATGAAAGGTCCTTTATTCTATTCTAAAATTTTACTCTTTGGAGAGTATGGTATCATTAAGGATTCTAAAGGTTTATCTATTCCTTATAATTTTTATAATGGCGCTCTTAAAATAGATGAGAATAAAAGTGACAAGACTAAAGATAGCAACAGCAACCTTAAACGCTTTGCAGATTACTTAAACTCCCTACAGATAGAACAACCAGAACTTGTTTCTTTTGATATTGAAAGCTTAAATGCAGATATATCTAAAGGAATGTATTTTGATTCTAGCATTCCTCAAGGTTATGGTGTTGGTAGTAGTGGTGCCTTAGTAGCTGCCATTTACGACCAATACGCGCAAGATAAAATTACTGTACTTGAAAATTTAACTAGAGAAAAATTACTGAAGTTAAAATCTATCTTTGGCGAAATGGAATCGTTTTTCCACGGAAAGTCTTCAGGTTTAGATCCGTTAAACAGCTATTTAAGCATTCCTATTTTAATTAATAGCAAAGATAATATTGAACCAGCAGGCATACCTTCTCAAACAGAAAATGGTAAAGGTGCTGTTTTCTTATTAGATAGCGGTAGCACTGGAGAAACTGCTCCTATGGTACAATTGTTTATGGAAAACATGAAGCAAGAAGGTTTTAGAAAAATGCTAAAAGACAAGTTTGTAAAACATACAGATGCTTGCGTAGATGATTTTCTTAAAGGTGATGTAAAATCTTTATTCGGGAATATTAAACAACTATCTCATGTTGTTTTAGACAACTTTAAACCTATGATTCCTAAGCAGTTTCACAATTTATGGAAACAAGGCATAGACACTAATGACTATTACCTGAAACTTTGTGGTTCTGGTGGCGGTGGTTATATTTTAGGCTTTACAGAAGATATAGACAAAGCTAGAAAATCTTTACAAGGCCATAATTTAGAAGTCGTTTACAACTTTTAAGTTATGTCTTTCCTAAAGCGCACTCATAAGGTCGTGTTGCTAAAAATCTTAAGTTTATTTTCATCAATTAGAGGTTATAACATCTTAGTTATAATCTTAGCACAATACCTTACCTCTATTTATATTTTGGCACCGCAACTGCCATTATCTAAAGTATTGTTTGACCACAACCTTTTTATACTGGTAATAGCATCTGCTTTGGCAATTGCTGGCGGCTACATTATAAATAATTTTTACGATGCCGAGAAAGATGTTATAAACAGACCATTAAAAAGCAAAATAGACGGCTATGTAAAACAACGCACTAAACTAAACACCTATTTTATCTTTAATTTTTTATCGGTTGTTTTGGCCAGTTATATTTCATTTAAAGCTGTGCTTTTTTTTAGTGTCTATATTTTTGCTATTTGGTTTTACTCGCATAAACTTAAGAGGTTTGCATTTGTAGGAAATATAACGGCTTCAGTTTTGGCTGTAGTTCCATTCTTTGCTGTATTTGTATACTATAAAAACTTCGACTTAGTCATATTTGTACATGCGACATTCCTATTTTTAGTAATTGCGATGCGAGAATTGGTAAAAGATTTGGAGAACCTAAAAGGAGATTTAGCACAAGACTATCATACAATTCCAGTTACCTATGGCGTTACATTTAGCAAGAAGATGCTAACAATTTTAGCTATGCTAACTTTAGNACCTATATTNCTNCTCATTACTAAGTTTAAGTTAGGGTATATGGATTTCTATTTCTACGGAAGCATAATTNTACTTATTGTCTTCTGTTTGTTTTTATGGNTTTCTACTTCGAAAATACAATATGTGTTGCTTCACAATTTCCTCAAGTTTATTATAGTTCTTGGTGTTTTGAGTATTGTATTGATTGATGTTCAACTTTTANTAAATAGGATTCTATAAAAAAAACCTGTCTCAGGATTGAAACAGGTTCTTAGCAAAAACTCTTGTTAGTTTTAAGCTTTCTCTATAGTGTACTTTACTTTAAACACTTTTCCGAAGTTTTGTGGTACCATTGTCGTCTTCTTGTAATTTAAGGTCTTAATTACAAACTGTTTTACCTGTGTGTTCTTTGTAGCTACATCTAAAACTACCAACTCTCCATTAGAGTTAATTGTAAAAGTAATTGTACTGCTTATTGAAGCGTTGTCTACTTCAACAGTTGGGTTTTCTAACAATNCCATAACTTGCTCTCTAAGCTGTTCTTTGGCATCATCTTCAAGAGGATCTGTGTTTGCAAAAGATGAGGTTAATGTCATCAGGCTTACTGCAATAATTGTAATTAGCGTTTTCATTTTTTTTGATTTTTTTTATTGATTAATAAATGACAATGCTAATATACCAAGGNATGTTAATCCACTCAAAAACATTCAATTAAGCAATCATAACCATAAGGTTGTCACTAAATTAAATCAGCATATAATTTACATTTCGGTTACAATTCATTTATTCTCATTAANNNANTTAAGGGACTATTTTTANAGCAATTAAAAGCATCCTTTTATATGTTATTTGTATATGTATTAAGGGAANCAGTATGTTTAACATAGGTTTAAAAATTACAAATGTTATCTTATCTTAACCAATAGAAAATAAGCGCATTTTTATGACAACCAATTCATCTACATTACACCTTGCTTTAGCCCAAATTTCTCCAGTATGGCTAAATAAAAAAGCCACTACAGAAAAAATAATAGACACTATAAATAATGCTGGAAAAGAACAGGCAGAGTTAATAGTATTTGGAGAAGGTGTTTTACCTGGCTACCCACATTGGTTAGCTTACACCAATGGCGCTGGTTGGAATTTAGACACTAATAAAACTTTGCACGCACATTATTGTAATAATGCAGTATGTATAGAGGATGGTGACTTAGATGAAATTTGTAATACGCTAAAATCTCACAGCATGTCATGTTATCTTGGCATTATAGAACGCCCTAAGGATCGTGGTGGTCATAGCCTATATGCNTCTTTNGTGTTTATAAATTCAGNNGGNGAGATTAAGTCTGTTCACAGGAAATTACAACCTACTTATGATGAACGCCTAACGTGGTCTCCAGGAGATGGTCATGGCTTACAAGTACACAAGCTTAAGCAATTTACAGTTGGCGGTCTTAATTGCTGGGAAAATTGGATGCCTTTACCTAGAGCTTCTCTTTATGCACAAGGTGAAAATTTACATATTGCTGTTTGGCCTGGCAGTGAGCATAACACAAAAGATATTACGCGTTNTATTGCTAGAGAGTCTCGTTCTTTTGTCGTTTCTGTGTCGAGTGTTATGACCACTAAAGATTTTCCTGAAGACACACCTTTTTTAAATGACATATTAAAAAATGCACCAACACAACTTAGTAATGGTGGTTCTGCAATTGCTGGCCCAGATGGTGAATTTCTTTTAGAGCCAGTAATTAATAAAGAAGGTATTATTTATAAAACTATAGATTTTAAGAGCGTATATAAAGAGCGCCAAAATTTTGATCCTGTTGGACATTACTCAAGACCAGATATTACACAACTGCACGTGAATAGAGAACGCCAAAGCACAGTAGTTTTTAAAGACTNAAAATAAGCATATAAAAGAGATAATGACTTTACNACTTTTAAAACCGCACTGTTATTAAAAAGCTTTCATCAAGATTTCACTTCTCTTTTTAGTATTTACTAAGTTTGCGTAGACAGCTTTTTTAANCTTAATAAAAGTTNATAGAAAGCGAAACGCCTCGCAAAAGCGAAGCGTTTCATATTTTGGTTTTAGGTTAACCCGTATAGACAAAACTCTAAAAAAGCAATGATGAACAAAATTTATGCTATAAAGGTTACCTCAAATATGACTAAAAAAAGTCAGACATACAACCGCATATTATAGATTTAACATTAGCAACACTTTAACTGCCAAGTAAATGTACTTATTAGACGAGACGTTATGGTTCCCCAATCCGAGTGAAGCTAATCAAGATGGCTTGTTGGCTGTAGGNGGAAATTTATCTCCAGAACGTTTGTTATTAGCCTATAACTCTGGTATTTTTCCTTGGTTTAATGATGACGAAATGATTATGTGGTGGTCACCAAATCCAAGNATGGTGNTNTTTCCAAAAGAACTAAAGGTTNATAAAAGTATGCGCCAATTANTTAATCAACAAAAGTTTAAAGTAACATACAACACCCATTTTAAAGATGTTATAACTGCGTGTTCAGAAATTGAGAGACCAGACCAAGANGGTACTTGGATTACATCNCAAATGATTGATGCTTATACAGAATTANACCANCAAGGTGTTGCAACGTCTGTAGAGGTTTGGCAAGACAATTTACTGGTAGGCGGTTTGTATGGCATTTATCTAAAAGACAAACACCTGTTTTGTGGAGAAAGNATGTTTACAAAAGTTAGTAACGCCTCAAAATACGGGTTTATATCATTAGTGAGAANACTTGAAAGCGAAGGTGTAAAACTTATTGATTGCCAGATGCACACTAATCATTTGGAACGTCTAGGTGCTAAAGAAATTTCAAGGGAATCGTTTTTAGAGTTTCTAAAATAGTCAAGTATTACATTGAGACTATAAGCCCTAAATTNAGAAACATGCGTTGTTCTGTAGTATTAAAATAATTTTCAAACCTATATTCAACATCACCTTGTAACTTCATATTCTTATAAAGCTGATAGCCCAACCCTAAAGTAAAACGTTGGTCTATTTCTGGTTTCGCTTTCTCACTAAAACTTGACAGAGCTTCGGTTGATATTACACCATAAAATTCTTTCGTATCTAATTTTAAACCACTCAATGGTGCATCTAAAGCAATCCTATATCGAGTTCTAATAACAGTTTCGCTGTCATAAATACGCTCNTCTACCTTAATACGNTGACCTANCCTAATAGCATTAAAAGGTTTTGCNTAGCTATATTGTTGNGACACTCTAAACTCATTCCCTTTATTAGCTTCAAAAGGATTTCTAAATCTATACATTACCCCTAAACTTAGAGTTGCATAAAAGCCTACCTCATAACTTGTATTATGNGAAAACTCTAAATGTTGACTATCAAACTTTAATGGTGAATTACCAATAGACTCGGTTAATAAGGTTCTATATTCTGTGCCAAAATTATAAGACCAACGCGTTTCTGTTTTTATATTGAGTTTAATTGAAGATTGATTTAATAGCGTTGTACCATCTTGAGCTGCGCCCAAAAAGCCAAGACATAAAAACACACCTAGTAATACTTTAGAAAATAAGGAAATCATAAGAACGTCTTAGTATATCTCTACGGTTTAAAACTTCGCCTCTTGCATTAAAAAGAATCTCCATTTTTTTAAGCTTCCCTTTTTGTTTTATAGCAACTATTAACTCATAGTTTTCTTGTTTANTTTGAGTTTTATTTAATGCTTTTTCTAAAGTTTCTTTTGGGTTATTTATATGGCTGTATTGGCATTGTAGTTTCTCTAGCTTCCAACGTTCGTAGTTGGAGTCTAAATTTANTTTAATTGCTTCCCAAAGTGCTTTTGGAAGTTTATTTTTTGAGAGCTTAAGCTCAACATCCTCTAATTTACCTTCATTATTAAACTCTACGCTATAATGGCTACTTTCATATTTAAACTTAGCTTCAAAACTTTGGTTGTCGCCATCAAATTCTTTGTAGTATNTAAGTCGNTTAAATTCTTTTTTAAATGGTGAGATTAACGACAAAGCTTCAGNAGGAAAGTCAGCTTCAGAAATACGTTTCTCNTATTCTTTTTTAACTTGGCTANATCCTGTAGCCGTTAAAAAGAAAACAACTGTATATAACGCATATTTATANATTGTACTCATTTATAATTTAACTTCGTTATACCTAAAACAATTAACCTCGTGATCATTCACCATTCCTGTGGCTTGCATATGTGCATAAATTACGGTTGAACCTACAAATTTAAATCCGCGTTGTTTTAAATCTTTACTTATAGTATCGCTTAAAGGTGTGTTTGCTGGTGCTTCTTTATAATGCTTAACGGCATTTTGTATTGGCTTATGGTTTACAAAGCCCCAAATGTATTTTGAAAAGCTCCCAAACTCATCTTGCACCTTCATAAATTGTTGGGCATTAGTTATGGTGGCCTTTATTTTCAATCTGTTTCTTACAATACCAGCATCTGCCATAAGTCGCTCAATGTCTGTTGAGTTATATTGCGCTATTTTTTTATAATCAAAGTTTTGAAATGCAGCCCTAAAATTTTCNCGCTTTCTAAGNATGGTTATCCAACTTAAACCCGCTTGAAATGTTTCTAAGATAAGAAACTCAAACAACTGGTCTTCGTCATACAAAGGAACACCCCATTCTAAATCGTGATAANCCTCATACAAAGGATCTCCTATACACCAGCCACAGCGATGCTTTTCCATATCTTTATTATAAATTGTGAGTAAGTAAAAATAAGGCTTACCGACAGATTATAAAAATTAGTGATTATGAGTTCAGCAGTGCTTCAAATAGTAAAAGAAAGTTTAAAAACAGGAATGTCTTATGATACTTATAGAACATTGGTGTCTAACTTAATACTTCAAAACAAGTCTACAGGAAATGAACAAACTGAAGCATTGTTAGATTACAGCGTNTTAAATGACAGACGTATGAAGCGNCTTGGTAAGACCATTAAAATTTCTGAAAATGCACAGCAAAAATTTGAAGCCTTTAAAACACCTATTACGTTTTTAGTTATTACTGAAGGTTGGTGTGGAGATGCTGCTCAAATTTTACCTGTAATTCAAAAAATTGTGGAACTCAATTCTAACTTCAACTTAAAGATTGTACTAAGAGATGAACATCCTGAACTTATGAGCTGTTTCTTAACCAATGGTGGGAAGGCAATTCCAAAGGTTATTTTATATAATGAAGCTACAGATAGTATTGATGCAGATTGGGGNCCAAGACCNNCTGTTGCCACAAAAATGGTAGCAGANTACAAAGCGTTACACGGTGCTTTAGATCCTGAATTTAAAGAGCACTTACAAGTTTGGTATAATAAAGATAAAGGAGAAACTATTATAAACGACTTCTTAACGCTTTTGGAGCCCAAGATTATTTTAGCTTAATTAATTCTGAAATTGGTACGTAATTGTACCTTTTTGATTGTCTTTTGAAATGTCTTCACTAAANCGAGCACGTTCTGCATAATATAATGCTTCATCTACNAAACANCCNTTACTNGTCGTTGATTGAGACCTATTATAGTCTGTTTTTGTAACCAACCCGTATTCATTAACAGTAATATTTATAACAACAGTACCTTCTTGATCACACGTGTATATTGGGTTAGGTATCTTNANNTTGTCTCTNGTAGGTAANTAATAAGAAATATTACTTCTTCTGTTACTTTTATATTTAGAAGTTGTCTGCTTTGCATCTGCTTTAGAGATTGGCTTACTAGTTTCTTTAGCATTGCCTTGACCACTATCTAAATCTTCAGAACCAGAAGAGTTAGAGCTTTCTAAAGCTTCACGTTGTTCTGCATTACGCTCAATAATGTCTTGCATCCTACTTTCAAAATCTTCATCTGTAACTTGCTCACTTTCGTTAAATGCTTCATTGGTAACAGACTTTGTAATTTTAGTTGTTTGTGGTTTTGGAGGTAGTTCTTCCTGCTCTTTAATTTGAGCTAATTGTTCTTCTATATCTAACTCCATAAGCAATTCTTTTTGCTTTTGTTCCTGGTTCATTTTAAAACTGAACAATGCAATTATTAATACGCCCACAAATGCTATGGACAATAAAAGGGCTTTATGTGAGTTCGTTAAATTCAAGTGTGTAAATATAATTCTTAAAGACACTAATTCTCCTCAAAATCAGGCAATAACCGTGCAAAATCTTCTATTTTTAACGCGTCATTAACGTTAAAGTCTCCTATTTTAGTACGTCTTAACACACTAAGATGTCCTCCAGATTGTAATGCCTTTCCAAAATCATTAGCCAAGCTCCTAATATAAGTCCCTTTACTACACGTTACTCTAAANTCTACATTTGGCATATCGATATTGGTTATTTCGAATGCTGAAATATGGACTTGNCTTTTAGGAATNTCNACAGTTTCACCTTTTCTCGCGTGTTCGTAAAGACGAACNCCATCTTTTTTTAATGCTGAAAATATAGGTGGCTGTTGTAAAATATCACCTGTAAATTGGGCTGTAGTGTNGTGTATTAAATCTGCCGTGATGTGAGATATATCAAAGNTTTCATTAACNTCTGTTTCAAGATCATAGCTAGGAGTGGTTGCNCCTAAAGTAATTGTGCCAGTATATTCTTTTTCCTGTCCCATTAACTCATTAATGGTTTTNGTAAANTTTCCAGTACAGATAAGTANCAATCCCGTTGCTAATGGATCTAACGTTCCTGCATGACCTACTTTTATCTTTTTAATATCGCAGGATTTTCTAATCATCCAACGCACTTTGTTCACCACTTGAAAAGAGGTCCACTCTAAGGGTTTATCAAGTAAAAGAACTTGACCTTCTTTAAATTTTTCTGCAGAAAATTGACTTTGAGACATGTGAAAATTTAAGTTTCAAAGGTAAGAATTCTTAAAAGATACTATTGAAAATAGGCAACGCCAATTGCTATTAAACCTACAACAAGACAATAGATAGCAAAATAAGACAGTTTACTNTTCTTAACTAATTTTATCATCCAGGTACACGCAACAAGACCTGCTACAAACGCAGATATAAAGCCAATAATTAAGACCAAATTATTTGAAGACGTAGTTGTTATGTCTCCACTCATAATGTCTTTCGCAATTTTACCTAAGATTAANGGCACNACCATTAAGAAAGAAAATCGAGCTGCTTTGGTTTTGTCTATTCCTAGAAGAACAGCTGTTGATATGGTTGCACCACTTCTTGAAATTCCAGGTAAAATAGCTATTGCTTGAGAAATTCCTATAGTTAATGCATTTGGAAAAGAGACATTCTTATTGGTGTCTTTAGCTTTGTCTGCCAACCATAATAACAAAGCTGTTACAATAAGCATAAAGCCTACAAACAAGATATTGCCATTAAATAAAGCTTCAATCTCCTCATCAAAGAGAACACCTACNACAGCAGCAGGTATCATTGATAANATAATTTTTAAGGAGAACTTTAAATCNTCATTCCATTTAAATTGAAACAAGCCTTTTAAAATATCTAAAATGTCTTTTCTGTAAATAACAATAGTACTTAGTGCAGTTGCAAAATGAACTACTACGGTAAACAACAAAGATTCACTTGGTAAACTTGTGTCACCTAAAATTGCTTTTCCTANTTCTAAATGCCCACTAGAAGATACGGGCAAAAATTCTGTAAGACCTTGTATAATACCAAGTAAGAGTGCGTCTAATTCGCTCATAAGTAAATTTTAACGCTTATTTTTTCTTTTTATTTGGNTTTAAAAGGATTGCATACACCTCAATCCCAAAACCTAATAAGACTAAAAATGGCGCTAAACGTATGCGTCTGAAGTTATAAATTTCTGGGTTAAACACATCTGGATCATCNCTGCCACCACCAGACATTAAGATAAACCCTAAAGCAATAACACCAAGGCCAATAGCCATAACCTGATAGTTTTTCTTTGTAAAGATAAACTTAGGTTCGCGTTGTTCTTTTCGTTTTTGTTCTCCCATAATTATTAAATTTCAGTACTCTTTTAGCGTTTATAATCCTTTGTATAAAAAAGTATTTATAAGCTGCAAAGTAACATATTTATCTCTTAGAACTATATAAAGCGATATACCAAATTTTAAAAGGCTACTACTTAATAATACAGCTCATCTGTCTTTAAGTTTAAGAAACGCTGTGTTGCAAAAAACGTAGAAATCCAAGTGATTATTATACCTACAACAAANACACCCAAAAATAAAGCGCCAACTAAAATTGGATCGCTCAAAATATTTAATTCTGGAAAGCTCTCGTTTAAGTAATATAAAATTGCCGCCATACCACAAAGTGCCAAAAATGCGCCAAGCATTCCTAATCTTACACTCTTCCATATAAACGGTCTTCGTATAAAACGTTTAGTAGCACCAACCATTTGCATAGTTTTAATAGTAAAACGTTTGCTATATACCGAAAGCCTAATAGAGCTNTTTATAAGTAATACAGCAATAAAAGTAAATATGCCACTTATTACCAAAACCCAAAATGTAACTCGTTTTACGTTATCATTTAATAATGAAATTAAAGGCTTGTCGTAGGTAACCTCATCAACAAAATCTTTAGCAGTAATCTCTGTTGAAATTTCTTCAATTCTTTCAGACGTTACATAATCGGCATTCATAAAAACATCTATACTATTCTGTAAAGGGTTGTAGCCCAAGAAATCCATAAAATTTTCACCAATATCTTGGCTATGTTGTTGTGCTGCTTCTTCTTTGCTTACAAATGTGGCAGATTTAGTATACTCTGCAAGCGCTAAACTCTTTTGCAGTTGTTTAATCTCTACATCCTTGGCATTATCTTTTAAGTAAATAGTTAATGCAATTTGTTCCTTAAAGTGATCTGCTACCTTTTTAGTATTTAAAACTAAAAGACCTAGCAATCCTAATAAAAATAGGACAAGAGAGATACTAATTACCACTGAAAAGTAGGACGTAATCAAGCGGCGTTTTTGATAACGTTCAAAAGACGATTTGCGAGCCATTTGTAGGTTTGTTTTGGTAAAAATACTAAAGAAATCGGTTCTGCTTAACTAACAACGTTCAAAGTTTACGTTGTCGTACATTAATGTTATTTTTGCAGCTTCAAAATCTAATTATCAGACATCTATTTATTAAAAATAGGTTTAACAGCATACACATCACAAATGAGCAATTACCACTTTAACGAGATTGAAAAAAAATGGCAACAGTATTGGGCCAAGAACGGTACATTTCACGCTAGTAATACTAGCGAGAAGCCAAAGTACTATGTGCTAGATATGTTTCCTTATCCTAGTGGTGCTGGCTTACACGTAGGGCATCCTCTTGGGTATATTGCAAGTGATATTTATGCGCGATACAAACGTCATAAAGGCTTTAATGTATTACANCCACAAGGTTATGANTCNTTTGGATTGCCTGCAGAGCAATATGCTATACAAACAGGACAACACCCAAGAATTACTACAGAAGAAAATATAAAAACCTACCGTCGCCAATTAGACCAGATAGGATTTTCTTTTGACTGGAGTAGAGAGTTAAGAACAAGCGAACCAGAATTTTATAAGTGGACNCANTGGATTTTTACTGAACTGTTTAATCACTATTATGACAATGATTCTGATAAAGCTGAATCTATTGAAAGCCTTATCAAGCGATTTGAAACTGAAGGTAACTCTAATGTAAATGCCGTTTGCGATGCAGANACTGAAACATTTTCTGCTGAAGAATGGAGCAACTATTCTGAAAAAGAACAAGCNGATATTCTACTAAAATATCGCCTTACCTATTTAGCTNAAAGTGAAGTGAACTGGTGNCCAGAATTAGGNACNGTTCTCGCTAACGACGAAATCGTCAATGGTGTTTCAGAACGTGGTGGCTTTCCTGTCGTTCGTAAAAAAATGACACAATGGAGTATGCGAATTTCAGCCTATGCTGAACGTCTATTACAAGATTTAAATGATATAGATTGGCCAGAACCNNTNAANGAATCNCANNGNAANTGGATTGGAAAATCNATTGGTGCNCACGTAGATTTTAAAGTAAAAGGGCACGATGAAAAAATAGGCGTGTTCACCACACGNCCAGATACCATTTTTGGTGTGACGTTTATGACATTAGCTCCAGAACACGAGTTAGTGGCAAAATTAACTACACCANAACAAAAAGACGCTGTTGAAGCTTATATAGAAAAGACAGCAAAGCGAAGTGAACGTGAGCGTATGGCCGATGTGAAAACCATTAGTGGTGTATTTACAGGAGCTTATGCAGAGCACCCATTCACTAAAGAACCGGTTGCCATCTGGATTGGTGATTACGTTTTAGCAGGTTACGGTACAGGTGCTGTAATGGCGGTACCTTGTGGTGACCAACGTGATTATGATTTTGCTAACCATTTTGCGGGACAAGAAGGTATGACACCAATTGTAAACATTTTTAAGAATGTTGATATTTCTGAAGAAGCCTTTGCAGATAAAGAAAAAACTATAATTACCAATTCTGACTTTTTAAATGATTTGCCTTACAAAAAGGCAATGAAATTGGCTATTTATAAATTAGAGGAACAAGGATCTGGGCAAGGACAAACCAATTATAGATTACGTGATGCGGTATTTAGCCGTCAACGTTATTGGGGAGAACCATTTCCTGTATATTATAAGAATGGCATTCCTCAAATGATTGAAGAGAAGCATTTGCCAATTACACTTCCAGAAGTAGAAAAATATTTACCTACGGAAGAAGGCGAGCCACCTTTAGGTCGTGCAGATGTTTGGGCTTGGAACACAGAAANTGCNCAAGTTGTAAGNAATGACTTAGTAAATANTGACACTGTATTTCCATTAGAATTAAATACAATGCCAGGTTGGGCTGGAAGTTCATGGTATTTCTTTAGATATATGGAAAAAGCAATGCGCAACGAAACCTTTGCTAGCAAAGATGCTATGAACTACTGGCAAGAGGTAGATTTATACATTGGCGGTAGCGAACACGCTACAGGTCACCTGCTATATGCACGTTTTTGGACAAAATTCCTGTATGACATCAAAGCAGTTCCTGTAAAAGAATTTGCCAAGAAGTTGATTAATCAAGGAATGATTTTGGGGACAAGTGCTTTTGTTTATAGAAAAGAAGAGACCAATGTATTTATTTCTAAAAATTTAATTGGTGATGAGAACGTTCAGCCAATACATGCAGATGTTAGTATGGTAAACGCTTCAAGCGAATTGGACCTTGAAGCATTTAAAGCTTGGAGACCAGAGTTTAAAGATGCTGAATTTATATTAGAAGACAATAAATATATAGTTGGTCACGAAGTTGAAAAAATGTCTAAATCTAAATACAACGTTGTTAATCCAGATGATATCTGTGCACAATATGGTGCAGATACATTAAGATTATATGAGATGTTTTTAGGTCCGCTTGAGCAAGCCAAGCCTTGGAATACAGCTGGTATAACAGGTGTGCACTCGTTCTTAAAGAAATTATGGAAACTATATCATAACGGCGAGAACTTTGAAGTGACAGATGCAGAACCAAATAAAGAAAGTTTAAAAACACTACATAAAACCATCAAAAAAGTTGAGGAGGATATTGAGAATTTCAGCTTTAATACATCGGTTTCTACGTTTATGATTGCTGTAAATGAATTATCATCTCAAAAATGTAATTCGAGAGTTATTCTTGAACCATTGGCAGTTTTAATTTCACCTTATGCACCTCATATTGCAGAAGAGTTGTGGGAAAAACTAGGGCACAGCACTTCTATAGCTACTGCAGAATTTCCAAAATTTGAAGAGAAACACTTGGTAGAAAGTAGCAAAGCTTATCCTATTTCTTTTAATGGAAAGATGAGATTTACTATGGAGTTACCATCAGACCTTAGTAAAGATGACATAGAAAAAGCAGTAATGGCACACGAGAAAACTGCAGGATACCTAGATGGCAGAACCCCTAAAAAAGTTATTGTAGTTCCAGGAAAGATTGTAAACATTGTTGGGTAAGCTAGATATCAGGAATTACGAATAGAAATTAGTCTTCTTTCTTGTCATTCTGAACTTGATTCAGAATCTGCGTCAAGTAAAAAAATCTATTTAAAAGATTCCGTATCGTTGCTTGAAATAATAATAATTCAGCGATAAATTAGTGTCTATGAAATCCGAAATAAAAACATTCAACAGCGCTAAAGAAGCGCCTTACGATGCTATTTGTGACAAGCTTGCTCATATTATTGACATGAATCTTAACTATACCGAATCTAAAATATGGCATGCACATCCGGTTTGGTTTATTAATGGTAACCCTATTGTTGGGTATGGAAAATTGAAGCGTGGTTTGCGTTTAATGTTTTGGAGCGGACAGTCTTTTGAAGAACCCAATCTAAAAGCAATTGGCACCTTTAAAGCTTCAGAAATTATATATAATGTTGTTGACCAAATTGATGCTGAAGATATTAAACGCTGGCTAAAAAAAGCTGAAGATATTCAATGGGACTATAAAAACATTGTGAAACGAAAGGGAAAACTTGAACGTCTCAATTAATTGAAACTGCCATTTTGCCTTAACTTCATATTGGCAAATAATTTGCTATCTATTCTGTATATTTAATCAATTAAAACTTAGAACCTATGATGGGCTATTATATACTCGCGGGACTTATTATGCTAGTAAGCTGGTACGTGAGCAACAAATTAAAGACAAAATTTAAAACCTACTCTAAAGTACATTTACAAAATGGAATGAGTGGTGCAGAGATTGCTGAACGTATGTTAGCAGATCATGGCATAACAGATGTAAAAGTAATTTCGACACCAGGAATGTTAACAGATCATTACAACCCAAGTAATAAAACTGTAAATCTTAGTGAAGGTGTTTACTCTCAACGCAATGCAGCAGCAGCAGCAGTTTCTGCTCACGAGGTAGGACACGCAGTACAACACGCCAAAGCATATTCTTGGTTAACTATGCGTAGCAAGTTAGTACCAATGGTAAGTATTGCTTCTAAATATTCACAATGGGTAATTATGGGNGGTTTAGTATTAGCTGCAACAACCGCATTTGGTAATACTTTACTTTTAGTGGGTATTATTATGTTTGCTATGGGAACGTTATTTAGCTTTATTACANTACCNGTAGAGTATGACGCTAGTAACAGAGCANTAGCTTGGCTTGANCGAGAAAACATTGTNACTCAACAAGAATTATCTGGTAGTAAGGATGCATTAAAATGGGCNGCAAGAACTTATGTNGTTGCTGCAGTAGGATCTTTAGCTACNNTACTATANTTTATTAGNATTTACTTAGGTAGAGACTAGTATATAANGTTATAAATTAAAAAAAGCAGAAGCATTAATTAATGCTTCTGCTTTTTTTNTTCTGCCTTTCAGCTATAGCTNNAGTTTAAGTACTNTTTACTGCTGCTCGTTAAAATCATCATCATATTCTGGATATAAAAAACTGTTGTAAGGAAAACGAGTAACATGTATTTCTCTAACTGCATTATAAACTGTTTTACGCAGTTCATCAAAGTTATCTTTATTTAATGCAGATATAAAGAGAGAACCATACTCGGTTCTGTTCATCCAAGTTTTCTTCCAATCTTCTAAAGTATTGTGCTTTGTAGTTTTCTCTGTATCTAAATCGTCTTCATCTATGGTTTCTGGCTCATAGGCGTCAATTTTATTAAAGACCATAATAGACGGTTTATCTGCACTATCTATTTCATCTAAAATCTGATTTACAGATGCAATATGCTCTTCAAAATTATGATGAGAAATATCAACAACATGCAAAAGCAAGTCTGCCTCTCTAACTTCATCTAATGTAGATTTAAATGACTCGACTAACTGTGTAGGAAGTTTTCTAATAAACCCAACAGTATCTGTTAACAAGAACGGAAGGTTTCTNATTACTACTTTTCGCACAGTGGTATCTAACGTTGCAAAAAGTTTGTTTTCTGCAAACACCTCACTTTTACTAATTGCATTCATTAAGGTAGATTTTCCAACATTTGTATATCCCACCAANGCAACGCGTACCAATTGGCCGCGATTACCACGTTGAACTTCCATTTGCTTATCTATCTTCTTAATCTTGTTCTTTAAAAGTGAGATCTTATCGCGTACTATACGTCTATCTGTTTCAATCTCTGTTTCACCAGGACCACGCATACCAATACCACCACGTTGTCTTTCAAGGTGTGTCCACAATCCTACTAATCTAGGNAGTAAATATTCATATTGCGCCAACTCNACTTGAGTACGAGCATAACTGGTTGTAGCACGCTGTGCAAAAATNTCTAAGATGAGATACGTTCTATCTACAACTTTACATTTTAATATGCGTTCTAAATTTTTTTGNTGTGCAGGAGACAATTCATCATCAAAAATGGCAGAACCTACTTCGTGTTCTTCAATAAACTGNCTNACAGTTTCTAACTTACCACTATTTATAAATGTCTTAGGGTTAGGNTGNTCTAATTTCTGAGTNAAACGCTTTAGCACTTCACCTCCAGCCGTATAGGTTAAAAACTCTAACTCGTCAAGATATTCTTTAGATTGCTCTTCGTCCTGCAATTGGGTGATGACACCTATGAGGACAGCACTTTCATATTCTGTTGTATTCTTTTCTAGCATCTTACAAAGATACAAAATATCAGATTTGCTAAATAAAAATGAATATTAACTAGTATTAGATAATCCCATAGGCTTACACAAGATTACTGTNGGGAAATTGTATTTTTAAATTATAAACTGAAACTGCAGATGAAGCTACCTAACTTTTTTAAGAAAAAGAAAAAATCTCTATATACCATTGCCTTTTATAATGTTGAAAATTTATTTGACCACATACAAGACACTAATATTTTAGATACCGATTTTATACCAACCTCAGATAGAAANTGGGATCAAAACANGTATGAAAAAAAGTTAAATAAAATTGCCAAGGTTATNGCTTCAATTGGCACTTCAGATACACACAAGCATCCGCCATTAATTATTGGCCTAGCTGAAGTTGAAAATAAAAAAGTATTGAAAGACCTTGTTAATACAGAAGCCTTGAGTTCTCTTAAATATGACTTTGTTCATTACAACTCTCCAGACGAACGTGGCATAGACACGGCTTTACTTTATAGGAAAAACTACGTTAACATTACTCAATCTAAATCACACGAGCTNTATATTGAAACTCCTGAAGGTNTTAGAGACTTTACAAGAGACATATTACAAGTTTCTTGTACCTTACTACAAGAGCAAATTACTTTTTTAGTTAATCATTGGCCCTCAAGGAGAGACGGTTCTGGTCTTACAGAGTACAAAAGATTAAATGCTGCATCTAAAAATAAGGCTATTTTAAGAGCGCTATCTAAAGAGCAACCCAATCAACGATTTATTGTTATGGGAGATTTTAATGATGATCCACANGACAACTCAATTAAAAGCTTAATTGAGTTTGGTTTGTATAACCCTATGGAAACGCTTCTCACAAAATCTAAAGGAACCACTAAATACAAAGGACATTGGAACTTGTTTGATCAAGTTATTATAAGTCACTCATTTTTAAAATATCAAAAGAAAAAATTAAACTTTAAGAGTGCCTCAATATATGATCCGGAGTTTTTAAAACAACGTCACGGAAAGTATAAAGGAACACCACATAGAACATTTGGTGGCAGAAACTATACAGGTGGATACAGTGATCATTTTCCGGTTTACGTAACATTAGAAAAATTAGAATAATGCAATAGTATGTAAGAAACACTTAAAATTCACTTACACTTTCAGTATTTCTTTATCGGTTAAAACAGGTTTTTTATAGAAATATGAAAAAAATATTAAACCTAATATTAACTAAATTTTATGATAATATTACGATTTTAAGGTGGTTCAAATTTAACTATTCTCATAAATATTGTTACTTAATTGTCATATTATTATCAAATCATTCAAATTACATAAAATATGTACAGTTAAAATGTTAACAAAGGTTTAGTATTCCTGATGAATTATATATATTCACGACTTCATAACAAATTATAAGATAAATGATGAAAAAATTACCTTTTCTATTGTTTGTATTAGCCATAACATTTCCAGTTATGACCTTTGGACAAACAATTATTGATTGTAGTGCTGGAACGGTTTCCCAAACCTATTGTTACGGAAATAGCGACAACACCCAATTAGTATTTCAAAGCAACGATGGTTTCCCCTTAACACTTACCTTTATAAGTGGAGAAACAGAACAAACTTTTGACGAAGTATTAGTCTTAGATNCAGACGGTACAAATCTTAATGAAGACAACCCTTATGGTAACTCAGGAGATTTGTCAGGTTTTACCTGGACTTCTACAGGAGACACTATCACCCTACAAATACAGTCAGACTCGTCTGTAAGTTGTTCAAGTGGTTCTCAAGATGAGTGGAATTTTGAAATTGGCTGTCAAACGTGTATAGCTCCTACTATTGATTTTAATGTTGTTAATGGAAATTGTGACAACTTTGAATATAGTGTAGAGGTAAACGTTTCAGATTTTGGTAGCATAAGCTCTTTAAATATATCTGATAACCTTGGTGGTGCAGGAGAAATTTTAAATGATGTTGGTACTGTGGTTCTTGGACCATTTGCTGCATCAGATGAAGTAATTATTACAGCCGCTAGTGAAGACCCTAATTGTGTTGAAATTAGTGAGCCGTTATCTTTCTTATGTCCACCGCCACCTAACGAGTGTTCTATAGTATACGCTGGTGAAGATTTAGAAGTGGTGTGCCCTAGCCCAGAAGTAACGCTTACTGCAAATGTTCATGCTAACGGTATAGACCTTCAAAACTATGACATTAACGAATTAGACGGATGTATTTTACCTCCAACTGGTGGAGATGGTACACCAACTAACTTAACAATTGATGACCGTTGGTCTGAAGTAATCGATCTTGGTTTCGATTTCTGTTTCTTTGGTGAAACTTATAGNCAAATACTTATTGGNGCAAATGGTCTTGTAACTTTCGATTTAGATGAAGCAGGCGCATTTTGCCCTTGGAACATAGATGCTGGNGANGCNNTACCNAGNCCAGANATTCCTG
Source organism: Croceibacter sp. (assembly GCF_002716225.1). Lineage (NCBI taxonomy): Bacteria > Pseudomonadati > Bacteroidota > Flavobacteriia > Flavobacteriales > Flavobacteriaceae > Croceibacter > Croceibacter sp. Next base: position 346,427 of record NZ_PAZX01000007.1, on the reverse strand, counting down.
TAAACTCNATTATGGGTGCTTGGCACGATATTAANCCNGCAATTTCNGGAGANCCTNCACAAATACAGTATACTATTTTAGGATCTGCACCTTCTAGACAATTTGTAATTAATTATACAGATGTTGTTCACTTCAGTGGTTCTTGTAGCAACTTTGAAACAACGCAACAAATTATACTTTATGAATCTTCCAATGTTATAGATATTAACCTTGTAGACANGCCAGTTTGTACAGCTTGGAATGATGGGTTTGCTATTGCGGGTATTCAAAATGCAGATGGTACTATCGGTTTTGCTCCAGCTGACAGAAATGGTGGTGCTTGGGAAGCTCAAAACGAACTGTACAGATTTAGCTACGCTGGAGACAGTGCTTATATTTTTGAGTGGCAAGATGAAGACGGAAACGTTGTGGGTACAGATTTAGAATTAACTGTAACACCAACACAAACTACTACATATACTGCCTCTACAACTTACTTTAATTGTGATGGTACACCAAATGTGGTTACAGATGACGTTACTGTAACATTAAATGCAGATTTTGATTTAGAAGTTACAAGTGATGCTACAGATGGTTGTTTTGTTGGCAGTACAGATTTAACCGCTACTGTTTCTAACAACAGCTCAATGAGTACACCTACTTATGAATGGAGTACATCTGAAACTACACCTACAATTACTGTAACAGATCCCGGAACTTACACAGTAACAGTTACTGTAGATTCTTGTTCTCTTACAGAAAGTATTACAGTAGCAACAACTCCATTGTTTGATCTTGGTGCAGACATAAGCTCTTGTTTAGAAACTCCAGCAATATTAGATGCTACGCCAAGTAACTATCCACTTACAGATGTGACTTTCCAGTGGTTTTTAGATGGTAATGAATTATTAACTGAAACAGACGCTACTCTTTCTGCAACACAANTAGGTACATATACCGTAACAGTTACAGCATTAGGAGCTTGTTCTGAATCTGANACACTTACTATTACGCCTGGTGATCTACCTATGATCGATCTTGGTGAAGATTTTGCATCTTGTTTAGTAGACCCTGTTGTTTTAGATGCTACACCTTCTAATTATGATCCTGCAGATGCAACATATGAATGGTCTTTAGATGGTACTGTTTTAACAGCAGAAACTAACCCTACACTTTCAGCTACTCAAAATGGTATATATTCTGTTTTAGTTACTGTTGGTGCTTGTGAATCTACAGATGAAATTACTATCGCAGATGGTGAAGCTCCTATAGTAGATTTAGGTGAAGATTTTGCATCTTGTCTTGTAGATCCATTTGTTTTAGATGCAACACCTTCTAATTATGCTCCAGCNGATGTAACTTTTGCTTGGTCTTTAGATGGCACATTACTTACAGATGAAACAGATGCTACTCTTTCTGCTACAGAAAATGGTACTTACTCTGTAACTGTAAGTTTAGGAACTTGTTCAACTACAGATACTATTACTATTAATGATGGTGAATCTCCAGTTTTTGATTTAGGNGAAGATTACTCAACTTGTTTTATTACTCCAGAAATGTTAGATGCTACACCTTCTAATCACGATGTTGCAGACGCAACTTTTGAGTGGACATTAGATGGAAGTGTATTAACAGGAGAAACTAACGCAACTTTAGATATAACCTCTGTAGGAGTTTACGCNGTTACAGTTACAGTTGGAAATTGTGTAGACACAGATTCTATTACTATAACAAATGGAGATGCTCCAGATGTAGATTTAGGAGTAGATTTTAACAGCTGTTTTGTAGACACTGCTGTTTTAGATGCTACACCTTCAAATTACGATGTAGCAGACACAACGTTCGAGTGGTCTTTAGATGGTAATGTATTAGCTGCAGAAACAGATGCTACACTTACAATNTCTCAAACAGGAGTTTANAGTGTTGTTGTTACTACAGGAACTTGTACAGCAACAGACTCTATTACTATTCAACAAGGAGATGCTCCTGCTGTTGACCTTGGTGCAGACTTCACATCTTGTTTCCTAACACCAGAAATTTTAGACGCNACACCAAGTAATTATGATGTAGCAGACTCNACATTCGAGTGGTCTTTAGATGGTACAGTATTAACTGGAGAAACAGATGCTACACTATCNACTACAGACTTAGGTACGTATAGCGTTACTGTTACTTCTGGAGAATGTACATCTACAGATTCTGTTACAATTACAGAAGGNGANGCACCAGCAATTGAATTAGGAGAGAATTTTGAAACTTGTTTTGAAACTCCTGAGGTTTTAGATGCAACACCTAGTAACTATAATGTTGCAGATGTAACTTTTGAGTGGTCTTTAAATGGTACTGTTATTTTTGGAGAAACCAACGCAACTCTAGAAGCTATAGAAGATGGTAACTATACAGTTGTAGTTACTGCAGGAGCTTGTAGCAGTTCAGATAATGTAACATTAAACTTAAGAGATGATATAACTGTTCAAATAAACAGTGGAGAAGACACTGTATTTGGTTGCGGNGGAGACAACATTACTCTTACTGCAGTTGCAAGTGAGTCTGGCNTAACTTACCAATGGTTTGAGGAAGATGGTACACCATTAACTGGAGAAACTAATGATACTCTAACTATTGAAATACCATCAGACCCNCAATCTCCTAGAGGAGTTTACGTAGTCGTTTCAAAAGGATCTTGTACAGGTAGCAACGCTATAGATGTACAGCGTTATGAAATAGATAACTGTAGAATCTCTCAAGGAATTTCACCAGACACTACTCCAGGATTTAATGACTGTTTAGATTTAGAATTCTTATCTGAAAGAACAGGAATTACATCATTAGAGTTGTTTAACCGTCACGGAAGATCTGTGTTCAAGAAAAACAATTACGTTGCAGACTGGTGTGGCCAATCTGATAATGGGGACAAGTTACCAACAGGAACATACTATTATGTAATTAAGCTTAATGGTGCAGACCCTGTATTTGGAGATATGCAAACGGGATGGATTTACCTAAACCGTAACGCTAACTAAACTAACTAGAACCAAAAATTTTATATTATTTCACTATGAAAAAACTACTGGTAATTTCGAGTTTTGTTCTGCTGTTTGCAAGTCAGTTTGCAACAGCTCAACAAGACCCACAATACACCCAATACATGTACAACATGAGTGTTGTAAACCCAGCATATGCTGGTATAAAAGAAAACTTAAATGTTGGTGTTTTATATAGAGACCAATGGAGTGGCTTTAGAGGCGCACCAAAAACATTTACTTTCTTTGCACACTCACCTGTTGGAGAAAAAACAGGATTAGGTCTTTCTGCAATTGCAGATGAAAATGGTCCTGTAAAAGAAACTAACGTTTATGCAGACTTTTCTTATCGCTTAGATTTAGGAGCAACNACCAAATTAGCATTTGGTGTTAAAGCAGGTGCTACATTTCACGATGTAGGACTTATAGATGTTGGTAACAACTCTCAAGACAATAACGATCAAGCATTTTCACAAAACTCAAATGAAACATTTGCTAATTTTGGTGCTGGTTTCTTACTATATGGNGACAATTGGTATGTAGGTGCTTCCATCCCTAACTTTTTAAATGCTACTCATTTAGAAATTAATGAAAATGGAAACGACCTAGAGTTAGGTAATGAGGTTGAGCACTTATTTGCAACTGCAGGATATGTGTTTCAAGTTTCTGAAAACCTAAAATTTAAACCATCTGCTNTAGTAAAAACAGCATTTGATGCTCCTGTGTCTTTTGATGTAAATGCAAACTTTTTAATGTACGACAGATTAGAAATTGGAGCTTCATACCGTTTAGAAGATGCCGTTAGTGGTCTTATTAACATAAGAGCTACAGATTGGGTTCAATTAGGATTTGCCTATGACTACGTATTGTCAGACATAGGTGACTATGCACCTTCATCTTTTGAAGCTATGGTAATCTTTGATGTATTCTTTAACAAGAAAACATTCCGTTCTCCACGTTATTTCTAAACCCTCAAGACACTACTATGAAATATATTTATACACTATTAGTTGCGCTTAGTTTTAGTTATATGCAAGCGCAGAATGCAGACACCAAAAAAGCAGACAAACATTTTGACCGCTATGAGTTTTTAGAAGCCATAGAGGATTACGAAAAGTTGATTGAAAAAGGTAAAGCAGACACATATGTNTATGCACAATTGGCAGAAGCTAATTATAACATTTACGATACAAAAGCTGCAGAGACCTATTATGCTAAAGTTGTAAAAGACGGTAATGCTACAAATGAGCAATTATTTAGATATGCTCAAATGTTAAAAGCCAACAACAAGTACGAAAAGAGTAATGAAGTTATGATGCAGTTTGCAAAAAATGCACCTAACGATGATCGCGCTATTACATTTTTAGAAAACCCTAACTATGTTCCTAAACTATTAGGTAGCGAAGAGAAATTTACTTTAGAAGCTATTGAAATGCTAAATTCTGAGTATTCAGATTTTGGTGGTGCTGTAAGCGGAAATACTTTATACTTTGTATCTGCTAGAAATAAAAGTAGAAAAAAGTATGGGTGGAATGAACAACCTACTTTAGATATTTATAAAGCAGATATTATTGAAGGAACTTACAAAGAACCAGAACTTGTAAAAGGTGAAGTAAACACAAAATACAATGAAGGTTCTGTCGCAATTTCTTCAGATGGAAATCGTATGTATTTTACTCGAAACCAATACTTAGATGGTAAGTATGGTAAAGATGAAAATGGCGTAGGACAATTACAGCTTTATTTTGCTGAAAATGTAAACGGCACTTGGAAAGATGTTAAGTCTGTACCATTCAACAATTCTGAATATTCTATAGGTCATCCTGCTTTAAGTAAAGACGGTAAAACACTTTATTTTGTTAGCGATATGCCTGGAGGACAAGGCCAATCTGATATTTACATGGTAGAGGTTACCTCTAACGGATTCGGAACTCCTAAAAATTTAGGCGCTAATATTAATACTGCTGGAAGAGAAAACTTTCCTCACGTNGATGAAGATGGAACTCTTTATTTTTCAAGTGATGGTCATTTAGGTCTTGGAGGTTTAGATGTATTTTATGCTTCAAACAACAATGGTCAATATGGAAAAGCTAAAAACATAGGTACTCCAGTTAATAGTAAAGGAGATGATTTTGCATTTACTCTAAACCTTGAATCTGGGAACGGCTACGTATCTTCTAACAGAGGAAAAGCATTAGTAGACAATATATATGGTGTCACTTTAATTGAGCCGTTATGTGAAGTTCAATTAGCTGTTAAAGTTGTAGATAACAAAACCAATAATGCAATCTCTAATGCAAATGTAGATTTGTATGATGACAAAGAGAATAAAATAACAACTGTTGTGACAGACGCTAATGGTATGACAAACTTTACTGTACAATGTGAGCAGGCATATCAAGCGCAAGTAAACATAGATGATTACGAAAGTAATTCGGTTACTATGGCAGCAACAAAAGACGCAACAAAAGAATTAACTGTTAGGTTAAAACCAATTGAAGCTATAGTTACNGAAGATCGCGTTATTCTTAACCCAATACTATTTGACTATGATAAATCTAACATTAAGCCTCAAGCTGCTTTTGAATTAGATAAGCTTGTACAGGTTATGAATAAATATCCAGAAATGGAGATTTTTGTAGAAAGTCATACAGACAANAAAGGTCCTAATGACTACAACATGAGTTTATCTGAACGTCGTGCTAAGAGTACAGTTCAATATGTAGTATCAAAAGGTATTGCAAAAGAAAGAATCTCTGGTAAAGGTTTTGGTGAAAGCAAACCAGCAGTTGAATGTGGTGAAAATTGTTCTGATGAACAACGACAAACTAATAGACGCTCTGAGTTTGTAATCATTAAAAAATAAAAATTTAATTGTCTTAATTTTTAAACCCAATGCAATTGCATTGGGTTTTTTTTATATCTGTAAGTTTTAAATAACNTACAACAACTCATTAAATTGATGCTTTAAGAACTATTAAGAAGCTGTNTCAGGTTTAAATAAACGCATAAAAAAAGGCCAACCTAAATTAATAGGTTGACCATGTAGATTTGGGGCTGTAAGAGATATTAAAATCCGTAGTTGAATCCTACACCAAGCACTTCTCTAATTTGAAATGCTCCAACAGCATTATCATCATAAATAGCTTGGAATATTACATTAGCAGACAANTATTTGTTTACTTTCATATTAAGATTCATTGTATAATCTAAATCAACATTTTGAGGGTCTTCTAAATAGTTAGAATATAGATTTAAGATATTTTCCATTGATACATTTTCTAACAACTGCACCTTAGCGTATGCCGAAACTGCTGCACCAAATTCAAAGCGAGTTGACTCTCCAGCATCAACTCCAAAATAATCACCATCTACGTATCCAGGTATAGATGTAAAATCACTATCAACAAAAATAAGTCTTGCTGTTGCTGGTGCTATATTAACGTATAGGTTTTCACTTTTCTTCCAAAGCATGCCAGGACCAAATTGNAAATAACCTGGAGATAAGAAGTGTGTATACTCAGTTCTNACTGTACGAGTCTCTAAAACACCATCTGTATTTGTAAACTCCNCTTCACTAAACTCATAACCTTTAGCAAATTGAGTTTTAAAGTTTAAAAAGAAAGATAAGTACCAGTTACTTTCTTCTAATTGTCTACCTAATATTGAATTGTACTCTAGGCGGTCATTTGTTTTACGCGTAAACTCATCGTCTTTAATCTTTGTAAGACCATACTCTCCAATAATTTTATTATCCCAAGAAAGCTTNCCTTTTCTGTAATTAAAATCATACGTAATACCAATGTTTCCAGCGTAGTTAGATGTACCACCACCTTGCCACTCTGCGTTAAAAGCAGCTTGGTTAAATAGTAATGAAAATTGTCCTGCGCGTGTCCATCCTTCTTTAGGTTGTTCTTTTTCATCTTGAGCAAATCCAGAAGATACTCCTGNAAATACTGCTAATGCAATAATTAGTTTTTTCATGGTAGGTTGTTTATTGTTTAATTTTTTTCAAAAATAATACTTATAGGGTCTTTAACAAAAATCGATTAAGAACGGTTGCCCTTAATCGATTAAGTGTAAATTTTNTCGGTGTAATACTTTACTTCTTATAAAGCGGAACAGATGAGCAAGCTTCTCCAAACATTAAGCTTTTTACTACTGGCTGTAATTTTTGAATAAGTAAAACATATGCATTTTGAGGTACTGGCTTATTAGAGCANCCTTTTACNATTACAGGTGCATCTTTATAGGAAGATACATCTAAATTTGAAATGGCTTCATTAAAAAGCAATGTATTAAGTGTNTCNAAGGNACCTACAATAGTGAGTTTAGTGAATTCTGAAGCATATGTTGTTAGTAACATATACGCCCAAGCAGGTATTATTGCTTCAGAAGAACAATGTAAACACAAATTAGCATCTTTGTATTTACTCCAATCATGAGCTTTTGCATGTTCTCTAAACTTATTTTCCTGCAATACCAACTCTTCCAGTAACCAATCTTTTATATCGAGTTGAAAAGTTGGCTCTTTGGGGTATAAAGTTTCTAAATCAAATGTTTTGAGTTTGCTATTTGCAACTCTATTTTTAATCTCGTATCCAAATTCTTCAGTTGCCATATTATAGCATTCCTAATTCAAGCTTTGCTTCTTCACTCATTAAATCTTGACTCCAAGGCGGATCAAAAGTAATTTCGACCTCTGCATCTTTAACCATTTTTAAAGACTTCACCTTATCTTCTACCTCTTTTGGTAATGTTTCTGCAACTGGGCAGTTTGGTGTAGTTAATGTCATTAAGATTTTAACCTCATCATCTTCATTTACAAAAACATCATAAATAAGACCAAGTTCATATATATCTACAGGGATTTCTGGGTCAAAAATTGTTTTAAGTACGCGTACAATCTTTTCTCCTAACTCTTCTGTATTTAAAGTTTCTTCTGCCATGTTAATTTAGTTGTGTTTGGTATGCTATGGCATACATCTTTAATTGTTTTATCATACTTACAAGGCCATTAGCTCGTGTAGGAGATAAATGTTCTTTAAGCCCAATTTCATCTATAAATTGNGTGTCTGCATCTAAAATATCTTTAGGATGTTGNTTGCTAAAAGCTCTAATTAATATTGCTACAATACCTTTGGTTATAATTGCATCACTATCTGCAGTAAAGCTTATTTTCTCATCATTCATCTCGGCGTGAACCCAAACTTTACTTTGNCATCCTTTTATAAGATTTTCTTCAACTTTATATTTCTCATCAATAAGTGGTAAAGATTTACCTAGCTCTATCATATATTCATAGCGGTCCATCCAGTCGTCAAACATGGCAAACTCNTCTATAATTTCTTCTTGTATGTCTTTAATATTACTCAAACCTCTTAGTTTTCTGTTGCTTCAATTAAAACATCATTATTGTCCTTAGAATATAAGGTTAAACTTTTGCCTACAGAGTTATAGCTACCAACATTTGCTAATGCCTCAAAAAGCTCAGTTTCATTATCTAAATTAGGACAAGCTTTTTTTGTTGCNCCTATATCACCTATACTTAGTGTAAGGTTATTTAATGTATAATCTGCAAAATACTGGTTACAACCACCGTNACCAGAAACTCGTTTTGTGATNCCACTAAAATTTATGGTCATTCCATTAACTGAATCTCCATTTAAGNTAGTGATTGTATACGTTCCATCTAATTGCACACGTCCTGTTGTTTCTAACACTTGTTGTGTTTCTGCACAAGAATACANACANAATATAGTAAGTATTAGGCTTATTTTTAATATTGCTTTCATAATTCTTTTTTTAGGATAACATCATTTTAGCACGTTTTACGGCTTTTATAAAGATATCGATTTCTTCTTTGGTATTATAGAACATAAATGATGCTCGTATAGTTCCCGGAATTTTAAAAAAGTCCATTATTGGTTGCGCACAGTGGTGACCTGTTCTTACCGCTACACCAAGTTTATCAACTATAGTACCAATATCATAAGGATGCAATCCTTCTATATTAAACGATATAACAGCAGTTTTATCTTTAGTGTCTGCATATATTTTTACATCGCCCAATGCCTTAAGTTGCTCTGTAGCATATTCTAGTAGNTCATTTTCATATGTTGCTATAGTTNTAAACCCAATNGCATTCATATAATTTATAGCGGCACCAAAAGCAATACCACCACATATATTAGGTGTTCCTGCTTCAAATTTATGTGGTAAACCTGCGTAGGTTGTTTTTTCAAACGTTACTTGGTCTATCATTTCGCCACCACCTTGATAAGGCGGCAATGCATTTAAAAGCTCTTCTTTTCCNTATAACATNCCNACTCCTGTAGGACCACACATTTTATGTGCAGAGGCTACATAAAAATCTACATCTAATTCTTGTACATCTGGCTTAATATGAGGACAAGCTTGTGCGCCATCTATCAACACTTTTGCACCAACTTTATGNGCTTCTTTTATAATAGTNTCAATAGGGTTTATGACNCCTAAGGCATTAGATACATGNTTACAAAATACAAGTTTCGTNTTTTCATTTATTAACGCTTTGTAGGCAGTTATATCTAATATACCGTCTTGCGTCATAGGAATNACCTTTAAGGTTGCTCCACTAACTTCACATGCCATTTGCCAAGGCACAATATTACTGTGGTGCTCTAAAGCAGAGACAATAACTTCATCTCCTTTTTTAAGTAAAGATTTGTAGCCANTAGCTACTANGTTTATACTTTGCGTGGTACCAGANGTAAGAATAATTTCATAGGCATGTTTTGCATTAAAATGTGCCTGAATAATTTTACGTGCTTCCTCATATTTATCTGTTGCTTCTTGAGATAACGTATGTACACCTCTATGTATGTTAGCGTTGTAATTACTGTAGTAANCTACAATAACATCTATNACAGCTTGAGGTGTTTGGCTTGTTGCNCCATTATCAANGTAAACCAATGGCTTACCATTAACGCTTCTGTTTAAAATTGGGAAGTCTTTTCTTATAGCTTCCACATTAAACGTATTGTTTTTTGCTACACTATTCATTGTGGACTATTTTAGACTGTTATTACAAATCGAATCCTAAACTTACATTTAGCTTGTTTGCTATAATTTTATTGATTCTCTTTTTAACCTCTGGAATTTTCACACTTTCAAGAACGTTGTTTGCAAATGCATACATTAATAANGCTCNTGCTTCTTTGTGAGGAATTCCTCTAGATTTCATGTAGAATAAGGCGTCTTCATCTAATTGACCAATTGTACAACCGTGCGTACAGCGTACATCATCTGCAAAAATCTCTAATTGAGGTTTAGAGTTTATTGTTGCTTTATCACTTACCAAAATGTTGTTATTACTTTGGTAGGCGTTAGTCTTTTGAGCTTCTTTATTTACAACAACTTTACCGTTAAAAACACCTACNGCTTTATCATCAAAAATACCTTTGTAATCTTGGTGACTCTCACAATTTGGCTCTATGTGATGCACTAATGTATTGTGATCTACGTGTTGTTTGTCTTCTATAATTGTCACACCATTAAGAACAGAGTTTATACGCTCTCCNTTTTGATAAAAGTTAAGGTTATTACGCGTTAACTTTCCTCCAAAAGAAAAGGTATGTACGCTACATAAGCTTTCTCCTTTTTGGTCTATATAGGTATTATCGATTAAAGAGGCAGATTGCCTATCNTTCTGTATTTTATAATAATCTACTATTGCACGTTTATCTGCAAAGATCTCTGTAACAGCATTAGTGAATACAGGATTGTCATTTAAACTTTGATGACGCTCAATAATCTGAACGTGAGAATTTTCTCCTACAACCACTAAGTTTCTTGGTTGCAATAGTAATGAAGCCTCATTGCCTGTAGCAAAATTTACAATTTGTATAGGCTTATCTACAAGCTTATTTTTAGGAATATGGATATATGCACCTTCGTGAGAAAATGCTGTATTTAAAGAATTTAAACCATCTTTAGGAGCTATTTTATTAAAATAATTCTCTATTACTGGTTTGTATTTTTCGTGATTTAAAGCTGAAGACATTAAGCACACATCAAACTTATCGTGTGTTGTTTGTGACAAATGTGAACTGTAAATACCATCTATAAACACAATGTTATACGTGTCTATATCATGAATAAAATACTTCTTTACATCACGATAATCTATAGCGTCTTCTTTTTTAGGGAATATGCTATAATCTTGCTTAAGCACGCTATTGAGAGAGGTGTATTTCCAAGCTTCCTGCTTTTTGGTAGGAAAGCCTTGCTCTTCAAAAGCTTTAATAGCTTCAGATCTTATATCATGAACGTAGTTGTTTACATCTCGACCATCTTCAAAAGCCAAGAAAGACGACAACAATTTATCTTTTAAATCCATATCTATATCCTGATAAACAGGAAGTTTTTTGTGGCATTTTAATTTTGCCACCTTCAATTCAACATTTTACATCTATATATAAGATGCTTTGCAACTTCTAGCAGATTCTAACTTTCTTAGTGTACTGCTTCTTTTTTAATCCAATCGTAACCTTTTTCTTCTAGCTCATAAGCCAGTTCTTTGGTGCCAGATTTTACAATTTTACCATTAAGCAAAACGTGTACATAATCTGGTACGATATAATCTAATAAGCGTTGGTAGTGAGTAATTACGATTACAGCATTATCTTTACTACGNAGCTTATTAACACCGTTTGCTACAATTTTAAGTGCATCTATATCAAGACCAGAATCAGTTTCATCTAGGATTGCTAATTTTGGTTCTAGCATTGCCATTTGAAAAATCTCATTTCTCTTTTTCTCACCACCAGAAAACCCTTCATTTAAACTTCTAGATAANAACTTACGGTCTATCTCTAANAGCTCAGATTTTTCTCTAATAAGCTTAAGCATATCTTTAGCTGGCATGTCTTCTAAGCCTCTTGCTTTACGAGATTCGTTTATAGCAGTCTTCATAAAGTTAGTTACAGACACNCCAGGAATCTCAACAGGATATTGAAACGACAAGAATACACCTTTGTGTGCACGCTCATCTGCTTCCATTTCAGAAATTTCTTCATCATGAAGTATGATTTCACCTTCTGTCATCTCATACTCTTCCTTCCCAGAAATCACAGATGCNAATGTACTTTTACCTGAACCGTTAGGGCCCATTATAGCGTGAATTTCTCCAGCTTTAATATCTAGGTTTATCCCTTTTAAAATTTCTTTTCCGTCTACACTTGCATGCAGGTTCTTAATTTTTAACATATCTTAAAATTCAAAATAGGTGTTACCTATTTATTATCGTTTGATTTTACTTTTACTGCAGGTTCTGATGTAGGTGCAGATACTTTTATTATTTCTCTAATTTCAACAATTTCGTCCCAACCTTCTGTTTCTTTATTAGGCATAATTTTACCCTTTACCTCAACAGGAACCATATCGAAATCTTCTCTTTTTAGCGGCTTTACTCGCTCTGCTAATTCTTGTGCCTTGGCGTCTATTTTTACACCATATATAAAATTATCTCCTTTTAATACCGCAGCATCTGCTATATAGATAAACTCTCCTTTTATAGTTGGAATACTATCTACTACCGTTTCTTCTGTATTATCTTGAGTTGTCTCTACATCGTTCTTACAAGAACTTAAACCAATTAGTAACAGACAAGCAATAAAAAGATGTTTCATAGTTATATTATTANTTTAATACTGCTGGCATTTCACTAAAGTCTTTAGCGTCGTGCTGTATAATTACTTTAGCATTGTTTTGTTTAGCAAATTCTTCAAACTCTGCTATAGATTTCTTTGACTGTGGAATACTGTAGTTAAACTGTGGCACNACAGATTCTTCTCTATTTTGTTCAAAGTGATACATATCTCCAGATAACAATACATTACCNGTTTCTGGTAAACGTACCATTAACACCTGATGACCNATTGTATGACCTGGCATATTTTTAATGACTACTGTGCCGTCTCCAAACACATCATGATCTCCAGATAATTGAACTACTTTTTTTAATTCTGAAAAACTTGCTGGTGCGTAAAATGAATTTCCTTTTATTGAATCTCCATTTGCAAATTTATACTCAGAATCTTGCACCAACCATTCTGAATTTNTAAAATGGTTTGCAGCTCCTGTATGATCAAAATGAATATGTGAAAATGCAATATAATTTACNTCTTNTGGAGTAACATTTANTGTAGCTAATTGGTTTACTATTGAGTCTTTTCTAGTTATTGTAAAACCGCCATCTGGAGTTGTANATGGCTCATTNCCNACTAAATTTTCTGGNAATCCTGTATCCCATAATAACATTCCCTTAGGATGCTTAATTAGGTAGAAACCATCTGCCAATGTTTTAGACTCTCCTTTATATTTATCACCTTCAGAAAACAANCTTAGCTTGTTAGCNGTNACTTGACCACCATCAAACTTATACAGCTCTACTTTTACAGACTCTTGTTCTGTTTCAGCTTCAGAAGGCTTAACTTCTTTTGTTTCTGCATCTTTACAAGCTACAAAGCAAANTAAGGTTGCTATGATAAATAATTGTTTCATTGTTTGTNTTTTTAGTTTAAAGCTTTAAATNTCTTATCCTACTGAGCCTTCTAANGAAATCTCTAATAATTTCTGAGCTTCAACAGCAAACTCCATAGGCANCTTGTTTAATACATCTTTACTAAAGCCATTTACNATTAATGCAATTGCTTTTTCTGTATCTATACCACGTTGGTTACAATAGAATATTTGGTCTTCTCCAATTTTACTTGTTGTNGCCTCGTGCTCTACCTGTGCTGTTTTATTCTTTGTTTCTATATATGGAAATGTGTGAGCACCACACTTATTACCCATTAACAAACTATCACACTGCGAAAAATTTCTCGCATTTGTAGCTCTAGAGTTTATTTGAACTAANCCTCTGTAACTGTTTTGAGAATGTCCTGCAGAAATACCTTTAGATATAATGGTGCTCTTGGTGTTTTTACCCAAGTGTATCATTTTAGTTCCAGTATCTGCTTGCTGGTAATTATTTGTNACTGCNATAGAGTAAAACTCTCCAACAGAATTATCTCCNTTTAAAATACAGCTAGGGTATTTCCAAGTTACAGCACTTCCNGTTTCTACTTGAGTCCAAGAAATTTTCGCGTTTTTCTCACAAATNCCTCTTTTAGTCACAAAGTTAAAAACACCACCTTTTCCTTCTGCGTTACCAGGATACCAGTTTTGTACTGTAGAGTATTTAATCTCAGCATCATCTAAAGCAATAAGCTCTACAACAGCTGCGTGTAATTGGTTCTCATCTCTAGATGGCGCAGTACAACCTTCTAAGTAACTTACATAACTGCCTTCATCTGCAACNACTAAAGTTCTCTCAAACTGTCCTGTTCCCGCTTGGTTAATTCTAAAATAAGTACTTAACTCCATTGGGCAACGCACACCTTTTGGAATGTAGCAAAAAGAACCATCACTAAATACAGCAGAGTTTAATGCTGCATAAAAATTATCTTTTTGAGGCACCACACTACCAATATGCTTTCTTACAAGTTCTGGNTGTTCTTTTATAGCCTCAGAAATTGAGCAGAATATAATTCCTTTTTCTGCCAATGTCTTCTTAAATGTTGTTGCTACAGAAACTGAATCCATAACAATATCTACCGCTACTCCAGCAAGCTTCTTTTGNTCATCTATAGATATNCCAAGCTTTTTAAACGTGTCCAATAANTCTGGATCTACCTCATCTAAGCTTTCGTACTTTGGTTTTTTATTAGGAGCAGAGTAATAAGAGATGTTTTGGAAGTCTGGTTTTGGGTAATTTACATTTGCCCAATCTGGCTCTTCCATTTTTTCCCATTCTCTAAATGCCTCAAGACGCCACTCTGTCATCCATTCTGGCTCTTCCTTCTTTAAGGAAATTGCTCTTACAATATCTTCATTTAGACCAACAGGAAANGTGTCTGATTCTATATCTGTATAAAATCCGTACTTATACTCTTTAGTTTCGAGCTCTTTCTGTAAATCGTCTTCTGTATATGCCATTAAATATAATTCTAATTGTTTAGTGAATTAAGCTACCTCTTTATAACGAGAAGCTTTCTCCACAGCCGCAAGTTCTTTGTGCATTTGGATTATTAAAAACAAAACCTTTACCATTAAGACCACCGCTATATTCTAAGGTTGTTCCTACTAGGTATAAAAAGCTTCGTTTATCTACTACAATTTTAATTGAGTTGTCTTCAAAAACCTTATCGGTTTCTTCTGTCTTATTATCAAAATCTAAGTCATAAGACAACCCGCTGCAACCGCCACTTTTTACGCCTACTCGAACGTAATCTTTTAATGCATCATAACCACTCTCTGCCATGAGAGATGAGATTCTATTTTTTGCGCCTTCGCTTACTTTAATCATCGTTTTGAAAATATGTGCAAATATACTGAAAATGGCTTGTTTTACCATAATTAGTCTCTGCGTTAATGTAATGTAGTTATTGAAAAAACTTATAGTGTGTTTGTCCCTTATAATATGGGATTCTTACACGCTATGTTTAAAAAGAATTAAAATTCTGAAAAGCGATCATCAAAGATAAAACTGTTATCTGTAAGTGTTTTTAAAAAAGCCACCAATTGATCTTTTTCTAAATTTGAAAGTGGAATTCCTCTAGAACCATTTTCCTGAACAAAAACTGGGTCTAATGTAACATCTTCCTGAACACCATCTGAATAATGATCTAGCACATCTGTAAGGGTTTGAAACCTGCCGTCGTGCATATACGGAAAGGTAACCTCTATATTTCTTAATGTAGGAACTCTAAACTTACGCAGGTCTTCATCTAGTCCTGTTACACGTTTTCTTCCTATGTCATTATATTGCGCATCAACAGGCAAACCATTATTTCTAAAAGATTGGTCTGTAAATAGCGGACCTGCATGGCAAGAGGCACATTTTTGTTCGAATATAGCCAAGCCTGCTTCTTCTGCTTCTGTAAAGACTGAACCTTCATTTCTTACAACTTGATCGTATTTTGAATTTGAAGATACCATCATAACCATAAACTGAGACAATGCCTTTAAAATGTTTTCTGAGCTAATTTCACCATTATCAAACGCATCTTTAAACATGTTTTGATAGGTCTGGTCTTCACTTAATTTTGAGATTATCTCATTAAAGCTTGAGTTCATCTCTACATCTGTAGTGATTGGTATAATAGGNTGNGTGTCTAAATGTTGNGCTGCACCATCCCAAGTAAACNCATCTAAGAACGCTAAATTGAATAAAGGTTGTGCGTTTCTTGTGCCTAAAGCTCCATCTACTCCATGACTTACAATATGAGTGTGGTGTGTAAATGCAAAATCTTGAATATGGCAAAACCCACAAGACACTACATTATCTGAGGCTAATTTGCCGTCATAAAATAACTTTTTCCCTAACTCAAAACCATTTTGAGTAGGTTGATTGTTACTTATATCATAAGTAGCNTCTGGAAAATTAGNTGGTACCTGAAAATTTAAATTAGAATCTGGTACAGGAATATATTCGTCATCCTGTGGTGTTTCAGTAATTGTTTCTTCACCACTTGAATCTGAACTGCACGCTAAACAGAGTGCAAAAATGCTTATGAACCAGAAATTCTTCAAATATGTATTAGTTTATTGTAAATACTGTTTTCATATTATCTGATATGATTGGAGCATTTACGGGATCAATAGTTACTTCATTATTCGTTTNGAAATAGTAATTGTTATTACCATCAAAAATATTNCTGATGTCTGCTTTTATTCCAAATGCAGACGTTTCAGAATCTCTTACAGTAAAGTTAGAAAGCGGCATTATAATTTCCTGATAGTTNTCTAACGTGCTACCNTGACTTCCTACGTGTACAATAAANGGTGTAGGCTCTGCATTTTCTTCAGTAGTATAATCGCCTTCAAACTTCAAGAAACGGTATCCTGCAGACCAGCTCCAAAGCATTCCTGCCTCATCTGCTCTTGGCACAAAATTCATTACACCATTTAATGGGTATTTAAATTGATCTACACCAAATCCAAATGAAATGCCAGAATAATCTCTGGACGGTACATCTTGCAAGGTTATGGTTAAAGAGCTTGACAATTGCTGATCTATAATAAAATAACTGTCTTCTTCAGGTACCACATAGTCTAAGCCATTATCATTTATTAAAACAATATTGCTAATTATGTATTTTAAATCTGAGACAGAATACGTTTCGTTGTTAGAATTTACATAGGTTGTAGACCCTAACTGTAGAGGCTCACCATCTACCTCATTTGCAAATGTAAAAGTTACGTTTCCAAAAGTAGGATTCCCTAATTCTGAGTTTCTATTTGCATCTTCATCTGTATTACAAGAGGCAAAAAACAGAGCAATTATTGCAAGAATACTTAATTTTTTCATTCTGAAATTTAATTGATTTTTATAAAAACAACGTCTGAACTTCCTCTGTTTGGAACAATATCTTGGTCATTACTTGAAGAAGAACCCACTGCTATAAGTTCATTATTTTGGGTCTGGTAAATATCATATAAAAAGTCTAAATCACTACCACCAACGCTAAAAGTTTGGTCGATATTTCCTGAAGAACTTACAATTGCTATCCAACAGTCGTTTTGACCATTATTTGTTGCAACATCTATATCATTACTTCTTGAGCTGCCTGCAATAGCTAAGCGACCATCAGACATTTGCACAACTGTTCTAGCTGCATCAAATTGAGTTCCGCCAAATGTGTTTTCCCAAATTATATCTCCAGAGCCATTAATTTTTACGGCCCAAAAGTCTGCATTTCCTTTTAGGTTAGACACGTCTTGATCACTACTTCTTGTATCTCCAGTTATTAAGTAATTTCCGTCTAAAGTTTCTGTAAAGCCAAAGCCCATATCAATCTCAGAGCCTCCATAAGAACGTTGCCATTCTAGCTCTCTATCTGCATTAACTTTAACTACCCAAAAGTCATAACTCCCTTTATTGTTTGAAATATCAAAATCTGTACTTTCTGAAGCGCCAGCCATTAAATAGCCACCATCTGCAGTATCAATTACTCCATAACACCTATCGTTGCTTGAACCCCCAAAATATCTTCTAAACTGAAGCGCTCCAGAAGCATCTACCTTGGTGCCCCAAAATTCTCCAACACCATGCAATGCTGCACTATTGGTAAAGTTGTTTGAAGACTCTTGTTGGCTCGCTGCCGTAAAACCATCATTACCATTACCATTACTCGCAGAAACATCAAAATAGCCACCAAAGAAAAAGCCGCCATCATCGGTTTGAAGTAATGAAAACGCTTGGTCTTGACCTTCATAACCGTAGCTTTGTTGCCATTCTAAATTTCCTGAAGCATCTAATTTTAATAACCAATGGTCAAAAAAACCAGCATTTGAAGAGGTGTCTCCGTCTGAACTCGAGTTATAACCTATAACAGCTAGACCGCCATCATTTGTAACTATAACATCTTCACCAAACTCATCATTTGTGCCTCCATAGGTTTTAGACCACAATATGGTTCCTTGTGGGTTTACTTTAAATAACCAAACATCAAAATTTGGTGCTTCTTTATCTACAATGTCACCATCTGTACTTCTTGTTGTCCCTACTATTACAAAATTTCCGTCTGGCGTTTCAACTATAGCTTTTGCTTCATCTTGATTACTCCCACCATAAGTCATTACAACATCTAGCTCTCCGGCAAATTCAGGTACTTCCTCTGCAGGATCTTCTGGTTCGCCTGGAACATCTGGATTGCTGTTTACATTTGCATTATCATCTTGAGAGCAAGAAAAGCTCATTACTATTATTAGTGCAGATAATATTGCGCCTAAAAAACGGTTTGGGGTAATTATAAAATTCATTGTTATTGTTTCTTTAAGAGGAATAAACCTCTATCTATATCACTTACAAGTATTGTACCACTTGAAAAATATGGGTACACATTCCAAACGCCATTAAAGTTTGCAGAATTTGAAGATGGATATGTATCAAAATAAGCTGTTTCTTGCATTTGTGAAGATGCTACTGAAGATACATCTATAATTCTTAAACCTGCTGTATAGTTAGCCAGGTAAAACTCATTTCCTTTTACATAACCATTATGATCTATTGCAGCTTCTGGACCGTAATATTCAAATTTAAATTGTGGGTTATCTAAATCACTAAAGTCGAAAATTATTGTTCTTGTATTAAAGCCTATTTGCGCCTCATCTAGCTCATCTCCTAAAATGAAATGACTTTGATCTTCTGTAAACCAACCTTGGTGTGTGTATGCTCTTTGCTCATAAGAAATAGTAGACAGTCCTATTGGGTTAGATTTATCTGTAATATCTACTATTGAAATTATAGTTTCATTACTTCCTATTAAAATTTCTTTACCTAAGTGTTCTGTATCTGGACCTGTATAAGTTACAACTTGAGCATCGTGACTATAATCATCCATAGCAAAGCCGCCTTCACCAATTGGGTTAAGTGGGTTTTGAATATTAATAAAGTGTGGACCTCCATTAAACAATTGTGTTCCTACTGCGTAAGCATAACCAGTATCCTCGTTAATTACAATATTATGAGCATCGCCAAAACCATCATAATGTGCATCTTCTGTAAACTGTACTGGAGGATTTTGTACATTTCTTAATCTTGTTAAATCAAACACTTGCATTCCATGACCATTAGCTTCACTAACAATAAATGCATGATTGTTATAGGTCTTGACATCTCTCCATATACTTGATGTAGTATGGGTTGGTAGTTTCCCTAAATACACAGGGTTTAAAGGGTCTGTAATATCTAAGAAAGCAGTACCATTATTTAATCCCATTAATGCATACTCGTTTCCTGTGTCTGGATCTGTCCATCCCCAAGAATCATTACCATCACTTGCATTCATCTCAAGTAAAGATACATTTGCTAAAAGGTCTATCCCATTACAAGGATATCCTGCTGCAGTGCCATCTTCGCAAGGAGTAACAGCATTTTCATTACCGCCATTGTCTCCACCATCATCACCGCCATCGTTTCCGCCATCATCTCCAGGATCTTCTTCTGTAGGAGTTTCTGTAACAGGCACTCCATCATCATCACTACAAGAAAATGGGGTTATTAAAAATGTAAAAAGTACAATTAAGCAGGTAATGTGTTTTATTTTCATTTATTCTATTATTAGTTTCTTTGTGACGTTATCATTAATAGTTATAAGATATACGCCAGTTTGAAAATTACTTGTATTAAGCGTAAAAGTATCACTATTTAATGAAGAGACCATAAAAATCTCTTTACCAAGAACGTCTGAAACTTTAATAGATTGTATTACATTACCATCTACAGTTATATTTGTAGTGTTTTTTGCAGGGTTGGGAAACATGGTAACATTTGTTTTATTTATATCTTCTACGGAAAGATTTTCTGTTTTTTTAACTATGAATAATCCTTCAGCTACATCACTAATAATTAAATTTCCGCTTGGGAAATAAGGATATACATTCCAAGCTGATGCTGTTCCAGCTACATCATTACCTGGCAACGTATCAAAAAAGCCGATTTCAACAAAATTCATATTGTCAATATCACTTATATCCAGAACACGCATACCTGCTGCATAATTTGCTAAATATAGGGTATCATCTATGATATACATATTATGATCTGTAGCGGTAGTTGGACCTTCCCAAATAAAATGCACAAAAGGATTGTCTAAATCTTCTACATTATAAACTGCTATTCGAGTTGGCAAACCATTCATAATTTCATCTAACTCATCGCCCATTAAAAAATAACGCTTGTCTTTACTAAACCAACCTTGATGTGTGTACGTTGCAGACGCATATGAAATATCACTAATATATTGCGGATTGGACTTGTCTGTAATATCTGCAATTATCATTGTAGACTCATTAGCTCCCATATAAATTTCTTGTCCTGTATAATCTGTATCTGGACCATCATATATTACAACCTGTGCATCGTGAGTATAGGAGTTTACCATATCGTCTGTTGAATCGTAACCGCCTTCAATAACTGGATTTACTGGGTCTTGAATGTTTATAAAGATTGGACCGCCACCATTGACTTGACCACTACCTCCAAATTCTCTTGCGCCTATAGGGTAAGCATATCCAGAATCTTCATTTATCGCTATGTTGTGAGCACTACCAAACCCTTGAAAAAATGTATCTGGTTCAAAAATTTCTGGCGGATTAGTAACCGTAAGTAATCTATTAAGATTAAACACCTTCATACCTTGATCTGCATCTTCTCCAACCATGAATGCATGATTGTTGTATACTTTTACATCTCTCCAAAGTCTTTGTACGTCTGTAGATGTAATTGGAACAGAAGCTGTTATTACTGGATTCTCTGGATCTGTAATCTCAACAAAGGCAAAGCCTTCAGTAAATGACATAATTGCAAATTCTCTTCCAGAAGCTGGATCTGTCCATCCCCAAGAATCACTACCTGTTGATGGTGGTGTTGCTGGACCTAAATCTAAAGCAGCATCAAATTCTGTTAATGTAATTTGTGCCATAAGATCATAACCATTACATAAATAAGGTCCTGCTGTTCCTATACCAGCAGTTTCATCACCAATACATTCAAATAGTTGAGCATTTAGGTTACAAATAGTTAATAAGGCAATAAAGAGTAGAGATTTTTTCATGGGAATTAAGATTTTCAATTATCACCTTGCAATTTAACTCAAGAGATAGTTTTACGATATAAATCGCTGTTAATTAAGGCATAAAAAAAAGCCGCAGATAGCGGCTTTACTTAGTATTGTCGATAAAAAACTCAGTTAATCGAATTTTACAGTGCGTGCATTGTAATTTTAATATTAGCTCTTTATAAATTTAGTTGCTTTTCCATTTATATTAAGAACATACACACCTTGGCTCAGGTGCTCTACATTTAGTGTATATTCTTTTAAACTTGTTGTTTCTTGTAACACCATTTCTCCTAAAACGTTATAAACTTCAATTGAGCTTAATGCATTGTTAGATGATATTTTTAAGTAATTGGTAGTTGGGTTAGGATAAATATTAAATGTCTCCTCATTATCAACTTCAGAAACATTTAATACTTCCTCACTCTTTTTTATTAAAACAAAGCCACGTTCTATATCACTTATTAAGATATTGCCGCTCTCAAAATAAGGATATACATTCCAAGCACCATTAAAGTTAGCACTGTCATTAGCCAAATAAGTATCAAAAAAACCAATCTCTGTCATTTCGCCAGCTGCAATATTCGAGACATCTAAAACTCTTACACCAGCTCTGTAGTTAGCAAGGTAAAAATTATCCCCATTTACATAACCATTATGGTCTATGGCAGGCGTTGGTCCAAAGTATTCAAAGTGAATAACTGGATTATCTAAATCGTTTAAATCATACACTATTGTTCTTGTATTGAATCCAACTTCTGTTTCATCAAGCTCATCACCAAGTATAAAATAGCGTTGATCTTCTGTAAACCAACCTTGGTGCGTGTAACCTACTTGACCATAGGATGTTGTAGAGATTGAAACCGGATTAGATTTATCTGAAATATCTACTATGGAAACAATACTGGCATTACTACCAATAAGTATCTCTTTCCCTACGTGCTCTGTATCTGGCCCATTATATGTTACTACTTGAGCATCGTGACTATAGTCGTCCATAGCGAAACCACCAGCTGCTACAGGGTTTTGAGGGTCTTGTATATTAATAAAGTGAGGACCGCCATTAAATGTATTGGTCCCTACAGCATAAGCATAACCAGAGTCTTCATTTATAACAATGTTGTGCGCATTACCAAACTCACTATACACAGCGTCTGCAAATAAAAAAGTAGATATGTTTACATTTCTTAATTTGGTTAAGTCGAAAACCTGCATTCCATGATTAGCAGCTTCGCTCACAATAAATGCGTGGTTATTGTAAACTTTCACATCTCTCCATGAACTATTAAATGTTTGTGTAGGTAGCGTACCCAAGTGTTCTGGATTTACAGGATCTGAAATATCTATAAAAGCTGTACCGTTACTCAAGCCTACAATTGCATATTCATTACCAGTATCTGGATCTGTCCATCCCCAAGAATCATTTGCTAAACTAGCAGTTGCAGAAAGCGTTGATAAGCTAATTTCAGAGACTAAATCGTAACCGTTGCAAGGGTATATCCCTGCAAAGCCATTTTCGCAAGGTGTTTGTGAAAATGAGAGGCATGAAATAAAAAATAAAGAAAGTAATAGGTGCTTCATGGTTTTGTGGTTTAATACTTTAATTTTGTGGCTCGTAAATATATGATAATGTTTGACAATAAAGATATTAGCAAAACCAGCCTGTCCTCACTAGGAGAATTTGGACTTATAGATCACTTAATGGACAATGTTGAATTAAAAAACACGTCTTCTAAAAAAGGTGTTGGAGATGATGCTGCAGTTTTAGATTTTAACGGTGAACAAACACTAGTGTCTACAGATTTCTTAATTGAAGGTGTACATTTTGACTTGTCTTACATGCCTTTAAAGCATTTAGGCTATAAAGCAATAATGGTAAACTTATCGGATATTTATGCTATGAATGCTAAGGCTACTCAGGTTACAGTATCAATAGCAGTTTCAAACAGATTTCCTTTAGAAGCATTAGAAGAGCTTTATTCTGGTATTCACTTAGCTTGTAAAATTTATGATGTAGATTTAGTAGGTGGAGACACTACGTCTTCAACATCTGGATTAATAATTTCTGTTACTGCTGTAGGTCACGCCAAAGAAGAAGAGGTAACTTACAGAAGTGGTGCAAAGCCAAATGATTTATTGGTAGTAAGTGGCGACTTAGGCGCAGCTTATATGGGCTTTCAAATTTTAGAAAGAGAAAAGGAAGTTTTCAAGGTAAACCCTAATAACCAACCAGACCTATCTCCTTATACCTATTTGTTAGAGCGACAAATGAAACCTGAAGCCCGCAAGGACATCAAGGAACTTTTAAATGTGTTAGAAGTTAAGCCAACATCTATGATAGATATAAGCGATGGTTTGTCTTCTGAAACTTTACACTTATGCAAACACTCTAACGTTGGTGTTAACTTATTTGAGGATAAGATACCATTAGACCCTAGCATGATAACTGTTTGTGAGGAGTTTAATTTAGATAGCACAACAATAGCATTAAGTGGTGGCGAAGATTACGAACTCTTATTTACAGTAGACCAAAAAGATTTTGAAAAAATTAAAGGCAACCCTAATTTTTCAATCATAGGTCATATGAAACCAGAATCTGAAGGAAAGCATCTTATTACTAGAGGCAATCAGCAAATAGAACTTACTGCACGTGGCTGGAATGCGCTTCAAGACGAAGAATAATATCTAAGACTTCATTTTTAGCTTCAATATGACTCATATGTCCTCCAGAAAGTGAATACAGTTTACTATCTGTTACTTTTGCTATGTTTTTAATTTCATTAAATAAAACAATAGGATCTTCTTTTCCTGTAATAATATTTTTTTGGCCTTTATAGTTACGTAGCAACTCTCGTGTATCTTCTCGTGTCTTCATACCTTTTATATTTGCTATAATACCATCAATAGGATATGTATTTGCCTCAGCTTTCATGGCTTTGATTGTTTCCTCATATATTGATGCTTTTTCATTGGCAAACAAATTTGTAACACCCATACTAATAAATGCTTGAGGATATTTTTTTATGAGTTGTACAGCACGCTCTCTATTTTTCTTTCTAGATATAGAATCTTCTGAAGGAGTTGAGTTTAATAATGTTATTGAAGTTACCTGCTCTAAGTTATTCTTTAAATATGCCAATGCAACATAGCCGCCCATAGAGTGCCCTACAAAATGAGCATCTTTCACGTTTTCCGTTCTAAGAATTTCTAAAATACAATCTGCCATTAATTGCATTGAATGTATGTCTCCAAAAACCCCACTTTTTCCATGACCTGGCAAATCAACAGCTATAATCTTAAACCTCTTAGAAAGTACAGGCATTAATGAGTTCCACATTGTACTACTTTCTAAAAAGCCATGAAGCAAAACAAGAGCATCTCCTTTTCCTTCTACATTATAATGTATTTGCGTTCCTCTAAAATTTATAATCATCCAAAAAGTATATATTGCACAAAGTTTCGATTTTAAATGGGATTACGCAAAGATGATTTTATAGTAGGTTTTGCATTATTTGCACTGTTCTTTGGTGTAGGTAATATTGTACTACCACCTATGTTGGGTTTTTTAGCAGGCCAAGAATGGTATTTAGTAGCAATCGGGTTTATAATCACAGCTATAGGAATACCTTTACTAGGTATTTTTGCTCATGCAAGAATACAAGGCACAATGTATGATTTTGGCAAACCTGTCTCTAAAGTCTTTAGTCTTATTTTCTGTATTTTAATATATAGCATTTCTGCTGCAATACCTTCGCCGAGAACTGCAGCATTTACTTATGAGATGGCTTTTGAACCATTCTTTAACATCTCACCGTTAGCAGTTAGCATTTTATATTTTGGACTGGTCTTCATATTTGTTGCCAAAAGATCTACTGTATTAAATAACATTGGAAAGTACATAACTCCTGCTATTCTTATTTTAATATTAGGAATGATTTTCTTCGGAATTTTTGAGGATACTGAAACTATGAAAGTGTCTTCACTCAAAACTCCAATACTTGACGGTTTTTTTGAAGGCTACCAAACTTTTGATGCTATTGGCGCATTGGTTGTTGGCGGTGTGATAATTATCTCGGTAAAACTTAAAGGCTACAACAATCAAGTTGAAGCTAAAAAACTAATAACAAAAGCCGCAATAATATCTGCATTAGGATTACTCATAATTTATTGCGGATTAATTTATGAAGGTGCATTATTTGGGCATCTTTTTAGTGAAGACGTTACAAGAACACAATTATTATCTGGCATAAGCAGTTTAACACTTGGGCCTTATGCAAGTATTTGCCTTGCAATTCTGGTATCTTTAGCTTGCTTTACTACTGCTGTAGGCATAGTAACAGGTACTGCAGATTTTTTCTCAGACCAATTTAAATATAAGTACTCCTATATTACAAGTGTTACTATTGCGTGTTTGTTTGGTATTGTAGTTGGCGCATTTTCAGTAGATTTTATTATTACTCTTGCATTACCAATACTTATGCTAGTTTATCCACTAACCATAGTATTAATAATTCTTAATATACTTTCAGATAAACTAAGGCATCAACTAATCATGAAGTTAGTGGTTATTTTCACTTCTATATTTAGTATACCAGACGCTTTAAAAGTTATAGCTCCAGACTCTCAGATAATATCTACAATTTCTAACAGCATACCTTTATCTAATTTTGGTCTCGGATGGCTTATTCCTGCTGCCTTTGCTTTTGGTGTTGGGTACTTAATAACACTAAGAAAACCAATCACTTAAGAGCTCTTGTATATATCACATGTTAATTATAACTTTAACGTCTTATTAACATCCGTTTATATGAAGGTATTTTACGCATTGGTATTAGTTATCGTTTTGTCATCCTGCCAAACAGAAAACGCTAATTATGAAAGCTATACAAGCGATTTAGATGATGAGCTCATCACTAATCTTATTAATGCTTCTAACGGCGTTGGCACATCATATTACCTTCTTCCAGATAGTGATGATTTTTCCCGAATACCTCAAGATCCACTAAACCCGATTACTGCAGAAAAAGTAGCTTTAGGGAAACTATTACTTCATGAAACTGCTTTAGGCGGCAATCCCAAAATGGATGAAATGAACGGGCAATACACCTGTGCAACTTGCCATCCTGTAGCCTCTGGATTTTTCTCAGGAAGACGACAAGGTATTGGAGAAGGCGGCATTGGTTTTGGAGTTAATGGCGAAGGAAGAACATTTAATACTGAAATGCCACTAGACTCAGTAGATATACAAGCAGTAAGGCCACCAACACTTTTAAACTTAGCTTATCAAGATGTTATGTTATGGAATGGGCAATTTGGCGGCACCGGAACAAATGCAGGTACCGAAGCTCAATGGGATCATATTCCAGAAAATGCTGAAGGTTTTCAAGGCGTAGAGGTACAAGCTATGCAAGGCCAGCTAGAACACCGTTTAAAAGTTAATGAAGAGTTTGTAGATTCCTATAATTACAGAACGATGTTTGATGCTGCATTTTATAACATTCCACAATCTGAACGTTATACTAGAAAAACAGCTGCTTTAGCAATTGCAGCTTTTAATAGAACAATTCTTGCAAACCAAGCGCCTTGGCAAGAGTATTTAAAAGGAGATTTAGAAGCATTAAATGATCAACAGAAAAGAGGTGCAAATCTATTTTTCGATAAAGGTTTATGCTACCAGTGTCACAATGGTCCTGCACTAAAAGACCAAGAGTTTCACGCGTTTGGTTTTGGAGATTTTGATGGTTCTCTAGAAGCCATGGTTTTACCATCTATTGATTTTGAAAGCGTTAAAAAAGGACGTGGTGGTTTTACACAAAACCCAGATGATGATTATAAATTTAAAACACCTACGCTATATAACTTAGCAGATGCTGGTGCATTTGGTCATGGCGGAACGTTTTCAACCATTAGAGAGGTTGTAGAGTACAAGAACAATGGTGTAGCACAAAGCGCTGAAGTTCCTTCTACGCAACTAGCTTCGCAATTTGGTTCTTCAAATTTAACCAATGATGAAATAACAGACCTAACAGCTTTCCTGAAAGACGCTTTAAGAGACCCAGATTTATTACGCTATGTTCCCAACACTGTTAACTCTGGTAATTGTTTTCCTAACAATGATGAGCAATCTAGAATTGATTTAGGTTGCAATTAAAAATCTAAATAGTGTATAGAATAACGCTTTTCATCTGTATTTACAATTTGTCTTAAGGGTTCTAAATTGTCAGAATTAGTATAAAATATTGGTGCTGGCTGTGGAGAAATAGCAGATAAATTATAATGTTCTAAAACTGCTTTTGTTTGCCTTGCAACTGCCAAGCCAGAATCTATTATTGTTACTGTTTTAGGAAGCAATTCTTTAAGCTTAGGAATTAAATACGGGTAATGGCTGCAACCCAAAACCAAGTAATCAATATTTTTATCCAGCATTGGTTTTAGATATAATTTAAGCAAACGCTCAACCTCTTTTCCATCTTGTCGGCCAGCTTCAATTTCAGGTACAAGACCTTTACCAAAGACTTCAATAATATCTATATCTCTCGCATATAGCTCTGATGTTTGTGTAAATAACTCACTGTTTAAAGTGCCTTGAGTAGCAAGTATTCCTACTGCTTTGGTTTTAGTATTTAATGCTGCAGGTTTTATAGCAGGCTCTATAGCTATTATTGGTAATGTGTAATTTGCTCTTAAATGCTTTATGGCATTAGTAGTTGCTGTATTGCAAGCCACAATAATTACTTTAGCACCTAAGCTAATTAGCTTTTCTGTATTCTTGATACTAAGTTTAACAATCTCATCTTTAGTTTTTTCACCATAAGGAGCATTCTTACTGTCTGCAAGATAGATTGTATGCTCTAAAGGCAGTAATTGATGAATTTCTCTCCATATTGAGGTACCTCCAACTCCTGAATCAAAAATACCTATAGGTGCATTGTTTTGCATATCCTAAAAATAAAAACTGCGCTTTAAAAAAGCGCAGTTTTATGAAATAATATTATACAATTTTAAACTTATGATACAGCTTTCAATTTTTTGATAATAGATTTATTTAATTTCTCCTCAGCATAAGCTTTAGTTACTTTAAATTCTTTTTCATCACTATCTGGAAAATCAAACATTGCATCTGTAAATATTTCTTCACAAAGCGATCGTAAACCTCTGGCACCTAATTGATATTCAATAGCTTTTTCAACAATATAATCTAAGGCTCCATCTGTAATATGAAAATCTACCTCATCCATCTCAAACAACTTTTTATATTGCTTAATAATGGCATTTTTAGGCTCTGTAAGTATTGCTCTTAAAGTACCTTTATCTAAAGGATTCATATAAGTTAGTACTGGCAAGCGTCCTATAATTTCTGGTATTAAACCAAAATCTTTTAAATCTTTAGGTATAATATACTTTAATAAATTATCTCTCTCAATTTGATCTTCACTAAGAGATGCACTAAAGCCAACTGCCTGCATATTTAAACGCTTAGTAATCTTTCTATCTATACCATCAAAAGCTCCACCAGCTATAAAAAGAATGTTCTCGGTATCTACCTCAATAAACTTTTGGTCTGGATGTTTTCTTCCTCCTTTTGGTGGTACATTTACTGTTGTTCCTTCTAAAAGCTTTAATAATGCTTGCTGCACACCTTCTCCAGAAACATCTCTAGTAATAGATGGATTATCACTCTTTCTAGCAATTTTATCTATTTCATCTATAAAGACAATACCTTGCTGTGCTTTTTCCAGATTATAATCTGCTGCCTGTAATAAGCGCGTTAATATACTCTCTACATCTTCTCCTACATAACCAGCTTCAGTTAAAACAGTAGCATCAACTATTGCAAGAGGTACGTTTAACATCTTTGCAATGGTTTTAGCAATAAGCGTCTTTCCTGTACCTGTCTGACCAACCATAATGATATTACTTTTTTGTATCTCAATATCATCATCACTTGGTTGTTGCAATAAACGCTTATAGTGGTTATATACCGCTACAGACATAACACGCTTAGTGTGTTCCTGCCCAATAACATACCCATCTAAAAAGGCCTTTATTGCATGAGGCTTTCTTAATTTTAACTCTGTAGTAAGCTCTCCTGTAGCATCTTGTTTAGATTCTTCTAAAACTATACCATGTGCCTGTTCAATACACCTATCACAAATATGTGCATCTAACCCAGCAATTAATAAATTGGTTTCAGGTTTTTTTCTCCCGCAAAACGAGCATTCTAAGGTTTCCTTAGCCATAACTTTTTTTTTAGTTTCTGCTTATTCTCTTTTAAGCACTTCATCAATCATACCATATTCCTTGGCTTTATCTGCTTTCATCCAATAGTCACGATCACTATCCTCATAAACTTTATCATAAGGTTGACCACTATGCTTAGAGATAATTTTATAAAGCTCTTCTTTTAACGTAAGAATCTCTCTTGCTGTAATTTCTATATCACTTGCTTGTCCTTGTGCACCTCCTAAAGGTTGGTGTATCATAACTCTTGAATGAGGCAAACCACTACGCTTACCTTCTGCGCCTGCACATAAAAGCACAGCACCCATAGAAGCTGCCATACCAGTACAGATAGTTGCAACATCTGGCTTTATAAACTGCATAGTATCATAAATACCAAGACCTGCATAAACGCTTCCGCCTGGTGAGTTTATGTAAATTTGAATATCCTTATTTGCATCTGTACTTTCTAAAAATAATAGTTGTGCTTGTACAATGTTAGCAACTTGGTCGTTAATTCCTGTACCTAGAAATATAATACGATCCATCATTAGCCTAGAAAACACATCAAAAATTGCTATGTTCATCTGGCGTTCTTCAATAATATTTGGAGTTAGCCCTACTGGCATCATGCTACTAACAATATCATTATAATAATTGCTGTTTATACCGTGATGTTTCGTTGCGTATTTTTCAAATTCTTTTCCGTAATCCATAGATAATTTCTTTTTCTTTTTTGACAAAAAAAGCGTTAAACCTATAACAGACTTAACGCTTTAAAGATACTATTAATTCTGCTAAACGACTATTCGTAAACTTCCTTTACGAAGTCTTCGTAGCTCATTTCTTTTTCTTTAAGTTTCACGTTTTCTTTGTAGAATCCTAAAAGACGTTCATTCATTAACTGCTCTGTCATACGCTTAACCTCATCTTGGTTACCTAGTACACGTGCAGCAATATCTTCTAACTCTTTATCTGAAGGATTCATCTGACCAAATTGAGCCATCTGCATCTTAATACGATCTTTAGCAAAAGCTTTAAGATCTTCAAAGTTAACGTTAAGGTTGTTGTCCTTTATTAGCTTTGCTTCAATTAACTGAAAACGTAGCCCTTTTTCACTTTTTTCATATTCTTCTTTAGATTGCTCTAAAGTGATTTCTTCTTCTGATGTTGCTTTTATCCAACGCTGAAGAAATTCTGCTGGCAAATCGAATTTTGTGTTCTCAATAAGATACTCAGAAACATCAGTTAATAATTGCTGATCGCTCTGTTGCTTAAACTGCCCTTCTGCATCTTCCTTGATTTTTTCTTTCATCTCAGTCACAGTTTTCACTGTATCCTTACCAAAAAGCTTGTCAAATAATTCTTGATCAAGTTCTGCAGGAATTTGCTTATTTGCTTCTGTGATTTCAAATGTCACTGGAATATCTAGACCATGTGCTTTGTCATGTTCAACTTTAAGGAATTCCATTAGGTCATGATCATCTTCAAAAAGACCTTTTGTTTTAAGGCTAATTGTATCTCCAACTTTAGCTCCCACAAACTTTTTAAGGTTTGCTTTGCCTTTTAGCTTTTCTAAAGGAAGCGTAGTTGTGTTTTCTATACCTTCTTCTTCATTTTTAAAAGTACCGGCAACAAGATCACCTTCAGCAACTGTATCTTTAGCTTCAAGTTTACCGTATTGCTTTTGTATACGCTCTATCTGGCTATCTATCATCTTATCATCTGCAATGATTTTATAAGATGTTATTGCCTTTTTTGGCTGAAGATCTAATTCAAACTCTGGAGTTAAACCAAGTTCGAACTCAAATTTATAGTCATCTGCATCCCAATCAAAGTTTGCTTGTTCTTTTGGAAGTGGATTTCCTAAAACATCTAACTTTTCTTCGGTTAAATATTTGTTTAAGGCTTGATCTAGTAATTTGTTTACTTCATCTACCAATACAGCTTTACCATATTGCTTTTTTACCATTCCCATAGGAACTTGGCCTTTTCTAAAACCAGGTATATTAGCAGTCTTACGGTAGTTCTTTAGTATTTTCTCTACGTTTTCGCTGTAATCTTCTTTAGCAATATCAACTGTTACTATTGCATTTAACGAGTCGATGTCTTCTCTTTTGATATTCATTCTGTAAAACCTCTTAAAAATTGGAGTGCAAAAATACGGCTTTTCTTGAGACCCTACAACTCCTAAAATGCTGTGCCTTAATTAGTCGTTGTCTGTATCTAATACAGAGAACAATATAGATTGAATAATAGATAATAAGATACTAAACACTAATGCTATCCAAAAACCACTTACCGCAAAACCATCTATAAAAGCATCTGCAAGTAAAATAATTACTGCATTTATAACCAATAGGAAAAGCCCTAATGTTAACACGGTAATTGGTAGTGTTAGTATAACTAAAACAGGTCTTACAATTAATTTAAGTAATGCCAACACCACTGCAACGATAATTGCACTTAAGTATCCCGTAACTGTTATACCAGGAAGGAGTTTTGCTAATAAAACAACTGCTAATGCAGTTAGTAAAAGTCTTAATATAAGTTTCATAGTATCATTAAAAAAAGCGCTTCATTAATTTGAAGCGCTTTTATAAATTTAATAAATTTTATCTAATTAGTTTCCACCAACACTATTACTTAAGTTAACAGTGCTATAAGAACCAATATTAACTTTTGGCACAGTAGCATTATAAGTAGAGTTAATCGCATCTATAATAGCGTTAGCTGTAAATGCATATCCTCTTGGCGTTGGGTGTACACCATCTAATGAAAATGCGCCTCCTGTTGCAAAAACAGATGTAATTGTACCGCCATCAAAACTAATGCCTCCATTTGCTACTGCATTTAATTCTGATCTAGCATCAACATAAGCCAAGCCGTTAGCTTCTGCTAAACCTTGAATCGTTGCATTGTAAGCTGCAGATGCATTTGAAATTGAAGTTTGCTCTTCTGGGATTAAAACAAATTGATCTTGTAAAGGAACTGCTACACCAATTACAGATGTTTGATCATCTGGGTTAGCTAATGTTCCTAATACAGATGCTGCTGGCAATGTAATTAAATCACCTGACGCAGATTGACGTAATGGTGGGATTTGAGATCCATCTGTTGGGTTTACCAATGGCGTTAATGTTTCGTCTAAGATTACAGCTCCATTTTGACCTGCCTGAAAACTAATATTGCGTCGCGCTGCTTCTTCTTGCGATATTACTCCAAATGATGCATAAAGTGCAATTGCGTTATTATAATCCGTATAAGCGTCGTTAGCAAATGCAGCCGTAGGCGCATCTAAAGGTATTGGGTTTGTAGGTACAGTTGTAAAATATGGAATAGAAGTTACATCTGGAATATTAACTAAAACTCCTTTTGCTCCATTAGAAGCTAAAGCTGATACATAACCGCTATAAACCTGTGCAAATACATTTGGGTCTGTAATATCATTAGATCCATAAGTTGTAGGATCAAAATTTCCTGTTTGATCAACACCTATACCACCAGTTGTAGCATAGCTTAATACATCGTTATTACCTATCCAAAGCGCAAAGAATGTTGGGTTTTGAGAGACAGCATCTCCTATAACAGTAGCGTTTGGAGAAGATGCCATTCTTATAAAGTAAGGGTTTGCAGCAGCAGGAAAGTTTGCTACATTACCATATCCTTCTAATCCTAAATGAAAACTCTTAGCACCAGGAACACCCATATTATTAAATGGTCCACTTAGTACGTTTGAGATATCTGTTGTAGGAGTTTGTCCTGTATAAACAGCAGGACCAGGATTTCCAGCAGCATCAAAAGCTAACACAAAACGATTGTCTGTAATTTGAGTACCGCTTAACAGTAAACCTCCAGCATTATCATTTACTAATGGTTGCGTAAACTCGCCGCCACCTAAAAGTGAAAATTGATTTGCAAGAATGTTTGGGTAAGAACTTTGTTGTGCTTGAAGGTATAATGCATTATCTGCAAAACCTGCAGTTAAAGAGTTACCAACTGCAACAAAGTTAGAGAAGTCTGCATCACCAGAGTCATACACGCCTCCATCTTCAATAGGATTGTCTAATTCTGGCTCACAAGCTACAAAGCCTAAGGCAAGAATTGCAAAGTATTTTATATAGTTTTTCATATGCTAATTTATATAATGTGTTATTATAGTTTGTATGTTACACCTAAACCTGGTGAGAACGCGCTAGATTTATATGTTCCTTCAAATGGTACATTTTGGCCATCTTCTTGATAAAAATCGTAAGAAGCATCTACCTCTTCAAATCGTACATATAAGAAAGAAGCATCTATTGCTAAGCTAGGCGTTACTTGGAAAGATAAACCACCAGTAAATCCGTGAGAGTCGTTTCTTGGCGTCTCTGGAGCAAAATAGCCTTCTTGAACAGGAGACTCATCAAAATAGTAACCACCTCTTAAAGTGATTTTCTCAGTAGCATCATACTGAAGACCAAATCTCCAAATATTTGCGTTTTCGTAATTTCTTGGGTTTAAAGATTCGTTACCATCTTCAAATTGAATATCTAAATTATTGTATACATCCCAGAAAGCTCTGTTATAATCAAAAGCAAAAGTAAATTTATCACAGAATTCATAAGATACACCTACAGTTAATTCTGCTGGCAAAGGAAGACTTGCAGAAAAGCCTTGGTCACCATTTGCTGGTACTGCTGGAGAGTTAGGGAAGTTTGAGAACGTTGCTGTTCCTTCTGTAGAATCTAGAATTATCTCACTTCTATAGTTAAAACCTACTCTTAATTTTTCTGTTGGAGTAAACATAGCACTTACACTATATCCCCATTCTGAAACTCCAGAATCTTCTATTGTAACATTAGATCTTACACCTTGTTCGTCTGTAAGAGTTCTGTTAATGTTTCTATTAAACTCAACTGCACCAGTTACATAAATTGGACCACCACCAATACTCAAGATATCATTAATCTTAAATGATGCTAAAGGCTGAATGTAAATAGCCTGAAGGTCTATTCTGTTTACCAGATGAGATCCAGACCAATCTGTTGGCCACTCTACAGTACTACCATAAGGTGTATAAACGGCTAAACCGGCTGTAAACCAATCTGTCACTTTATAAGAAGCATAAAGATAAAGAGGTGTTCCTACTGGACTGTCTGTTTGAGAAGACGTTCCAAACTCTGTGTTTTGATAAGTTACATCTGAAAAGACACCAAAACCACCGACAGATACGTTTAGCTTATTTTCTAAATATACTAAACCTGCAGGATTAAAAAATGCCAATTCTGCTGAGTTTACAACAGCGACACCTGTGTGTCCCATAGCCAAGGCACGTTGTCCCTGTAAGCTTACTCGATAACCACCTGCATATACAGATGCCATTGCCAAGGTAAATACAGCAAGCGTTAATAATTTTTTCATATTATATGTTTTTTAAGGTTTTGTTAACGTCGTAAATTTAAAATAAAATATGAACTCTACAACAGATTAGGCAAAATTATTATGCATACATAATATAGACAGTGCATTTATATGAATTTCATAATTTTAGCGTAAAAAGCGTCAGGATTCTCAGCGTGAACCCAATGTCCTGAGTTGTTAATTTTTTCAATTTTAGCCTCTGGAAAATGATTCAAAATTAAAGATTCGTCTTCAGATATGATATAATCTGAACGTTCTCCCTTAATAAATAATGTTGGTTTACTATATGTTTTACCATTAGGTAGAGACTTTCCTACTTCTTCAATATTTTCAATTAAAGATTTTAAATTCATCCTTAAGGCCAACTGTCCCTTTTTAATCCAGTATAAGTTTTTTAACAAAAATTGCCTTACACCTAATTCTGATACATATTCTGAAAGTTTTTTGTCTGCACCACCTCGACTTTTAATGGTGTTAAAATCTAATGACGACAATCCTTTAAGAATAGATTGATGGTGTTGCGGGTAAGATTTGGGTGCAATATCTACAATAATTAGTTTTTCAAACAACTCTGGTGCATTAGTAGCTGCCAGCATTGCTGTTTTTCCTCCCATAGAATGACCAAGTAAAATACTGGACTCAAGATTATGAAGTTTACAATAGTCTTTTAAATCTTCAGCTAACAACTCGTAAGAAAAGTCATCAGAATGTGGACTCCTACCGTGATTTCTCTGATCTATTAGATGAACCTGATAACCATCTTCAGAAAATTGCTTTGCAAGTGTTTTCCAATTATCTCCCATTCCCAGAAAACCATGTAATATTAACAATGGCTTTCCTTCTCCTATTATATTAGAATGCAACTTCATATTATTTTAATGCTTTTAAATAATTAGAAATAACAGTTTCAAGACCCAAGTAAAGACTTTCTCCTATTAATGCATGCCCTATTGACACCTCTAATAAATATGGCACCTTTTCTTTAAAATAAGCAATGTTTTTAAGAGACAGATCATGCCCTGCATTTATGCCCAAATTTAAAGAATGTGCCAACATTGCACTTTCTGTATATGGTCTTACAGCTTCTTCTGGGCTAATAGTAAATTTATCTGCAAAAGCTTCTGTATAAAGCTCAATGCGATCTGCTCCAATTTTTGAAGCACCTTCAATCATTGCCGCAACAGGATCTACAAATACAGATGTACGGATACCGTTGTTTTTAAACTCTGAAATAATTTCAGTTAGAAAGTCTTTATGCTTTACAGTATCCCAACCAGCATTAGATGTAATAGCATCAACAGCATCGGGCACTAAAGTAACTTGTGTCGGTTTGTTTTGCAACACCAAATCTATAAACTTAGGATTTGGATTTCCCTCTATATTAAACTCAGTAGTCACAATAGGTGCCAAATCTCTAACATCTTGATAACGTATATGGCGCTCATCTGGCCTAGGATGCACAGTAATACCTTGACCACCAAAACGCTCCACATCTTTAGCTACTTGAACTACATTTGGATAATTGCCACCTCTCGAGTTTCTAAGAGTAGCTATCTTATTAATATTTACACTTAATTTTGTCATAACTTATTATTGAATTACAAAAATACAAAGTTGCACCATGGTGGTGTCTTTAAAATTGATTAATTTGCAAGTAAAATTTGCATATGCTTTTTGAAGATTATATCATTAATGATATAGACATACAGGATATTAATCAGGACATAGCCTTAGTTAAAGATGTTTTTGACCAACTTACTTATACACATATTCCTGTTGCTAGAGATGGTGTTTATATTGGCTGTATTTCTGAAAATGATGTGCGTTGTTTTGAATCTGGAAAGACATTGCAAGATTGCCAGTATGCATTTGAAACTTTTTTCTGCAGAATTACAGATAACTGGCTAGATGTTTTAGAGAATTTTGCTCAAAACCATACCAATCTAATGCCTGTATTAGATGAAAATCAAAAATATCTTGGCTACGTTGAGTTAAATGATATTCTAAACTTATTTAATGAAACACCTTTCTTGAATGAAGCTGGTGGTATTTTAGTTGTAGAAAAAGGTATAAACGATTACTCATTTAGTGAAATTTCACAGATAGTTGAATCTAACGAGGCAAAGGTGCTTGGTGCGTTTATTTCAAAAATGGAAAAAGATATGGTTCAGCTTACAATAAAGATTGGGCAATCTGCCATAAATGAAGTCTTACAATCTTTTAGAAGATATGGTTATAGTATAGTTTCTTCCCATCAAGAAGACACCTTTTACAAGAATTTAAAAGACCGCTCAAAATATCTTGACAAATACCTAAATATATAAGTTATGAAAGTAGGTATATATGGTCAATTTTACCATAAAGACGCTGGTAAGTACATACAAGAATTACTAGATGAGTTAGATAGAGCTCAAATTGATGTAATTATAGAGGAAAACTTCCTAGATATAATTAATCACCACGAGACTATAAAGAAAGAGTACAATCACTTTTCTACTTTTGAAGAGTTGGATGACAGTTATGATCTTTTTTTTAGCATAGGTGGCGATGGTACAATCTTAAAAACCATTTACTATGTAAGGCACCACAACATTCCCATTGTAGGAATTAATACTGGCCGCTTAGGTTTTCTAGCTACAATACAAAAAGAAGAGATAAAAGAAAGTATTAGTCATATTTTATCTGGAGATTACTCTATTTCTAAACGAAGTGTTTTACAAATCAACTCAGAACAAGAGCCTGCAACTATAAACGATTTTAACTTTGCATTAAACGAAATTGCTGTAAGTAGGAGAAACACTACTTCAATGATTACTGTGGAAACTTGGTTGAATGACAATTATCTTAATGCTTATTGGGCAGATGGTTTAATTGTATCCACGCCAACTGGATCTACAGGATATTCTTTAAGTTGTGGTGGTCCAGTTATAATGGCAGACACTCAAAATTTTGTATTAACTCCTATTGCTCCACATAACCTTAACGCCAGACCTTTAATCATAAAGGATGACACCAAGATTAAATTAAAAGTTTCTACCCGAGAAGATACTTTTTTAGTAAGTATGGACTCAAGAATTGCAACACTTCAAAAAAACAGCGTCCTTACAGTACAAAAGGCGCCGTTTCAAATTCATTTAGTAGAACTAAACGGCTCAAGCTTTCCTAAGACTTTAAGGAAAAAGTTACTTTGGGGTCAGGACAAGCGCAATTAAAGCAATAAATATCTAATAGATGTGTTTTAAGAATACGACAAAATCGTCGAAAATTCAACGCACGAGAACTTTATTGTTATATTTGCAAACTTTTGAAAATCTATGAGGCATTTAACCGCATTTATCATCATGATTTTTTGTACAACTTACACGTATTCACAAACCTATGAGATAGGTGGCTTTGTTGGTGGCGCCAATTATATTGGAGACGTCGGCAACTCTAGCTTCGTAAACCCTAACTCGTTGGCTGGCGGCTTGTTGTTCAAATGGAATCGCAGTGACAGGCACTCTTTTAGGTTTTCATTATTGCACGCAGAAATTAATGCAGATGATGCTAACTCAGACGAGCCAAGAAGGCAACAAAGAGGTTATGAGTTTACTAACAATATTACAGAAGCTTCTTTGGGTATAGAGTATACATTTTGGGAATGGAATCTGCATAACGGCAAAAGACAAGCCGTACCTTACCTATACACAGGATTAACTGGCTTTTATGCTAATCAAATTTTTAGAGATGGTATAGAGCTAAAGCGTGGTGGCGATAATATAAATATAGCAATACCTGCAGTTGTAGGCTTTAAAGCAACCATTGGCAGGCATTTAATTGCTGGTTTTGAAGTAGGCGCACGCTATACACTTACAGACAATTTAGATGGCAGCAATCCAGAAGAACTAGGTTCTGATGGCGGTGCACAACCATTTGGAAATATAAACACTAATGATTGGTATGTCTTTACAGGCATTACACTAACCTACTCTTTTGGTAGAAAACCTTGTTATTGCAACTTCTAATAATATGGCCAAAGACTATACTATAAATAAAGACGCTTTACCAAAACACATTGCCATAATTATGGATGGTAATGGAAGATGGGCAAAAAAGCAAGGCTTGTTAAGAGTAGCTGGTCATGAAAAGGGCACAAAAGCAGTTAGAGAAGCTGTTGAGGGTTGTGCAGAATTAGGAGTTAAGAATTTAACACTCTATGCATTTTCAACAGAAAATTGGAATCGTCCTAAATTTGAGGTGGATAAGCTTATGAATCTTTTAGTGTCTTCTCTAAAAAAAGAGATTAAAACACTGCAGGATAACAAAATCAAACTTTCTACAATAGGTACAATTACAAGTCTTCCTAAAAAAGCCCAAAAGGAACTGGCAGAAGTAAAAGAGAAAACAAAAGACAATACTCATATGAACCTAACACTTGCATTAAGTTATGGTTCTAGAGAAGAAATACTTCAAATGGTTAAAGGTATTGGAGAGCAAGTTGCTTCTAATCAAATTACACCAGAAGATATTACCACCAAATTAATAGAAGAGCATTTATACACAAATTTTTTACCAGATGTAGATCTTCTTATTCGCACAAGCGGAGAACAACGTATTAGCAATTTTCTTTTATGGCAAATTGCATATGCAGAATTATTTTTTACCGAGGTATTATGGCCAGATTTCAGAAAGAAGGACCTATTAAATGCCATTCACAATTATCAAAATAGAGAACGCCGATTTGGAAAAACGAGTGAACAACTTAGTTAAAGCAGGAATGACACAAAAACTATTTACCCTTCTATTCTTTATAGGAGTAACTTTTGCAACCCAAGCTCAAGATAAAGAACTTCCACCTAACAGTACTAAGTATACTATTGGTGAAATTAATGTAACTGGAACAACGAGTTATAACGAGCAAACAGTAATTGCATTTACAAACCTTAAAACTGGTGAACAAATTTTCATTCCAGGTACTAAGATTAGTAAAGTACTTAATAAGCTATGGGATTTAGGTTTGTTTTCAGACATTAATATATATGTAACTAAGATAACAGGAGATGTAGTTGATCTTGAGATAGAAATTCAAGAACTTCCTGAACTTGCCGAAACAAAAATTAGAGGTCTTAAACGCAAAAAGAAAAAGGAAGAACTTATTAAAGAAAATAAGTTAACTGCAGGAAAAAGAGTTACAGAAAACCTCATTACAACAACACAAAACCGTATTGCCAATTCTTATAAAGAAGAAGGATACTTAAACGCTAAAGTTAAGATTAACACCGTAAAAGTTGAAGATACCTTACCTAACTCCAATAAGGTGCTAATGGTTGTTGATGTAGATAAAGGTGAAAAAGTAAAAATTGATGACATTCAATTTAATGGCAATGAAGCACTTTCAGACGCTAAGCTTAGTAAACAACTGAAAAAAACTAAGGAGAAGAAATTCTGGAGATTCTGGAAAAGATCTAAGTTTATTGCAGAAGAGTATAAAAGTGACAAGGCTAGCCTTATTAAAAAGTACAAAGAAAAAGGTTATAGAGATGCAAGGATTACTAATGACACTATTATAAAGAAAGATGATAATAGTATTGTTTTAGAGTTAGATGTAGAAGAAGGAAACCGTTACTACTTTGGTAACATCTCATTCTTAGGAAACAGCGTTTATACAGATGAGCAGTTAAAACAAATAGTTAATGTTCAGAAAGGTGACGTTTACAATGGTACATTATTAGAAAAGCAAATTGCAGACCCTACAAAACCAGATGCTGTAGATCTTACCAACCTTTATCAAAATAATGGTTATTTATTTTCAACCATTAACCCTGTTGAAACTAGAGTTTATAATGACACCATAGATTTTGAAATTAGAATTTCAGAAAACAAGATAGCTTATTTTGATCACGTTACCGTAACTGGTAATGACAAGACTAATGACAATGTAATATATAGAGAATTACGCGTTAAACCTGGTCAAAAATACAGCAAGAGTAATGTGGTAAGATCCATTAGAGAATTAGGGCAACTTGGGTTTTTTGATCCAGAAGTTTTAGAACCACAGTTTAAAAACGTAGATCCTAACTCAGGAACCTTAGATATGGTTTTCCCTGTTGTAGAAAAAGGGTCGAGCCAAATTGAACTACAAGGTGGTTATGGTGGCGGTGGCTTTGTAGGGACACTAGGGCTATCTTTTAACAACTTTTCAATAAGAAATATATTTAACAAAGAAGCCTACAAACCATTACCTATGGGAGATGGCCAACAACTATCTGTAAGAGCACAAGCTAGTAGCTTTTACGAAACGTATAGTTTAAGCTTCTCAGAACCTTGGTTAGGCGGCAAGAAACCTGTAAGACTTTCTGCGTCACTTTCTCATACTGTACAGTATTTTTATAACGCACAACAAAGAGACACAGACAGAAATAGAAGGTTTTTAATTACTGGTGGTTCTTTAGGACTTGCTAAAAGACTAAGAGTACCAGATGACTTCTTTACATTATCTGGAGCAATTAGCTTTCAGCACTTTAACCTTCAAAACTACAATACTGGTTTATTTACTTTTGGAGACGGATACTCAAACAACCTTGCTTTAACAGTTGGATTGAGCAGAGATAACACTGCAACAAATCCGGTATTCCCAACGTCTGGTTCTCAGTTTTCTGTAACTGCAAAATTGTCACCACCATATTCATTATGGAATGGTACAGATTACGAAGCGCTTAATCAACAACAGGAAGAAGGTACGTTAACAGCTGCTGAAGTAGATCAAGAAAAATTTAAGTGGCTAGAGTACTACAAGATTAAATTTAACGGTACTTGGTATAATCGTTTAGTTGGAAAATTTGTATTAAAAACAAGTGCAGAGTATGGTTTCTTAGGCGCCTACAATTCAGATAGAGGTGTTCCTCCATTCGAAAGATTTTTCTTAGGTGGAGACGGTCTTGGAGGATTTAGCTTAGATGGTAGAGAAACAATTGCACTAAGAGGTTACCCTAACCAATCTCTTGTACCAATTGACAGAAGTTCTTTAAGTCAAGCCACTCAAAATGATGGTGCAACAATTTATAACAAATACTCGTTAGAGTTACGTCACCCAATTACACTTAAACCTGCAGCTTCTATTTATATGTTAGCATTTGCAGAAGGTGGAGCTTCTTATGATGGATTTAGAGATTTTAATCCATTTCAATTAAATAGGTCTGCTGGTATAGGATTACGTATATTTATGCCTGCATTTGGATTATTAGGTATAGATTTCGGATACGGATTTGATCCTATTCCAGGTACAACAGGTTCTAATGGTTGGGAAACACATTTCATTATTGGACAACAGTTTTAATTTGGCACGATTATTTCTATAAACATAATACGTATGAAAACAAGAGTTCTTTTAGTAGTAACAGCATTGTTGTTTTTTGGTCTTCATCAATCTCAAGCTCAAGGCAGAAGTCTAAGAGTAGGTTATATTGATATGGATTACATTTTAGAGAATGTACCTGAGTATAAAGAAGCCGAAACGCAACTAAACGGTAGAGTACAAAAGTGGAAATCTGAAATTGAACAGAAAATGGCTGCAATTGAAGATATGCAGAGAAATCTTGACAATGAAAGAGCCCTACTTACTAAAGAACTTATTGAAGAGCGCGAGGAAGACATTAAATATGAACGTGAAGCAATATATAGCTACCAACAAGACAGATTTGGTCCAGAAGGAGATTTAATGATACAAAAGCGAAGACTTGTACAACCGGTACAAGACCAAGTTTTTGCAGCAGTTCAAGAAATATCTGAAGCAAAAAAGTACGATTTTGTTTTTGAAAAAAGCAATGACTTAGTTATGTTATTTGCTGCAGAGCGTCACGATATTAGTGACCAAATTTTAAGAAGCATTAATAGAGCTGCTAAGAGAAAGCAAGTCTCTAGCAAAAAGGAAAAAGAAGAAGTACTTGAAGAAGAGTACAAAAGTGTAGAAGAAGCTGCTGCAGATGAAGCTAAAGAACAAGAAATTCAAGAAAAGAAAAACGAGCGCGAAACTTTAATTGAAGAACGTAAAAGACAACGTGACAGTATAAGAGATGCTAGAAAAGCAGAATATGAAGCTCGAAGAGCTAAGCTTTTAGAAGAGCGCCAAAGACGCAAAGACTCTATACTCGAAGCAAGAGAAAAAGCAAAAGAAGAACGAGAAAACGGAGGTCAATAGACCAAAAAATCAACATAATAATAAATACAAAAATTAACACTTAATTATTTTTAAAATGAAACAGTACAAAAATCTCATTATAGCATTCGCTTTAACTATTGGAGCAGTTGCATTTACACAGGCACAAAGCAAAGTAGCCCACATTGCATCTCAAGAGCTAATAGAAGCTATGCCAGGCTATAAAACAGCGATGAGCGATTTGGAGAAGCTTCAAAACACGTATGATGCAGAGATCAAAACAATGATGACAGAGTTCTCTAATACATACAAGCAATACTCACAAGAAGCAGAAAGTAAAACTGCTGAAGAAAATGCAAAGCGTAGCCAAGAAATGCAAACTACAGAGCAAACAATTGCACAGTACCGTCAAAACGCATTACAAGATCTTCAAAAGAAAGAAGTTGAGCTATTAAAGCCAGTTTACGAGAAAGCTCGTGTTGCTGTTCAAAAAGTAGCTAGAGCTAAAGGTTTTGATTATGTTATAGACTCTACAACTGGAACTGGAGTAATCCTTGCAGATGGTTATGATCTTATGGCAGACGTAAAGAAAGACTTAGGTATCTAATCTTTTTCTTTTAAGAACTTAAAAAGCGCTTCAAAATTTGAAGCGCTTTTTTTATATAGAATGCTCAACATTAAAAAACAAAAAACCCCAAAACAAATGTTTCAGGGTTTTTGTGGTACCTCCAGGAATCGAACCAGGGACACACGGATTTTCAGTCCGTTGCTCTACCAACTGAGCTAAGGTACCTATTATTAAGGAGCGCAAATATAAAATCAATTTTGAAACCCTACAACATAAAGACTAAAAAATTCGTTTGTAATTTTACAAAACCATAAATAAAAAGATGAATTTGATAATAGACATAGGTAACTCGAGAACTAAACTTGCAGTTTTTGAGGACGTTACCCTTAAGGAAAGAACAATTTGTTCATCTAATGAAATTGAAAAAAAAATTAAAGAAATATTAGAAAATTGGTCTAATATCTCACATTCTATAATATCTAACACGTCTTCTTACCCAATAGAACACTTAAATTTCTTAGAAAAGTATACTATTGTTTTGCAACTTAATCAATTTACCAGCGTCCCTTATACAAACAATTACAATACGCCAGAAACTTTAGGTTTAGATCGTATAGGTTTAGTAGCTGGATCTGCTAAGGCATATTCAAATGAAAATATCTTAATTATAGATGCAGGTACTTGTATAACTTATGATTTTATTGA
Organism: Croceibacter sp.; assembly: GCF_002716225.1. NCBI lineage: Bacteria > Pseudomonadati > Bacteroidota > Flavobacteriia > Flavobacteriales > Flavobacteriaceae > Croceibacter > Croceibacter sp. The sequence goes on along the minus strand of NZ_PAZX01000007.1, from coordinate 301,745 downwards.
TAGTACAAATAAATATCATGGAGGTTCTATTTCACCTGGATTACAAATGCGCTTTAAGGCTATGCATGAATTTACAGCAAAACTTCCATTACTTAAGGCTACAGATAATGTAAACTTAATAGGAAAAAGTACATCTGAGAGTATGCAAAGTGGTGCCATTTGGGGTACTTGTAATGAAATAGATGGTTTTATAAACCGTTATAAAGAAAAATATCCTGATTTAACAGTTATTTTTACTGGTGGAGACGCTGATTTTTTGTCTAAACGTATAAAAAATAGCATCTTTGCCAACTCTAATTTTTTGTTGGAAGGATTAAACCATATTTTAGAATTTAACAAAGACACATGATTAAACGATTTGTAGTAATCGTAGCGCTCTTAGGTATAGTGTTGACGGCAAGTGCACAGGAAGGAACCTCATCTCCATATTCATTTTATGGTATTGGTTTAACCAAATTTAGAGGAACTGCAGAACAGCGAGGAATGGCTGGTTTGGGTGCCTATAGTGATAGCATTCACATAAATTTACAAAACCCAGCAAGTTTCGCGAAATTACGCCTAACTGCTTACTCAGTTGGAGCTAGTCACCAATCTTTAAGTTTAGAAGACGCAAATGCTTCTGAGTCTGCTTCTCACACCACCTTTGATTATTTAGCATTAGGATTTCCAGCAGGTAGACTAGGATTTGGACTTTCAGTTTATCCTAGCACAACAGTTGGCTATAACATAAAACCTGATAATGGTGAGTCATTAAGCTCATCAGACCAATTTACTGGTAGAGGTGGCTTAAATAAAGTAGCGCTTTCTACCGCTTATAAAGTTACAGACAACTTTAACATTGGTGTAGATTTTCAATATAACTTTGGAAATATTCAAAACAAAAGCATTCGCTTTCAAGACGACATTCAGTTTGGAACTAGAGAAATTAACCGATCAGATTTCTTAGGCTTCAGTTTTAAGGTTGGTGCTATTTACGACACTAAATTAACTGAGAATTTAGACTTAACAGCTACAGCAACCTATATGCCTTCAACAACTATAAATGTTGAAAACTTCAGGGAATTGGCTACAGTAATTGTGGGTAACTCAGGACAAGAATTAGTAGCAGACAGACAAGATATTGAGTTAGAAGATTCAGATTTTAAAAACCCTTCAGAAATTAGTTTAGGATTAGGGATAGGAAAAGCGAATAAGTGGTATGCAGGCCTTGAGTATGTAAATTCACAAAAAAGTAACTTTAATAATCGTTCTTTTAATAATGAAGACGTTATTTTTGACGACGCCTCTAAATTTAAAGTTGGAGGTTTTTATATTCCAAAATATAATGACCTTACAAGTTACTTAAACAGAATTGTTTATAGGTTTGGAGCACGATATGAAGAAACCGGTCTAAACCTAAGAGGAGAAGACATTAACGAGTTTGGCATATCTTTTGGAGTAGGTATACCAGCAGGACGATTATTTACAAATGCTAACCTATCTTTTGAATACGGACAACGTGGTACAACAGATGCAGGCTTAATAAAAGAATCGTTTTACAATATTATAATCGGCTTGTCTTTAAATGACAAGTGGTTTGAAAAAACTAAGTTTAATTAACCATTTTAAATACTATGAAAACTAAAGCAACTTTATTAATAACAGCTTTATTTCTAGGCATACAGTTCACTAATGCACAAGCTGCAGACTGTGCAACACAATTGTCGCTTTTTGCAACAAGTGCTAAGAATAAGCAATACGACGCAGCAAAACCTCACTATGAAACATTAGTGAAAGACTGCCCTTCATACTCATTAGCAACATACCAATATGGTGTGCGTATGTACAAGCATTTTTTAGATAAAAGCACAGAAGCTAATAAAAAGCAAAATGCAGAAAATCTAATTGCTGCACATCAAGCAAAACTTAAATATTTTGAGAATGACCCTAAAGTAGATAAGGGAGATGTTCTTGCAGATATAGCACAAGTAATGTACGATAACAAATTAGGTACTACAGAAGAGCAATATGCTGCTTTTGATAAAGCTTGGACTACAGATAAGGCATCTTTTAAAAGTCCTAAAGGTTTACTTACTTACTTTTCTTTATTAATAGACCTTCAAGAAGCTGGTAAAAAAGATCTTCAAGAAGTGTTTGATAAATATGATGAGGTAATCACTAAAATTGAAAAAGAAAATGATGAGTTAGCTGTTAAAGTAACTCCTCTTATTGAAAAGCAAGATAACCAAGAGTCTCTTAACAGATCTGAAAAGATTAGTCTTAAGAATGGAGAAATTTATCTTAAAAACTACAGTGTAGTAGCTGGAAGTATTAACGGTAAGTTTGGAAAAATTGCAGATTGTGAAAATCTTATCCCTTTATACCAAGGACAGTTTGAAGAAAAGAAAACTGATAGCAACTGGTTAAAAAGTGCTGCTGGTCGTTTAAGTGGTAAGGATTGTACAGATGATCCTTTATTTAAGAAACTAGTTGAAGCATTACACACCAATGAGCCTTCTGCAGATTCTGCGTTCTACTTAGGTAGATTAGAAGAGCAAGCTGGAAATATGACTAAAGCGCTTAAATATTACAACGAGTCTGCCGAGTTACAGACAGACCCAACTAAGAGAGCTAAAGTATACTACAGATTGGCAGAAAGCGCTAAAGCTAAAGGTAGCTACAGTACTGCAAGAAGCTTTTACAACAAAGCATTACAAAACAAGCCTTCTTTAGGTGTTGCATACTTAAAAATTGCAGATATGTACGCTAAAAGTGTAAACAACTGTGGTGGTACTTCTTTTGAAAAGAGATCTGTATATTGGTTAGCTGCAGATATGGCGTCTAAAGCTGGTCGTGTAGATCCTTCAATTAAGAGTAATGCAGATCAAGCTGCTGCAGCTTACAGAGGTAGAGCTCCACAAAAATCTGATATCTTCTCAGCAAACATGGCTGGAAAGACAGTAAACATAGGATGCTGGATTGGATCTTCTGTGAAGGTTCCTAACTTGTAAAATGCAAAACACATATAATATATATATAAAGAGCATTGCTGTAACTTTTGTTATAGCAATGCTTTTTTCTTGTAAAGGAAAATTAAACGAGGTTCGTAGCTTCGAGTTATTACAGGATGGCCCACAGGCAATTGGACAAGAGATAAATCTTTTTTATACAGATTCTGGCAAAGTGGTAGCCAACCTTAAAAGTGCTAAACTTAAAGATTACTCAAATCAAGAATTTCCGTATCGGGAATTTCCAGATGGATTAACAGTAGATTTTTTTGATGACAGTAACAAAAAGAATACAGTTTATGCAGATTATGGAATAATCTATGAACCAACGGGCTTAATAGATTTACAAGGAAATGTAAAAATTGTTACTAGCGATAGTACTATTGTCTACGCAGAACAATTATATTATGACCAACAAAAGCAATGGGTCTTTACAGACCAACCTTATACTGCATTGTTTCCTAGTGGCTCTACCACAAATGGAGAAGGATTTGACAGCAATAAGGATTTCACCAAATTTCTATCCAGATCAGACGTTGGTGTCATGTATTTAGAAGAAGAAGAAAAATAGCTGTACTTTTACAACCTTATTGTACAGTATTATGAAACTCTATAAATTTTTTGAATACGCTTATATTGCCATAGCCGTTTGGTTTATTGGTGAAGCTATAAGCATATGGGAAACAGACAGAGGCAGATCTTATATGCTTCTTGCGTTTGCTGCAGTTGCGCTATTTTTATTCTTTTTTAAAAGAAAATTTAGGCGTAAAATTGAAGATAACAATCGTCAAGAATAATGCATTCTGAAATCATTATCATTGTTTTATCTCTTATCCTTTCTGCTTTCTTCTCAGGAATGGAAATAGCTTATGTATCTTCTAACAAAATACATATTGAAATAGAGAAGATGCAAGCCGGCTTCTTGGCCAATATCTTAAGACGTCTTACCAAAAAACCTTCAAAATTTATTGCAACCATGTTGGTTGGCAATAACATTGCCCTAGTTATCTATGGATTTTTTATGGGCGATTTACTCTTGGCATTGTTTCAAAACATGCTTCCTGTAGAAAATGAGATACTTCGATATATTTTTGTAGACCTTAGTTTACTCACCCAAACTATAATTTCTACACTCGTAATTTTACTTACTGCAGAGTTTTTACCAAAAGTCTTCTTTCAAATTTATGCCAATTCTTTACTTAAGATATTTGCTGCACCAGCATATGTATTTTATATCTTATTTGGCTTTATTTCATCGTTTGTAATATGGGTCTCAGACCTTGTATTAAAAAAATTCTTTAAAACAGATGGAGATGAAGTACAGCTAGCCTTTAGTAAAGTAGAGCTTGGTAACTACATTACAGAACAAATGGAGGCTATCGAGGAACATGAAGAAGTAGATAGTGAAATACAGATTTTTCAAAATGCTTTGGAGTTTTCAGAAGTAAAATCTAGAGAAGTAATGATTCCACGTACAGAGATTGTTGCTGTTGATATTACTACAGAACCTAAAGATCTAATTAAATTATTTACAGATACAGGCCTATCTAAAATACTAGTGTACAAAGACACAAATGACGATATTATAGGTTACGTACATTCATTCGAACTTTTTAAGCAACCTAAAACGGTAAAAGAAATTCTAATGCCAGTAGTTTTCGTACCTGAAACTATGCTAATAAAGGATATTCTTAATACACTTATAAAAAAGAGAAAAAGTATTGCTGTAGTTATAGATGAGTATGGTGGCACAAGCGGCATGATTACCGTTGAAGATATTGTAGAAGAATTATTTGGCGAGATAGAAGATGAACATGATTCTGTAATACTTACTGAAGAAGTACTTAATGATAATGTGTATAAATTTTCTGCTCGATTAGAAGTAGATTATATTAATGAAGCCTATAAGCTAGAGTTACCTGAAAGTGAAAATTATGAAACCCTAGGTGGTATGATTGTTCACTTTACAGAAGACATTCCAGAACAAGGCGGAATTGTAGAAATTGAAAACTTTAAACTACACATTCTTGAAGTTTCTAACACAAAAATAGAACTAGTAGAGCTACATAACCTCCAAGAAAACTAGGTCTTTACACCGTGTAACTTTTACACACATTTTCTTTCATGTTATGTGCTAAAACCTTATTTTCGCCCACTATTCAAGACAAAAGAATAAATTACAATGGCAGTATTAAACAAAATTAGAGAACGCTCAATCTTCTTGATCATCATTATAGCATTGGCGTTATTTTCATTTGTATTAGCAGATGTTATCAGAAACGGCGGCTTTTCATCAGGTAAAGGTGAAAATACAGTAGCTACAGTTGGCGGTGAAAATATAGACCGTACAGAATTTGCTAAACAAGTTGACTTATATTCTAAGCAACTAGGACCAAATGCATCTACTATGCAAGCAGTAAACAGAGTTTACGATGCAAAAGTTAGAGAAGTAGTATTGGCACAGCAATTTGAAAAGCTAGGTATAGAGGTTAGCCCAGAACAATTAAAAGCAACAATGGCTTTACAATTAGAAGGTAACCCTACATTTTCTGATGAAAATGGTACGTTTAGCGAGCAAAAACTACAAGAGTATTTAGCTAACATTAAAGCGAGTTCTCCTCAAGCTTACGAACAGTGGAAAAACTACGAAGACCAAGTTGCTTTAGCAGCTAAAGAAACTCAGTACTTTAATATGATTAAAGCTGGTGTTGGTGCAACATTATTAGAAGGTAAGCAAGCATACTTACTAGAAAACAATACTGTTGATGTAGAATATGTAAAAATACCTTGGACAGCTGTTGATGAAAGTGAAGCACAAGTAAGCAAAGATGAAATTAAAGCATATATAAAAGCTCACCCAGATAAGTATACTGTCGAAGCTGGTAGAGATTTACAATATGTTTTATTTGAAGAAAAAGCTTCAGATGCAGATGTAGAAGACATGAAAGCTGAAGTTGCTGCAATGGCAGAAAACAGAGTAGAGTCTGGAGACACACTTTTAGGATTAAAAAACTCTAAAAACTTAGAGACTTTTGTTAATGCAAACTCAGATGTGCGTTACGATGGTAACTACAAGTTTAAAAAAGACCTACCTAAAGATTTTGCAGATGAATTATTCAACTTAAATAAAGGTGAGGTTTATGGCCCATACAGAGATGGTAACACTTTAAAGCTTTCTAGACTAGAAGACACTAAGTCTATGCCAGATTCTGCCAAGGCAAGACACATATTAATATCTTATACAGGTTTACAAACTGCTACAGATGTTGAACGTACAGAAGAAGAAGCTAAGCAACTTGCAGATAGCCTTGCATCTGTATTAAGAAGAGATCGTAATAAGTTTACAGATTTTGCAACTACCTATTCAGCAGATAAGGTTTCAGGTGCAAAAGGTGGAGATTTAGGCTTCTTTACACCAGGTCGTATGGTTCCTGTATTTAACGATTATGTTTTTCAAAATAATGAAGGAGATCTTGGAGTTGTAAAATCTCAATTCGGATTTCATATTATAGACATACAAGAACAGACAGATAAAGAAAAAGCTGTTAAACTTGCAACAATAGTAAGAGAGATTGAAGCTTCAGAAAAAACTACTAACGATTTATTTGCTGAAACAACTAAGTTTGAAATCGCAGCTAAAAAAGGTGATTTTGCAGAGTTAGCTAAATCTAGTGATCTTACTGCTAGACCAGTAAAAGGTGTTAAAGCTTTAGATGAAAATATTCCTGGTGTTGGTAGACAACGTTCTATTGTAAGCTGGGCATTTAATGAAGAAACTAATGTTGGAGATGTTAAGCGTTTTGACGTTCCTCAAGGTTATGTTGTAGTGCAAGTAACTGGAGAGAATGAAAAAGGGTTAATGAATGTTGAAGATGCATCAATTACTGCTACTCCAATTATCAAGAATAATAAGAAAGCAGAGATTCTTAAATCTCGTATTAAAGGAAATACTTTAGCAGAAATTGCTCAAAACCAAGGCGTGCAAATTCAAACTTCTAACGCTCTAAACCTTAAAAGTCCAACATTAACAGGTGCTGGTAATGAGCCAGAAGTTGTTGGCGCAGCGTTTAGCCTTAAAGAAGGTGCTACAAGTGCTCCATTACAAGGTAAAAATGGAGTGTATGTTGTTAAAGTTGTAAAGCGTAACGAAGCTACACCATTAGACAACTACAAAGCGTTTTCAGTTCAGGAATCTAATAAAAGAACATCTGGAGTAAACACTAAAGCTTACAATGCTTTAAAAGAAGCTACAGAGATTGAAGATAATAGATCTAGATTTTACTAGTAGAATCTTAATTCAAAAAAAAACCTCCAATTTAAAGTTGGAGGTTTTTTTATGCAATCATTTCAGCGAAAGATAAAATAGTATGGTATCCTTTTTCCTTAAAATAGATTTTATCTTCTGGGTTCCCCACTACTAAGACAAAGTCGCCACCCCAACCTCCTAAACTTTTAATAGTTTTAGGATAGTCTGAAAATAGCTGTTCCTTAATTGTAGGTGTTTTAATAAGTTGCGAAATTATAGTTTCGTGCTTATTTAAAGTATCTGAAAACTCCTGAACTGAATTAGCAGTTAAAACACGTTCTGTTAATTTAGAAATTTTCGACAATACATTACGTAAGGTATCTTTAGGAACACTTCTATAATGCTTTATTGAGTCTCTACTGTTTTGCTTTTTATTAAGATGTACAAAGAATAGCTCTTTATGAAAGGATGGCTTAAAAGAAACCTCTGTGCTAATATTTAAGCCATCATTTAGTTGATACAAAACTGGTGCTCTATGTTGTGCACAAGCAATATCGTAACCGCTGCCTCCAAAAGTTTGCTTAAGCAATTTAAAGGCATCAACTTGTGCCCAGTTGGCTAAGTTATTAATTAACGTAGAAGAACTACCTAAACCCCAATTATTTGGAAATTCAAGCTCTGTAATTGCAAGTGTTCCTTTAAAGTTATCTTTAAAGCCATCATTTAAATCACAAACAACTTGTAAGACTTGTGTAAGCCGTTGGGCAACTTCAAGAGTTGAGTTAGTGACTACTTTTGAGGTTGTATCTAATTCAAAATCTGCTTGAAACCAAATATTATTATTTACATCTACACTTTGCCAACGCAAAACCTGTTCTGGAATAGAAGTTATTTTAAGTGATTGACCAAATGTTGTAGGGATTGCTAAAGATTTAGCACCATCTAAAACCACATATTCTCCAGTAAGTAATAATTTACCTGGACTGTAAAAATATTTAGGGTTTTCTACTACCATAGTTAAGACCTATAAGTTTCCAATGCATCAACCACTGCACTATGGCTAACAGTATTTGTAGTAAAGTGTTTTACCATTGCTATTTTCTCATCTGCAGTAGCATTAAACTGATTTAAAATATTCATTAAATGCATTTTCATGTGGCCTTGCTGTATTCCTGTTGTAGTTAAAGATTTTATAGCAGCAAAGTTTTGAGCCAATCCAGCAACTGCAACAATCTTCATTAATTCTTTTGCATTAGGACTTCCTAATAATTGCATTGCTAACTTTACTAAAGGATGTAAACTTGTTAAGCCACCAACGGTTCCTAAGGCTAAAGGCACTTCCATCCAGAATTTAAATATACCATTATCAATACTTGCGTGTGTAAGGCTAGAATATTGTCCATCTTTAGAAGCATAGGCGTGTATGCCTGCTTCAACAGCTCTAAAGTCATTTCCTGTTGCGAGCACAACTGCATCTATTCCGTTCATTATTCCCTTATTATGAGTAACGGCTCTAAAAGGTTCAATTTCTGCAATATTTATGGCTTGTATAAATTTTTCAGCAAACTCTTTTCCGTCAGGAATTTTAGAATCTGAAAGCTCTTCAACAGGACAAGAGACTTCTGCTCTAACAATACAATTAGGGACATAGTTAGAAAGAATACTCATTACGATATGTGGTAACTCCTCATTAAATGCTGCATATGAAGACGCTTCAGTCTTAAAAGTTTCAGCAAATTGCTCTAAACAACTGTTTATAAAGTTCGCGCCCATAGAGTCAACCGTCTCAAATGTGCAATGTAATTGGTAATATCCGTGTAAAGCATCAGTTTTATTAACTAATGAAATATCTAAAACGCCACCTCCACGCTTTTCCATATTCTTAGTGAGTGCTGCTACAGAGGCCAGTAATTTAGGTTTAACTTCAGAGAAAAAAGACTTTAATATTTCTGCATTTCCTTGAAATGTAAAATGAACCTGCCCTACTTTTTGAGTATCTAAAACTTCTGCTTTAAAGCCACCTCTATTTAACCAAAATTTTGCGGCATTACTTGCTGCTGCTATAACAGAGCTTTCTTCTATTGCCATTGGTATAGCATAGTTTTTCCCGTTTATTGAAAAGTTTGGTGCTACACCAAAAGGTAAATAGTAGTTTGAAATTGTGTTTTCTGTAAACTCGTCATGCAGTTGTTGTAACTGTTGATTGGTGTTCCAGTATTGTTTAAGTATATGTACAGCGCTTGAACTTTTTTCGAAAAACGTAGTAACTAGCCAATCAATTTTTTCTTCTTTGCTTAGCTTAGAAAACCCAGTAATGGTTTTACTCATAGTAATAGTTTAAGACTGCAAAGATAATTGTTTTGGTTAGTTTCTTTTACACTAACCTCTTTAAAGCACAATACCAAACCCTTGCAGGCCACTTTCATAAGCAGGCAGTATTTCTGTGTTATCCCAAATGCCTGTAATTATGGTTCTGGCATACTCTTCTGGCAACAACCCATTTTGCATTAAAGAACTTGTTAATTTATAATTGTACTTAAGGGTATGATGGTTGTATGTAAATAAGCCATCGTCATTAAAAGTCATATACCAAACGTGTGGCTCGCCATCATTTGCAGGCATACCAATAACGCCAGGGTTTAACCAGTACTTTTCATTTTCCAAATGCTGAAAAGGCAAGCCACAATGGCCACCAACAATTATATCTGCATTTAATTTTGAAAAGTTTGGTGCTTTAACTTCCCAATTAGTTGATTTGTATATAAACTCTGATACATTAAAATATGACCCATGTAAAATGCCCACTTGGTTTCCAGCGTAGTTAAATGTTATATGATCTGGAAGCGATGCTATATAATCTAAAGAGGATTTGCTGAGTTTGCTTTGCGCATATGGAAACCAAAGTTGAGAAAAACCATCGCATCTAGAACCTTCTCTAAAATCACAACCGCAATCTTCTGCACCATCACGAAGCTGTATCTCTACATTACCTAATATACTCCTAGCGCCCCATTTTTTAAATGTTTGAACAACCTCTTCTGGTTGCGCGCAATACCCAACGATATCTCCAGTACAAATACAATTTTCTGGCGGTATACCTTGTTTATCTGCAATTCTTATAAGTTCTTCAAGAGCTTGTAAATTGCTATAAACGCCTCCAAACAAAAGCATTTTACCATTTACAGTCCCTAAATCTGTTAGTTTTTTATCCATTTCGGTAACATATATAACATCATACAACATAGTATTCCCCAGACATTAATCCAGAGTAAATCTGCATATTTTCCGGTTGAAAATTTAAGAGCTTCAGGAAACCAGCCAAAAACAAGTAAAAAGCCAAATACTAATCCGCAACACACACTTAGGTAAAAGCTTAGTTTAGGAACCTTTGTATTCCAGAATAAGAAAACAGGTGTAAGCCCAATAACCATAGTTCCAGAAATTGTGGTAGCAGATAATATTTCAGCATCTAAAAAAACTGGTATGGTTCCTAAGATAGCAACTGCTATCATTGCCAAACGACCAAATTTTAATGTGTTTCCTAAATTAAGATCTACAGCCAATAATTTAGAAAATGATGAAAACGTAGAGTCTAATGTTGACGCTGCAGAAGTAATCATTATAAAATTAATAACCAATAATATAACCACACCAAATGCCTTACCAACCTCAACTGCTGCTTGACCCTTAAAACCTTCACTTTGTGCATACACCCCAATAATGCTAAACATTATAATGCATATAGCGCCCAATATACTTGCCATTATAAAACTACGCCGTGTAACTTTTGGTGAACTCAAAAAACCACGATCTGTAAGAACAGGGTCGTGAAATGGGTAACTAAACGACTGTATGAGTGCTGCGAAAAATAAATTAAGACCTAAGTCTAACGACCAAGTTCCAGAAGTAGCGGCATCTTTTATNGTAAAATCTTCTGCTGTAAATATTACGCCTAAGATAACTGAGAGTAAAATGGCAAAAAGCCCCATTTGTATAACATCTGTAAAAATAGANCTACTTAAACCGCCTTTTAATGCATAGGCTAATGTAAGCGCTGTGAATATTAAAATTGACCAATAATAAGCTTGTGTACCTTGATCTCCAAAATAAGTTCCTATAACTATAGTGTTGCTCCACACCTCATTAAATAAACGTATGCATATAAGTATAGAGAAAAGTGCAACAGCACCTTTTCCAAATTTTGTAGTTAAAAACTCGTGTATGCTGCTAAAGCCACCNTTTACTCTAATCTTATATATTATTAAACCAGCAACAGCAAAACTTAAGTAATAACCAGCATATGCAACACCACCAACAATACCATAATCTAATCCTAAGTTTGCAGCATTNGTAATGCTTTTAGCAAAAATCCAAGAGATTATAAGGCTTCCNGTTAGCATTAATGCGTTAGGAGCCTTTTTGCGGTGAGTTGCTTTAAAAAANTCTGATGCATTTTTTGCTAATGGTGATAANAAAAATAATAACAGACTTGAGCCTATTACTAAAATCCATTGCCAGTANTCTACACTCATACGTTTTAATTTTTAGGCAAAGCCAATAATTACTCGTTCCACCAAACTTCTGCATTAATACTGTTCCCATTTGTAGCAGATGCAGCTTCATTATAATTATCTGCATTTAGAGCTTCTTCCTCAGATGGATAGGGCATTCTTACAGGAATAAGCCCATCATTTAAGCTAGCATCTACAGGCATAAATTCTGGGAAACCTGTTCGGCGCCATTCTGTCCAACCTTCATAACCGTTTATNATATTAGCTATCCATTTTTGGGTTAGAATCTGCGATAAGTTNTTTCCTGTGTTGCCATAAGCAGCATTTCCAGTAGTTAAATATGTTTCTGGAAGATCTGTAAGCCAAAACTCAAAAGCTTGCTGTACACCTATTTCGTATAGTTGTTGAGCGTTAGCTGTTATTATNCCACGTTCTGCAGCTTCTGCTAAGAAAAAATTTGTTTCCCAAGCTGTTGAAAAGTTAGCATCTAAGCCAGACGTGTCTTCTCTAAATAANGTGCCAGCTCTTGAATAATCTGNTAGTGCAATACTTGTTTGAGAAGCATCTATCCCATTAATTAAGCCGTTAAATTCTCCAGAATCTGAATTATCGAATGGTCTAAAAAATGTTCCTAATCTTGGGTCTTCTAGATCTTGAAGTACATTTTCCATAGTTTCAGATAAAACGAAATTGTTAAAATCTCCTATTCTAAGTTGTGCTAGCCTAAAACTGTTTGGTTCTGTTGCCGTAAAATTGAATATTGCATTTTCTGAGTTTAAAGAAATATAATTGCCTTCATTAAAAATTGCTTGTAACTCTGAAGACACATCCATTTTATTAGACACTCTCATTAAGTGTTTAATTTTTAATGAATTTGCAAATTTTATCCAAGCCTGAAGATTTCCGTTAAAAAGAATGTCTCCTTCTAAAGGTATTGCACCTTGGTATGCATTAATTGCTGCAACTCCTTTTTCTAGATTATCAAATATGCCATCTTCTGCATTGTATATATTTTCCTGTAAGTCATAGCTAGGTTTTACTGTACCATCTATACCATTAAATGCTTCTGAATAAGGAACGTCTCCAAATAAATCTGTTAGGANACCTGCCATATAAGCTTTCATTATTAGNGCAGGACCTTCATATACNGCAAACGTTTCAACATTCTGAGATTGGTTTATAATAATTTCGTTATCTCTTAANTTTGTATAAAAAATTGGCCAAGGATTTCCTCCTAGTTGTGGNGATTTTAATGCGTGCCTGTCAAACAAATTAAAGTCTAGTGCTGTACGATGTTGTNACAGTAAATCTCCAGCCACAAAGCCCTCATAACTCATCTGCTCACCAAAATCATAAATTACTTGACGTAGTAATAAACTTGGCTGGACTGAATTAGGTGCGTTCGGGTTAGTGTTTATATCTTCAAAATCTTTGGTGCAACTGCTTAATCCTAATAGACAAAACAGGCTTAATATGTATACTAAATGTTTCATTGTGTATGTGTTTAACACTCAAACGAGTGTGTTTATTAGAAATTAAATCCGGCTTTAAAACCTATACTTCTTGTTGTGGCATAACTCATATCTTCTACACCACTTACAAAACTTTGTCCTTGTACGGCTAATTGCTCTGGATCAAAATGCGGGTTTTCTGTAATAGCAAATAAGTTTCTTCCAACTAAGGAAAGGTTTACATCTACACCTTCCTTAAGTCCTATAAATCCATCATTTAATTTAAAGGTATAACCCACAGAAAACTGTCTTAGCTTTAAATAAGAGGCATCGTATATATTATTTTCTTCGTGGTTTCTGTCATAAAATTGACGGTAGTAGCTTTCGGCAGTTACTGCAGTTGTATTAGGAACATAGTTAGGGTTTTCTGCAGTACCCGTATTTACAACACCTTGAGCTATAATGCCGCCTTCAGGTCTAAAAGCAGTTTCTGCCAATTGTCCACCTACATTACCTAAAGCTCTAGTTCTAGATACAATTTCGCCACCTTGTCTCCAATCAAAAAGGAAGCTCAAATTCCAGTTACCGTAGGAGAATTGGTTGTTCCATCCTAGCATAAAATCTGGATTATAGTTTCCAAGTTTCTGTAAATTATTATCTGCAATATATCTTCCNTCATCGNTTAGGATAAAATCGCCGTTTTCGTTTTTAAGATAGCCTGTTCCATAAAAATCACCTACGCGACCACCTTCTTCAACTTGAAAGAAAACCGTTTGGTTAGCACTGTCATAAATTCTACTTAAGCCTAAAGTTAGGCGACCATCATCTTGTGGTAAGTCTTCAACAGTTGCAACACTTTTACTAAAATTAAATGTGGTTGTCCACCTAAATTTATCTGTTATGATTGGTGTTAAGCCTGCAATAATTTCAACACCTTNTGTTCGAACTTTTCCTCCGTTAACTACCTGTTGGTTATATCCTGAGGATATACCAATNGGTAATGATATTATTTGATCTTTAGTTAATGCATTATAATANGTAAAATCTAAATTAAGACGATCTCTCCAAAAACGAACATCAAAACCTGCCTCATAAGATGTGGTGCTTTCTGGCTTTAGGTTTGCATTTGGAATTAAATCCTGATTGCTAAATGTAGGTTGACTATTAAATGGGGTTTGAGAGACAAACGTTCCTGAGGTTTGGTATGGGTTAGTATCATTACCTACTTGTGCTATGCTTGCTCTTAGCTGAGCGTAAGAAAATATGCTTGGAAGCGTTGCTACCTCAGACAATATAAAACTTGCTGAAGCTGAAGGGTAAAAGAAAGATGTNCCATCTACCGAAAAAGGAGTTGCTAATGCNCTAGACCAATCGTTTCTTCCTGTAATGTCTAAAAATAGNTAGTCTTTATACCCAAATTTTGCCAAGCCATAAATAGAATTGATTCGCTTTTGAGACTCAAACTGAAACACTTCAATAGGAGAAGCTGCATTGTTAAGACTAAATATACCAGGTTGTGCTAAATTAGTTGTTTGAGATTGTTTGGTAGATGCATTTTGATCTAATCTGTTTCCTCCTAAAGACACATCAAAAGAAAGGTCTCCAACAATATCTTGATAGTTTACTAAGATATCTGTATTTATTTCTCTAAAAAAAACATCGTGCTCTGCGTACGCNCCATTTTTAAATCTATTTGAACTAAAGTTTCTTAAGAATTGGCGTTTTTCATTACTGTAATCCATTCCAGATCTTACTGCAACACTTAGCTTTTCTGTAAAATTATGTTTGATAGAAACATTTCCAAAAACACGATCTCTATTAAAACTATTTCTGTTTTCAAAAAGGATAAAATATGGATTGTCAAAAAAGGTGTAGTTAAAAGAGTATTGTTGTACACCTTCTAAACCAGGTTGCCAGTAATCTCTTAAGCTATCTATATTTAAAGATCTTGGTCCCCAAGCTACTAAAGAGTAATTTACATTTTCACTACCATATCCATTTGATGGTCTATTATCACTTTGAGAGTTTACATAACTTATGTTAGANGTGATTTTTGTTTTTTGAGTTGGTGTAAAATTTAGCTTTGTAGATATGGTTTGCCTGTCTAAGTTAACGCCAGGAATAATACCATCACTTCTTAAGTCTGTAAGAGATAACCTAAAATCTCCAGTATTAAANCCAGTAGCTATTGATAGGTTNTTAATTGTTGTTACACCTGTCTCATAAAAATCCTTAAGGTTATCAGGATTTGAATTAAATGCTGTAGGAGTTATTNGTTGNCCATCATAAACAGAAGTATCGCCACCTCTTACAATTGTNCCATTAGCAAGTACAACAGGACTGTCAAACTGTGGTATGAGTAAGCCTTGGTCTAACCTTGGNCCCCAAGAATATGTTATATTATCGTTTATACCGCCACCTAAGCCATCTACATATTCAAACTCTCCAGAATTTCCTTGGCCNTACTCATTTTGAAAATCTGGCAACCTAAATGCAGTATCTATAAAAAGGCTNGTATTATAACTTACTCCTAAGCCTTTTTTGTTTGCTCCATTCTTAGTTTCTATAACAATAACGCCGTTAGATGCTCTAGTACCATAAAGTGCTGCTGCACTTGGCCCTTTTAATACTGAAACCGAAGCGATATCATCTGGATTAACCTCCATAGCACCATTACCAAAATCTACTTCTTGAAAACCTGCTGCTGCTTCATTTGTGAAATTAAAAACCGTATTATTATTAATAGGTGTACCGTCTACAACAAATAAGGGATTGTTATTAGAAAATGAAGCCTCACCTCGTATTGTTATTTTTGAAGTAGAACCAACACCTGTTGCTCCTTGACTTATAGTAACACCTGCTAATTTTCCGCTTAAATTATCTAGAAAATTTACAGCTTTAACTTCTTGAATATCATCACTACCTAAACTTTGTACGGCATATCCTAACTCTTTGGTTTCTCGTTTAAATCCTAAAGCCGTAATTACAACTTCATTTAGGTCTGTTGTAGATTCTTNTANTGCTACATTTATTATGGTCTTGTTACCAACTGTTATAGATTGAGAAATAAAGCCTAAAGNAGAAAATTTAAGGACATCTAATTCTGAATTTATGTCGATACTGTAGCGGCCATTATCATCTGTAGTTGTAGCTGTCGTGCTATTATTTAAAATAACATTTACAAATGGCACTGTTTCTCCAGAAGCTGTGGTTGTAACAGTTCCGGTAATAGTAGTTTGGGCAAAGCTCATTGCAGAAAGCAATAACGCAAAGCCAATGAAAAGTTGTTTCATTGTTTTTGGATTCTAAAAAGATTGGTTTATTTAATGGTGCTCCAACAAAATTGAAGGCTTTACTAAATTGACAATCCAAATGGTGAACCCTTATTGTAAAATGAGTACGAGTGAAAATGACTTATTTGCAAATTTTTCGTGCTGAAAATTTGCATAAAATAAGGTATAAGTGACCTTAGTAAATTTAATATGTGCTTGTTTAAACTTCTGCTAAAACGTAAGACATTTTTTATGTCCTCTTCAGCATCTATATCCTGCAAAGTTTCTAGTCTTATAACCTCAACTTTAAANGCAGACAGCAGTAACGTTATGCTTTTTGATAGCTTACTACTTTGCCACGGTAGTTTTGTAAACAGNCCTTCATTAAATTGAGATTTATGAAGTCCCATTAAATAAAAACCACCATCTGTTGATGGTCCTAGAACACAAGTNTTGTTTTCTAAAAGTNTGTGAGTATTTAAAAGTGTTTTAGCAGTTAAATGTGGTGTGTCATTTCCAATTGTAATAACATTGTCAAATCCTTTAGCATATACCCACTTTATAGCATTAGTAAATCGCTCACCGAAAGAGTTTCCAACTTGTTCATGTTCTGTAAACTGAAAATACGGAAGCTTTGTAGACTTTACAATTGATAGTGTATGTGCATTTAAGGTGTTAAATAAACCCTTATCACCTAACATACCTTTTCTTCCCAAATCTACCTGAGATGAGTTTGCGAAGATTAAAATTGCTGTTTGTCCCTGCATTATTAACTATAGTTACTATAAAACGTAAACTGTAGTTGTTAAAGATACGTTAATAAAATTAGAGTTGTACTAATTTAAATTTCTACGCTCAATAAAAAAACGCTTGAGAAGTAATGATGCATCTTCTGCTAAAACTCCGGATAATACTTTGGTTTTTGGGTGTAACTTTGTCCCCATAACTCTGTAGCCACGCTGAGTATCTTCTGCGCCAAACACAATTTTTGAAATTTGTGACCAATACAACGCTCCTGCACACATTTGGCAAGGCTCTAAAGTAACATACAAAGTACAATCTGTAAGGTATTTACCACCAATATGATTTGCTGCAGATGTTATTGCTTGCATTTCNGCNTGTGCNGTTACATCATTTAAAAGCTCTGTAAGGTTGTGGCTTCTTGCTATAATTGTATTATTTGCAACCACAATTGCGCCAACAGGTATTTCACCTTTTTCNTAAGCCTCTTCTGCTTCAAGAAGGGCTTTCTTCATAAAATAAGTATCGTCAAATGGTTGTAACATACATCAAAAATAGGATTTTAAATTTGGACTACTACGCTGCTAAACTGTGTTTATATATCTTAAATTTGCACATATGTCTAAGTATTTAACTGCAATAAATTTACCAGAAGACCTTAGGGAACTTCAACCAAATGCACTCCCACAAGTTGCAAAAGAATTACGTGAGTTTATTATTGATGTTGTTGCAACCAAAGAAGGACACTTAGGTGCAAGTCTTGGTGTGGTGGAGCTTACCATTGCTTTGCATTATGCATTTAATACACCACAAGATCTACTNGTTTGGGATGTAGGCCATCAAGCNTACGGACATAAAATTTTAACTGGAAGAAAAGAGGTTTTTCACACCAATAGACAAATAGGTGGNATAAGTGGCTTNCCAAANCGNAGTGAAAGTGTATNTGACACATTTGGTGTNGGACATAGCTCAACAGCTATATCTGCAGCATTGGGTATGGCTATTGCTTCAAATCTTAAAGGTGATTTTGAAAAACAACATATTGCAGTTGTAGGAGATGCTTCTATAGCTAGCGGCATGGCTTTTGAAGGCTTAAATCATGCTGGTGTTACTNATGCNAATTTATTAGTAATCTTAAATGATAATGCAATAGGTATTGACCCTAGCGTAGGTGCTTTAAAAAATTACTTAACNAGAGCNACAGTTGGNAAAAAACCTAAACAAGATAATATTATTGAAGCTTTAAANTTTAATTATCATGGNCCTATAGACGGTCATGATATTGATGCTTTATTAACTGCTTTTGAAACACTAAAAAAGAAAAAAGGACCTAAATTTCTTCACGTAATTACAACCAAAGGCAAAGGCCTAAAACAAGCAGAAGAAGACCAAGTTAAATATCATGCGCCAGGAAAGTTTGATAAGCATACTGGAGACTTACTCCCAAAAGACGATGCTATCTTACCTCCAAAATATCAAGATGTCTTTGGACTTACTTTAGTAGAGTTAGCCAAAGAAAATTTAAAAATTATAGGGATTACTCCAGCAATGCCAACAGGTAGTTCTTTAAAGTATATGATGACAGCCTTCCCAGATCGTGCTTTTGATGTCGGTATTGCAGAGCAACACGCTGTTACGCTTTCTGCAGGAATGGCAACACAAGGATTTATTGTCTTTTGCAATATATATTCAACATTTTTACAAAGAGCGTATGACCAAGTTATACATGATGTGGCTTTGCAAAAGCTGCCAGTTGTGTTCTGCTTAGACAGGTCTGGACTTGTAGGAGAAGATGGTGCTACACATCACGGTGTTTTTGATTTAGCTTATTTAAGAGCTGTTCCAAATCTTATAATTTTTGCTCCTAGAAATGAAATTGAGCTTAGACAAATATTATATACTGCATCCTTAGGTTTAGACCTACCAATTGCAATAAGATACCCTAGAGGCAGAGGAAATACATTAGACTGGAAAACAGAATTTAATCCGATNTCTATCGGTAAAGGTGTTCAGCTTAAAAAAGGTAAAACAATTGCTATACTTTCAATTGGAGCTATTGCTACGCAGGTTACCAAGGCTATNTCTAGTTTAAATGAAAACCATAAAGCTGCCGTTGGTCATTATGACTTACGTTTTGTAAAACCTTTAGATGAAACGTTACTACATTCCATTTTTAAAANTTACGACTCTTTGGTAACTATTGAAGACGGTACAATTTCGGGTGGTTTTGGCTCTGCCATCTTAGAGTTTGCAAACGAGCATTCTTACAATACTAATATTAAAGTTTTAGGCGTTCCAGACACTTTTATACATCATGGAAAAGTAGAANAGCTATATGCACTTTGTGGTCTAACACCACATCATATTAAAGANAANATACTTTCTTTATTATAAAAAAAGAGGAAAGCATTACACTTTCCNCTTTTTANAACTAAACTATCAAACTACTTACTTAATTACTAATTTTTGAGTGTGTACAGANNTNTCTGTACTAACTTTAATNACATAAATACCAGNTGTTAANTGNGTAGCATTNACATTACCNGTATTTGTAAGGTCTATCTGAGTANTTAAAACTCTACGACCATTAATATCAAACATNTCAACTTTNGCTAAGCCNTTNTTTTTGTTTGAATTAATATTTATGTTTCCGTTAGANGGATTAGGNTANATTGNNAANATTGTNNTATCNACATNNTTAGTAGCTAATACCGCATCACAATCTGTTCCTAGCGGNTCACTTATTGTAAAGTCTTCAANTTGNTCCATTCTNCTATTTGCTAGNACCTTGTANTGCTAATGCNCCNACACCACGATCTGCNAATGCTTTTCTAATTAAACATTCGTTTNCACCATCATANAACANNTNNTCTGCNTCTAAAATAGCATCTCTNCCTGTNACNAAACCTGGTTGTGCACAAGGCANTANTTTAAGACCATCNATTACNANTTGCATAGCCATATTGTTACCACCAGTACCATTNTANATATCTGCATCAAANCCATANTCNTCTATAAATGCCCAATACATATCCCAAAGAATTGTAGACCAAACAAATCCAACACCGTGCGGTACAGTTATTTCATCATTCGGAAGATCTCCATAGGTATAATCGTTTACTGCAAAATCTGTAGAGTAACGTGCTGGTCTAATACCAGAACCTAATTGGTCTTGTCCTAAAACATATGTACCAATACCTCTTGGTTGTACTGCTGTATCATCTAATTCTTGTGTCATAACTAATGCAAACCAGTCACTCCAACCTTCACCCATTTGCTCTTCAACAGCTAAGCTTAAAAGACATAATGATTGGTCTCTACCTCCAACTAATCGAGTAGAAATACCGTGACCATATTCGTGAGCTATAATACCTTGATCTACATCACCATCTTTCATAACAGTTGCAGATAATGGTCCTCTGTCAATAACACGACCATCTACTGTACCACCAGCATCAATTATATCGATAATAGCATCTCCTTGTACTTGTCCAATTGAGATAGCAGGTATTGTAATAGGTTCATCTGGTGTACCACCACCATTAACTGGGCCTTCACCTTCAACATTATTAACTATAATACAAGCAATAGCACCCGCATTTTGAGCACGTCTAATTTTTGTAGCAAAGGCACAAACACCTCTTCTTACAATTGCAATGTTACCGTCTATATCTGCTGCATTTAAGTATGCAGTACAACCATCATTAGATTCTGTACTAGCGCCAGGTGTACCACCATCATCTCCTAAGTATGGAGTACCATCATCTTGCACTACTACGATATTAGCTCTAATTTGATCTTCACCATTTTCAATTCTTGGAATATCAACAAAAGGAAAACGAGATGCGAAATATGAACCTTCTACATCTGTAGGAGAGATTACTTCTAAGAAATCGCCAAATGGCGCAGCTCCCCATAAGAACATTTGCATTCTAGGATTAGAACCATCCATAGAGGTTGCCATGTTTGCATTGTTTAACGTTGGTGCTGCTAGCTCACTACCATCTTGGGCTTCAGCATTAACTGAATCTCCATCTGGTCCAAATGCACTACCATCATCTACAAAACGACCATAATTTGCTTCTTGAAAGTTTCCACTAGATTCATCAAAACCGTAGTTGTACCAAACATCATGCATATAGTTGTTCCAAACAAATAAGTTTGTAATAACAGCAGGTCTGTATTCTGACGGTTCTAAACTAAAATCAATTTCATCATCAAATAATAAGTTTGCTCCACCATCTACAAATACTTCTGGGCCAGTAGGCGCATCATTATCCATTGTATCTAAGTAAGCTGAAACGTTGTTTCCTTGTGTAGTTGTAAATTCTGCACCTGCCATACCATCAACATCATGCCATCCAAAAGGAGAAGGCACTAAACCATCTAAATCTGGNGTTACAGCTGAAGGGTCATTTAATATTACGCGATCACCATGTAATGGAGACTCTACACGTAGTGGATAGGCATTATAAATTGCACCGTCTGAAACTAATGCAGATGAAGCAGAAGCACTAAATGGTGAAATCTTAGAGTAAGAATCTACCAAATTAGATTGTCCATTTTTCTCTACTGTATGAGAATGAGATTTATGGTTGTTTATTACAGCATCTGTTTCGTAAGGAAGGTCGAAATTACAAGTAATAGTCATATTCACTTTATTTAAAAGTTGACCATTGCTCGCGTTTACCTTTGCATTCCACCAAGCACCTTTAGGATCTTTTACTATAACCTCATAGGTTAGTATATACCTGTCATTATCTGAAATTTCGTAATAAAGTGGTGCTTCATAGTTAGTATCTGTAGCATTTTCTATTAATAAATCTTCACGAGATTTATAGTCTGTTACCATTACATTTGATTCACCTTGAAGGCCTAAATGATTTGCAGCAGAATTTACTGCTTGTACCGGAGAAAGGCTTGCTGAAGAAATATCTGTTTTTGCTGATAGGTCTGAAACAAAACCGTGCTTAAAGCTAAGCACTTCGCCATTTTTAATAACAACTGTTGCACTAGCACCAGAAACATTTACATTATTTATACGTTGTAATAAGTAAACAACTTTTACTTCTTTGTTTGAAAGAGTTGTTGCACTAGTAATTGTAAATTCTGAAACATCTGACGAATTTAATCCTAGTGAAGGAGCATTTTTAGCTAAATAAGAGCTAATGATACTTTGATTATCCTGAGCAGTACCTATAAAGGATACTAAGGCTAAAAAAAGCACCATAAAACTTGATGTGTACTTGTTTTTCATATTATGTATTTTTTAAGTAAAATAGTTTCTAAATCATGACAAATTGCATGATATTAGATAGCGAACATAATAAATGAGTCGTAAAGTTTAATTTATCCTTATTCTTTTGTTACTACTTTAACTTTATGAAAATCAACAATGTAATTTTAGCTATAATTTTTGCATTTCAACCTTTTAAGTCCTACACAGAATTTCGCAATTCTCTACCATAGCTGTCTTTTGTTAGGCAATAAACACCTAGACTAGCTCAACAACAAACTATTAGTAACGTCACCTTAAAATACTTGTAGTATTAATAAAAAAAAGCAGAGCTATTATAAAATAGCTCTGCTTTAATATGAATATGAATTTTGGTTAAACCTTTACGGCTTACTCAATAATTACTTTCTGAGAATATGTTTTGTTATTAGACTCTAAAGAAAGAATATAAACCCCATTAGAAATAGAAGATACATCTATAGAAGTTGTACTTGCTGTTCCNATTTTAGTTTTAAGAACTTGTCTTCCTTGAAGGTCTGTTAAACTAACATTTACATCATTAGCTAACGTTTTGTTTAGGCTAATGTTTATAACATTTGTTGCTGGATTAGGATANACTTTAAATTGACTAAGTGTATTCTCTGCAACAGAAAGGTTAGAACAATCTAAAACATTAGTAGGAGGCATATCAAATGCTTCAACTTGGTCTGTTCTACTAAAGTTACTTCCCTGTTCTGCACTAAATCCTAAACCTCTTTGTGCAAATGCAGTATAAATTAAACATTGGTTTGCNCCTCCATTTACAGCCATATCTGCAGCTAATATTGCATCTCTACCATCTATAAATCCAGGATTACNAGATTGCATCTTAAGACCATCTATAACTAATTGCATCGCAATATTGTTACCACCAGTACCATTATACAGGTCTGCATCATAACCATACTCATCGATTAATGCCCAAGTCATATCCCAAAGCATTGTTGCCCATACGAAACCTACACCGTGTGGCACAGAAACTTGAGCTTCATTATTTGTATCTGCATAAGTAAAGTCGTTTATAGCAAAGCTTGTAGAATAAGGTGCATTTCTAATACCAACACCATCTATTTCCTGTCCTGTTACATATGTACCAATACCTCTAATATCTTCTGGTTGATCTCCAGGCTTAAGTGTTAACATAAGACCGAAGAAATCACTCCAACCTTCACCCATTTGTTCTGGGTTACCTAAACAAGAAGCAGCACTAGGACCACCAGTTAATCTGTTAGAAATTCCGTGACCGTACTCGTGTGCTACAACACCATTGTCAAAATCTCCATCTATACGTTGAGATGGTTGCGATAATAATTGACCATCAACTGCATTAGATGTTTGCAACTGTGTAAATATTGGATCTCCATTTTCTTTAGAGATAAATACAGAAGGAATGTTAATAGTATTATCTGTACCAGCCATGTTAACTAAAGGATCATTTGCAACGTTATTAACTATAATAACAGCAATTGCTCCAGCATCTTGAGCGTTTTTAACCTTAGATACAAAAGGACAAGTTCCTCTTCTAATAATAGCAATATTACCATTAACCTCAGCAACATTTGTTATTACTCCACAACCGTCATTTGCATCTGTGTTAGATGTTTCTAATGGNTTACCAAAATTATCTGTTTCAGTTGATGTCATATCTGTAGTAAATACGATATCTGAAATTATTGGAGTATCTGATAAACCAGAACCAAAATATAATGGCTCTGTAGCTTCGTAAGCTCCAGCAANACTACTTGGNTTGTTTATTGTTAAAGGTGCTCCAACTGGGCCAGTTGCAGACCATAAAAACATTTGCATTCTTGGGTTTCCGCCATCTGGTGGTGTTCCAAAGTTTGCNTTGTTTAATGAAAAGCCATCTTGTGCATCTGCATTTACATAATCTGATCCTGAACCTCCATTACCATAATTATTTTCTTGGAAGTTACCACTCGCTTCATCAAAACCGTATTGGTACCAAATGTCATGCATTAAGTTATTCCAAAAGAANAGGTTTGTTATTGCAAAATCTGTAGTAGCTAAAGGGTTAAGGTCTGTGTTCGTATTGTAACCAGAAAAATCTAAAGTTGCACCACCGTCTGGAGAATATCCGTTTGGAGCATCATCTGCATCTTTATCATCTTGTGCCCAAACATTGTTTCCTCTTGTAATAGTATATTCTGGACCAGCAACACCATTAATGTCATNCCATCCAAAAGGAGAAGCATTAGCAGCAGCAGGTTCAGATACTATTTGAGAAGCACCGTGGTTAGGAGATTCTATTAACAACGGAAACACCTCATATTGAGAACCATCTACCATCATTGTGTTTTCAGCATAACCAAATGCTTTTGTGTGATTGTGAGCCTTATGAGAAATTGGNGNGTNTGATGTTTTTGCATCACTTTCAAAATTACAAGACACAATCCAATCATTCTTAGAAATAACTTCTCCTGTTTGAGCGTCTACTCTTACGTTCCACCAGTGGTCGCCTTTAACAGTTAAGATTGTNACCTCATAAGCTAACCTAAGATCATTATTAGCTGTTGGTTGGTATACTAGTTTTACAGGGATGTCTTCTTGAGAAATACTTCCTGAATTAAAAAGTACGCCACCATCTATACTACCTATNATTTCTAAGCCAGAAGGTACATTGATTTCTAAACCTTGTGCAGCTTTAGAAATTGAAGCCTCTGTATTAAAACTAGGAGCACTAGTATTTGTTAATGAGTTAATATTTGCAATAAGNCTATTACCAACAAAAATTACAGAGCTGTCTTTAATAGTTACTGTTGCAAAAGCATTAAAAACAGGAATTTCATTTACGGTTTGTTGTACAACAACGTGTTGTAAACCTGTTTTCTGNGTTTCATAATCAGAAACAATCTTAATGTTNTGAACGTCTTCTAGAGTGACCCCTAAAGATTCATGTGTTCTTTCTAGATAGTTTTGAATAAGTGTTTCTGTGGTTTGTGCATTTAAGCCTACAAAGCTTAAACAGCATAAAAATAATAGTAGTTTCAATTTCATATTGGGTGTTTTAAACTTAAAAAATAGCGAGTTGTCGAAAATAGTAATTTTTTCTTAATAAATAATTAACTAAATAACTAATATTTAGATTATTCGATATCTATAACATGCCCTTAATTTTCTGGTAAATTCTAAGGGCTTCACTGTCTGAATAAGAGGCTACAAGTGAAGAAATTTCAATTAAAATAGAATAATCATCTTGATTTAAGTCGAATTCTTTAAGAAAACCTTTCAAAATCAATGAATTAAAGTTTGTATTTGTGTTGTTTTTCTTACTAAACACNGCATCTGTATAAACTTCCAATAATGTTCCGATTACTTGGTAGCCCAATATCTCCTTCTCTAAGACGTCTTGAGATTGATATACATTGTTAATGCTAATTTTTATAATATCATCTATTTGTGCCGTGTACTGTGACTTATCTAATAATGCAGAACTAAAGTCACCTTTAAGTATAGCTTCTTCATTTGCAATAAAAATTGAAGCTGCCTCTTCAATAAGCACTCCAATAGCTAATGCTCTTAAATAACTTACTCTATTAGATTTGGTAACGAGTTGATGATATTTTTTTGTGTCTATCTTATCCTTAACCAAATTAATTAGATATTCTAAAGCAAACTCCTCATCTATTAAACCTAAATTTATACCATCTTCAAAGTCTATAATTGTATAGCAGATATCATCTGCGGCTTCAACTAAAAACGTTAACGGATGTCTTTTGTAAGTTTCTGAATCTTTTACAGTTTCAGAAATTAATCCTAAATCCTTAACTACATCATTAAAGACTTCCTGCTCACTTTGGAAGTAACCATATTTTTTATGGTGAATTTGAGTTGTTGGTTTATANGGTAACGANGCNTTTGGNTATTTCATAAAAGCACCCAAGGTTGAGTAAGATAACCTTAAACCGCCAGTNACTCCGTTTTTTGTTTCNGTTAAAAGCTTAANTCCGTTNGCGTTACCTTCAAAAGTACAAAGGTCTTGATATTGAACGTTTGTAAGAGAGTCTTTAAATCTATTTCCTTTTCCAGATTTAAAAAAGTCTCCTATAGCCTTTTCGCCAGAGTGACCAAACGGCGGATTTCCAATATCGTGTGCTAAAGATGCTGCAGCAACAATAGCCCCGAAATCATTAAAATGATGCCCATACGTCTCNGAAAGATGTGGGTGTTTTTCTAAAAGCTTCTTACCAACAACTCGTCCTAAACTTCGCCCCACAACACTTACCTCTAAACTGTGTGTTAATCTAGTGTGCACAAAATCTGTTTTAGACAATGGGATAACTTGAGTTTTATCCTGCAAACTCCTAAAAGAGCTGGAAAATATAATACGATCGTAATCTACNTCAAAGCCCAATCGTGTATCGTCTTGTTCTTTTCTTAAACGCTTATTTGTATCTCCAAAACGCTTAAGAGATAATAGTTGTTCCCAATTCATCATAGTTGGTTAAGTATTTTTGTGATTAGAGGTTAGTTATGTAACAACAAAGTGCTAAAATCACAATGTATAATTTTAAGCTTCGGTTTTTAAAACCACATTATCTTTTGTGACGATTAATTCTGTTTCTGCTCCAAATATTAACGCACGATTATCTTTACTATGTCCAGCAGGAAAATTAAAACACACAGGAAAATTAAATTCTTTTACAGCATTTGCAATTATCTCTTCTGCAGATTGACCAAAAGGGNTTGTATTATCATGCATATCTGTTAAGCCACCAATAACCAATCCTGCTAGGTTTTTAAAAAAGCCGTTACGTTTTATGTTATGTACCATACGGTCTATGTGGTATAAATACTCATCTAAATCTTCAAGAAATAGAATTTTACCTTCTGTTTTTATTGTTGATTTACTACCTAAAACACTAGATAGCACAGATAAATTTCCTCCTATTAGTTGTCCTTTAGCATGACCTGTTCTATTTAAATTAAAGTCTGAAGCAAATTTAATAGCATCATAATTTCCAAATAATATATTTTTTAATGTGTCTCTTGTAGCTTCAGTTTTGTTTTCAATTTCTAAACACATTTGACCATGTATGGTTGCAACTCCTAAATTATGTATATGGCAATGTAATACAGTAGGGTCACTATACCCAATAATCCATTTTGGGTTTGTTTCAATACTAGAGAAATTAACCTCATCTATCATTCTTACAGTACCATATCCGCCACGGGCACACCAAATGGCTTGCACTTCTTTATCATCTAACATCTCTTGAAAATCTTCTGCACGTTGTACATCTGTACCTCCAAACTGATGATCTCCTTTCCCTACAGTATCTCCTAGCTTAACTTTTAATCCCCAATGCGTTAATAACTTTATAGCTGGATCTAGCTCTTTTTTTGAGATTTTTCGAGCTGTACACACAATTGCAACAGTATCTCCTTCTTTTAAATATGGCGGAATTATCATGCCTCAAATATAAAGATTTTATGAGGGAAACATAGGTATTACAAGCGGTTGAGATTTGTTATCTTTGCATCTTCAAAAATAGACTATGACTACTCCAAAGAGATATACCATTACAGCGGCTTTACCTTATACAAACGGGCCAATACATATAGGACACTTAGCAGGTGTTTATGTTCCTGCAGACATTTATGCACGCTACCAACGTATGCAAGGTGAAGATGTGTTGTTTGTTTGTGGTAGTGATGAGCACGGTGTGCCAATTACTATAAAAGCGAAAAAAGAAGGTGTGACCCCACAAGATGTGGTTGATAAGTATCACACCATCATCAAAAAAAGCTTTGAAGACTTTGGAATTTCTTTTGATAATTACTCAAGAACGTCAGCTAAAATACATCACGATACTGCATCGGAGTTTTTTGAGAACCTTTATAAAAATGATAAGTTTATTGAAGAGGTTACAGAACAATTATACGATCCAGAAGCCAATCAATTTCTCGCAGACCGCTTTGTTG
Organism: Croceibacter sp.; assembly: GCF_002716225.1. Classification (NCBI taxonomy): domain Bacteria; kingdom Pseudomonadati; phylum Bacteroidota; class Flavobacteriia; order Flavobacteriales; family Flavobacteriaceae; genus Croceibacter; species Croceibacter sp. The sequence goes on along the minus strand of NZ_PAZX01000007.1, from coordinate 273,319 downwards.
TAGGAACTTGCCCAAAATGTGGTAATGAAGAAAGTTATGGCGACCAATGTGAAAGTTGCGGAACTTCTCATAACGCAACAGATTTAATTAACCCTAAATCTGCTATTTCTGGAGCTAAGCCAATTTTAAAAGAAACAAAACACTGGTTTTTACCATTAGACCAATATGAAAATTATTTAAAGGATTGGATCCTTAAAGACCATAAAAAAGACTGGAAAACTAATGTGTATGGACAATGCAAATCTTGGATAGACGATGGCCTAAGACCTAGAGCTGTAACACGAGATTTAGATTGGGGCATACCTGTTCCTGTAAAAGGTGCTGATGGCAAAGTACTATACGTTTGGTTTGATGCTCCTATAGGCTACATCTCTGCAACAAAAGAATGGGCACAAGCAAATGGAAAAGACTGGCAACCATATTGGAAAAATGAAGACACCAAATTACTTCACTTTATAGGGAAAGATAATATTGTATTTCACTGTATAATTTTCCCGAGTATGCTTAAAGCAGAAGGCTCTTACATTATGCCAGATAATGTGCCAGCAAATGAATTTCTAAATTTAGAAGGCAACAAGTTGTCTACCTCTAAAAATTGGGCAGTTTGGCTTCACGAATATTTAGAAGATTTTCCAGGGCAACAAGATGTTTTGCGTTATGCTTTAACAGCAAATGCTCCAGAAACAAAAGACAATGATTTTACGTGGGCAGATTTTCAAGCCCGCAATAATAATGAACTAGTTGCTGTCTTTGGCAACTTTATTAATCGTGTTGTTGTACTTACCAATAAGTATTATGGCGGCGATGTTCCAGAACCATCTACGTATAATGAAATAGATGAACAAACATTAACCGAACTTAAGACATATCCAGATGTTATTGCAAGTTCTTTAGAACGCTACCGTTTTAGAGAAGCTCAAAAGCTTTTAATGGATGTTGCAAGACTCGGTAATAAATACTTAGCAGATGAAGAGCCTTGGAAAACTGCTAAAACAGATGCAGAGCGCACAAAAACTGTAATGTACGTAGCATTACAAATCGCAGCTGCTTTAGCTACATTAAGTGAGCCTTTTTTGCCGTTTACTTCAAATAAACTTAAAGACATTCTTAATTTAACTTCCCAAGATTCTGCAGAGAAAAATAGCTGGAATGACATCTCGAGTAAAAATGCATTATTGCCAGCTGGTCATCAAATTAATAAAGCTGAATTATTATTTAGTAAGATTGAAGATGAACACATACAAAAACAATTAGACAAGCTAGAAGCAAGCAAAAAGGCTAATGAAGCTGAAAATGCTGTTGTAGATCCAGAAAAAGAGACCGTGCAGTTTGAAGATTTTACTTCTATGGATCTTCGTGTAGGTACTATCTTAGAAGCTGAAAAAATGCCAAAAACTAAAAAGCTTTTAGTTCTTAAGGTAGATACAGGAATAGATGTAAGAACAATTGTATCTGGTATTGCAGAAAGCTTTAAACCAGAAGATATAATAGGCAAGCAAGTTACTGTATTAGTTAATTTGGCACCACGTAAACTAAGAGGTGTAGAAAGTCAAGGAATGATTTTAATGACAGAAGATGCCAACGGGAATTTAGTTTTTGTAAATCCAGATGCTACAGGAATCCCTAACGGTAAATCTATTAGCTAAATAGAAGCCTAACAGCTTATGCTTAAAATAGCATATCATCCTATTTATAAAGTTCCGCTTCCAGAAGGACATAGATTTCCTATGGAAAAATATGAGCTTTTACCTAAGCAATTAATATACGAAGGCACTTGTGAGCCTGATAACTTTTTTGAGCCTGTTTATTCTGAAACCTATGTAGACCTGGTACATACCACAAATTATATTTCAGATTTAAAAAACTTAACGCTAGACGCGCGAGCTGCTCGAAAAATTGGATTTCCTCTTAACAGTGCTTTGGTAGAGCGTGAATTTATTATTGCAGACGGCACTATTAAAGCTTGTGATTTTGCATTAGAGTATGGGATTGCTATGAATATTGCTGGAGGCACTCATCATGCTTATACCAATAGAGGTGAAGGCTTTTGTATGTTTAATGATCAAGCTATCGGTGCTCGGTATTTACAGCACACAAACAAAGTAAAGCAAGTTTTAATTGTAGATTTAGATGTACATCAAGGCAATGGTACAGCAGAGGTTTTTAAAGACGACACCTCTGTTTTTACATTCTCTATGCACGGTGAAAAAAATTACCCTTTTAAAAAAGAATCATCAGATTTAGATATTGCATTACCATCTCACACAACTGATGATAATTATCTTAAACTACTAAAGGAAACACTACCTAAGCTAATTTCTGATGTTAACCCAGATTTCATTTTTTATTTAAGTGGCGTAGATATTCTAGAAACCGATAAACTCGGCAAATTAAGCTGTAGTATCTTAGGTTGTAAAGAACGTGACAGGTTTGTGCTTCAGCTTTGTAAAGATTTAAATATTCCTGTTGAAGTTAGTATGGGTGGCGGCTATTCCAAAGACATAAAAAAAATTATTGAAGCTCACGCGAACACTTATAGGTTGGCTCAAGATATTTTCTTTTAAATTTTTCTGGCACAATCTATTTTCCAAGTAGGGTATTCAATACTTTCATCCTTACTAACCCATTCACCTATCCATTTATAACCTGTTTTAGTCATATCATAAAAAGTAAGTCTATAAAATCCGTCTATGCCATTAGGCGATTTTTGATTTCTATATAACACTATTGCACCATCTTTCTTTTTACCTTCCCAAGTAGGAAGCACTAAGCTTGGCGCATTGCTTGAATAATAGTGCACATACCATTTGCTACTATCTGCTATAAACTGTCTTATACTACCAGAGTGTTTGCCGTCTGCCTTTAAAGTTTCGTCTTGCACCGCCATACCATTCATAATATACTTAAATGTCCATTGCATATCAACAGCATCACTCCAAGAACCATCAGGCATTCTGCTCATCGACTTGCAATCACAAATACCTATCATAGGCTCAAAATCTTTTAGTTGTTGTGGAGCATCTGGATGAGGTTGCCCAAAGGGATTTTCTGCGGTAGGCTCAAAATCATATTGAGCAACTGCTAAAGATGTAGTAAGAATAGAAAGGATTAACGTGACTAATATTTTCATAGTTGGAAGTTTTAAAGAACAAACCTATAAGTTGCTTTTAATAGAAATGTATTACTATGTCTGGATTCTGTTACAAAATCTGTTAATATAGATGCTATGTGGTTGTCGGGTTGCTCAAAAGCATTACCATTTAAGGACCACACTAAAAATAACTCGCTACCAGGTATATATTCCCAACGCAACACCAAATTTGTGTTCAATTGAGAAAATGCAAAGTCTGGGTTTGAGAAGCTATAATCTGTAGTTCCATTTTCTGTATCGTCTATATTATAGGTTCCATTTTCTAAGCTTATTTGGTTGTCATTATACAGCTGAAATCTATCTGCTAAATTATCTGCAGTTGCATCTGTAATATAGTTAAAATTAGAATAGCGTCCTGTTGATACAAATGGCTGTGCATAAAACTGAAGTGAAAAGTTAGGAGTAAATGTATAGTTTAATCTAAACTGTGCACTTAACGTTTGCTGTTCAATATTTGCAGTAATATACCTAGATTTACCATTTACTTCTCGTGTTGCAACATATTGTGTTTGGTTAGGGTTTTTAGAATATACAGGCCTTATAGAAAGGTTTAGGGCATCTGTAGGTTGGTAAGACATCCTTGCACTTAACTCTAAATAGGTAAATTGCTTATCTACAGCTTCAGAAATAACATAACCACCACTGTACACAAATTTTTTACGAGAGTCTGACCCTATAAAAAAGTAGTTAATATTCTCTTTAGAGAATCTAAACCTTGGTCCTCCTCGTAATGTACTCACATTATAGTTTCTTGGTTTATGAATAAAACCAGTTTCAATTCCCCAGTTATTTTTAAACTGTGCAAAACCATCTAAGCGATGTTCTGCTACATTATAATTTCCATCAAAATCAAATGAATTGTAATGTCTGTATTGTGCATTTATTCTTCTAAAATTTCCAAAGGGTTTTAATGTTTGGTAGCTTAATCTTGCATACTGTCTAATCTCATCTGCACGTCTTAAAAAGCCTATATCATTAAGCTCCAACTCTGGAGAGCGCCAGGTTCCACCTAGGTGTGCTCTAAAATTTCCTCCAGAAGCTTTTCCTATTTCTAAACGGCCACCTGTTCCTGATAGGGATGTTCTAGTTGTGTCTATTTCAACATGACCTGCGTCTACTCTTCCAAATAAATGTGTTAATGATTGTTGTGTTCGTGCAATTGCTTCTTTACTTCCTTTAACATGACTACCGTAAGCCATTCCTTCTAAATAATACTTTCTATCTTTCCAGTTGTGTTTAAAATCAATACCTGCTGAATAAGCATCACGTCTAAGAAAATTTAAAAATTGACCATCTTCTAAATCTCTGTTAGTAGCAGTAAACATGGTTCCTATATAAGAATTTCTGTCATTAAAATCTTTTTGGGCTCTACCCACAAAGTAATTAGTGAGCGGCTCTACAATTTGCTCTGTGGTTTGGTTATCAAAATCTATAATTTCTACAAATTCTTTAGCCGTCACACTTTCAATAACTCCTAAACTCCATCCATTTTTAGTTTTACCACTAAACTTAGCTGCACCATAAATAGTAGTATTGTTTGGTTGATTTGTATATTGAATATTATCACTTTGCGCAAAACCTTGAGGGCTTCGCCCTATTCGTCTTGAGTAAAACAAGTTGCCCGGCGAAAAATTATCTAAGGAATAGTTGAAAATGTTAGAGTTGGCCACAAAGAAAGGACGTTGTTCTTGAAAAAACAACTGAAAACCATCCAGTGCAATGGCCGCAGGATCTGCCTCTACTTGACCAAAGTCTGGATTAATAGTTAGGTCTAGAGTAAGGTCATTAGTAATACCTATCTTAGCATCTAATCCTGCATTTAACTTAGTGTCGGCACCATCTCTAAAAGGGTTGCCGCGTTCTTCTTCGTACACATCTTGTTGCCCCAAAATAAAGGGCTGAATTTCTAATTGTTTTTGTGGTTTTAAGCCAACCAAACCTCTTAGCTCACCAAACTCACTTACAAAACCTGGAGCATCTGCAGGAAGTCTTTGCCACAATGAGCGTTCTTCTGCTCTAAAATATCTACGTGTACTTTGCAACCCCCAAACTTGGTCTTGATCTGCGCTAAACCTAAGTTGACTTAATGGTATACGCATTTCTGCTGTCCAACCTTCTGTGTCTATATTTGTTTTTACATACCATATTGGGTTGTAGCTACCATCAAAGTTTCCGTTGTTAGAGATAAATTCATCTCCTTTTACACCTGCTGCAGTTACTGTAAATGAAAACCCTGTGCGATCATCATTAAAACTATCAAAGTTTACTTCTACCCAATCTCCTTCAAAGCCATCTCTTCTAGACAAGCGCTTTACAATGTTTTCTGGCTCTGCATCATAACATCTAAATGCCACGTAAATATTCTTATCGTCATAAGCAATCTTCATTTTAGTTTGCTCGGTTGGCGGTGTGTTTTCATCTGGTTGATTTTCTATATAATCTGTAGTCCATTCTACAGCATTCCAAGCATCATCATTTAAGATACCATCTATTTCTGGTGTACTATAACTCGAGATACTAGCCGTTGTATAAATACGCTTAGGAACTTCAACTTTTGTAGAATCTTGAGAGAATATAGATGAGGATAATAAAAGGGCTAAAAGACTTAAGGATAGTGTCTTCATGGATTGGTTGGTTTTTGATTTCTAAGCAGTTAGAAACTTAGAATTGATTGATGATTATTTTGATTGATGTACTTTAAAGACTCATCATTTTATCATCTTGTTACAGCGTACCATGTATTTTGGGAAAACCTTAACTTTTTAAGTTTCCCTTAGAAGACATATCATTAATAAATATTATACAGGGTTTACTAAGACTTAGTTAGTTAACAATTAACTTAGTAGCACCTAATTTGGTGTTTAAAAAATACATTCCAGGTGTTAATGAAGAAATATTTACCTGGTGATTCTTAGAACCTGCAAACCCTTGCATTACTAATTTTCCAGAAATGTTATATAATTTGAATTCAAGATTTGGAACTTCTGTATTTAAAGAAAAATGAGATGTTGCTGGATTTGGGTAAACAGAAAAATTTGTTGTTTTATCAATAGTTTCTTCTACACTTAAAACTGGAAATATAAAATCTACGTCATCTACAAAAGACCTAGAGCCTACAATAGCTACAGGATTAGGGCTTATAAATTCTGGAGAAGAAGACATTACAAACACAATTTTATCTGGAATTATACCAGGTTGCACAACTGTTACAGGTGCAGAAAAAGCCGTATAATCTGTAGCATTAGGAAATTCTGAGTTTACGGTGGCTACTATTTCATCTTCCTCGGTGGTTTCGTTATACTTAGTCATAACTGCATATACTTTAAAAGCGCCAGTGTATGTCCTTGTTTCTTCTAACTGCCCATCGCTTGTGCAAGTTCCTGGAGGAAATGATCTTGGCACGCCACTCATATGTCTATAAAACCCATCTATAGATGTTGGTACTGCAGTAAATGGGTAAGCAACAGGTATTAATTCTTGCCTAAGTACTTCTGGCTCAAATAAACCTACCAAACCAATAACATCAAAACCGTTTGTTGTTAATTGTATTGCAGAAGCGCCAGAATTGGCGTCTGTAGTTTGCTCTACTGTGCTAGGTGATTGCTCAAAAGCATCATCTGTAGTTGTAAATCCTATTGGTCTTCCAACGCCTTCATAAGTACCAGCTTCCTGAATAGTACCACCATCTATCATACAGGTTTCTCCATTATAGGCGCCACCATCTCGTGTATAAAGTTGTGTAGTTTGAACTCCAAACGTTTCAAAATCTCCATTAGATAAAGTTTGGGCTTGCAAATAGCCAACAGCTAAAAGCAATATGTAGGTTATGTAAAATGTAGGTTTCATATTATTCTTCAACTTGGTAAAATCCATAAATTATTCCGCCAGCGGTAACATTAAATACTCTTGTACCTAGCGTGCTAGAAGGATCTGTTTCGTAAATAGCACTTTCTCCTGTTTCTGGGTCATAAACAGGAAGCTGTACTTTGTTATTAAAATTATATGCCATTCCGGTTGTAAGGCCTGCATTTCTAGGTATGCCTTCTATTAATTGAGCTGTTTGCGATATTAGATCTAACCTTACCCAACGCATTAATGCTTTGTTTACCAAATCTGATGAAGTTTCTGGATCCTCCATTAACACATTCGTATAGGCTATACCGTTACCTACATATAAAAACCCTGCATTTATTACGGTTTCGGCGGTAGATGAAGATATGCTTAACTGAGGAATAAACTCAAAATCATCAAAATTTGAGGTCTCATTAGATATTCGTGTAAGTTTTGCAAAAACAGGAATTTCTGGGTCTTCCTCTAAACCAAATCCACCTTGTGTTGGTAAATATAAATTACCTTGCTCATCTACAGTGCTGTTTTTAAATCTTAAAAAGGGTTGTCCAGGATACTTAGTCTCTTCCCTAAAAATGTTAGACTGGTATGTATCTGTAGTAGTATCTATTATAGCAACTATACTTCCTACATTACTTTCGTATATAAATGGCGGAAAGGAACGACCAGTATACAAACACGCATAAAGTGTATTGCCAACAACATATAGTGAATTGTAATAATTAGCATCGTTTTCTGGAATACTATAAGCTTCACTCATATCTATCTCACCTATTCTTTGAAAAGTTTGAGGATTAAATATCTGAATATTTAGCGTATTAAAATCTGTGTAGTATCCTTTGGTGTCATTAAGAATAACTACACTTGAGCCTCCACCTAAAGTTTCAATTATCTCGCCTTCATTTGGCACTTTATTTTCATCTAAGATAACTCTTTGATAGCCAGCTCCACCAAACAATTTTTGTTGATTAACTGTGTAACGGTTGTAAGACACACCTCCAGATATGGAAGGATAGGCCAATGTTGTTGGTAAGTTTGGGATATCTAAATCGCCTTCCGGGAAGGTGTCAAATCCTGTAATAAACCCATTAGAAGATGAGCCACTTCTTGTATAAAGCATATAATCATATTGCTGTTGTGGGTCTTCGGTAGGATCTTCTGTGGGATTTGGTGTTGTAGTGTTTTCTGCAACAGGTATAGCATCATCTGTTGCACAACTAAGAACAATAGTTAAAAAAGAAACGATAATAAGATTTGGTAAAATGTTCTTCATAATCAATCTATCACATACCTTAATTTAATAGTGTAACTACGACCAGGTCGTTGTACTCTAAAATTATCATAAGCATCATCATCAAACATATTATTAATTCTCAATGCTATTGAATATTTTTCGTGCTTTCCAGAATAAATACTTTCTAGACTGCTAATATGTTGAGTAGGAACAAAGTTAGCAATGTTTTGCAAAGCATTGGCTTCGCGAATGGAAGAAAATTTTTCTACGTAATTATAGTAATAGTTTAATTTAAACTGGTCTTCTTCGTGTATTAGTTTTTCCCAAGTATAACCTACATCTACGTTGGCAAAAAATGATGGTAAATTAGGCACTCGTGTGCCTATAAGATTATTATCTGCTGCTACCAAAGCACTCTGTATGCGTACATCTTGATATGTAGCAGACATATTTAATTGAAAGTTTTTAAATGGTTTAAAAGTTACAAACCCATCAATTCCTTTTATTTCTACTTCTTCTTCATTAAAATATTGCGCCAAATCGAATCCTGAAGCCAATAAGATTATTCTGTCTTTCTGTTTTCTGTAAAATCCATTTAGTTCAGCAGAAAATGGTATTTTAAATAATGAGGACTTAAATGATGTTCCAAAATTATAATTGTTACTTTGTTCTGGTTCTAAGTTTAGATTGGCACGTATGGTAGTGTTATTTCCAAACACCTCTGTATCTTCAGGCAACCTATATGCTGTTTCATAAGACACTCTAAAAAACAATTTTGGTGACACCGTATATTTTAGGGCAAGATTTCCTCCACTATAGTTTTTTGATACATCTTGCTCCACAAACTCATTAGTTATTGCATTTTCATTACTAGTACCACGTATTGCATAATGGTAGTTTTTATATGAAGCAACTGTTTCAATATGATTTTTAAAAAAGCTTCCTTTCCATTCAATTCCTGCAAAATTCTGGTTTAATCTAGAAGTAAACTGTAACACATCATTTTCAGCAGCTATAAGTGCATTTTTTCCTGTTCTGAATTGATGAATATATAGATTACTTGCCGTTAGACTATGCTTATCATTTATGGTATAGATTCCTGTAAGTCGCTGCAAAAAAATAGTTTTGTCTATCTCTATTAAGGATGGCTCACTAAATAATTCGGCACCAATAGTATTTGTGATTGTTAATGGCTCTCCATACCAGTTGTAAAAATTAGAAGTAGAGTCTGTCACTTTTTCTTTATAAATACCCAAATTAGATTTACTAACAATCGTCAATTTATCATTTAAAAGGTTAACATTATAACTTAAAGTTGCGCTAACACCTTCATCTTCAGTAAACACATCTCCCAAAGGTCTTACAGGGTTAAACAAAACTCCAGTTTGTATTTCTTTAAATGTATTGGTGTAAGCTAGGTTTAATTTAAGTTCATCTGCCCAATGTTTATCACGTAATCCAACAGAAACATCTGCATAATAGGATCTGTATAAATTATTAAAACGCTCTACCTCTATAACATGTTCTGCTTGTCTAGTCTCTTCATTAAAATCTTGCGCATCAATCCTATATGTATTGTCTGAATAATTAAGGAACATGTTAGACCCTAAAAACATATTGTTTTCATTTAGTGTGAACAAATTAACTGAAGCTTTGTGAGTATTAAAACTTCCCATTTGATAATTGGCTTCTATATAAGAGGTATAAAATGTCTTTGGAATTATATGTATACCTCCACCTAAAGCGTCTGTACCAACCTGTAATGGTGTTACACCTTTATAAATGTCAATTCTGCTTATTTGGTTTACGGGAAAATTATTAATGTCTATTCCAGACGCTAGATATTTTAAAGGTAGCCCATCATAATAACGTCTTATGGCATTACCCTGAGCTCCTTGTATAGAAATATTAATATCACTACCTATACCTCCAGTTTGTCTTACCCTAATGCCATTTGCTCTATTTAAAATATCTAAAGCATCTTGGGAGCTATTTTGACTTAATGAAAAGTCTAAAGTTGAAATAGCTAAAGCCTGCTGGTTTAATAAGCTAATTTTAGATGGCGATTTTACAATGACCTCCGATAACTGCTCTGTATCTTTTTGCAAATTAATCCTTACAGTTTTAGAGCCCGTTGTTACATCCAGAGTCTCATAAAAAGTTTTAAATCCAGCTGCTGCAACTTCTAATTTGTATACAGCTGGCTCATCTAGTTGAAGTGAAAAAACACCTTCTAAGGATGTCGTTGTTGCTAGTGAAGTATTTAAACATTTTATGGTGGCAAAAGGTATAGGATTACCTTCAGAATCTATAACATTACCACGTATTGTAATATCTTGTGCCATCACTTGAATAAATGATGTGCATAAAAAAAGAAACAACGCAATATGTTTCATTTAATTTAGAAAGATTACTGTTTAGTGTATTCTAAAAACAATTCTGTTATACTACTAGCAGAGCTTTCTGAAGTGTCTTCAACATAAGCATCTATTTCACTTTCTGTAACATTAAATGAAAATGTAGTATCTGTAAGTGAAATTTCTTTAGTCTCTGTAATTGTAGTGCCTGCAATAATAACAGATAATGTAAGTTCATTTTCGGTTAAAGACCAAGTACCGCTATCTGTTCTCGTTGTACAAGTAACCTCATTACCACTTGCACCACCATTAAAATCAAGTTTAGAGTTTATAGCACTAAAAGAGCCATCAGTATTAAAGTTGACTTCCATAATATCAAAACAAGAGGTCTCTTCTAATAAGTTTGTGTTAGTAATATCATCGTTATTTAAATCAACTGGAACATCTGCGTTTAATGTTGTAAGTATGTAGGTGCCATTTAGAGTTGGAGTAGGCTCAATTAAATTTGAAGAACTGTCATCATTAGCACAGCTAAAAAACAGAAATAGAACACCTATATATAAAGTAGATTTCAGGATGTATTTAATGAGGTGCATAACGTATTGTTTTAAAGATTAAGCTTGCCAAATATAAACCATTAAAATTAAGGAGTTAAGCACTTCAGAATTAATTCAAAATCAGGTGTTGCCGAATAAATAAATAGTTGTACATTTGCACTCCGTTTTTTTAGACGGAAATAAACTATTTGTATAATTAAAATTTATTAGTGTGAACACATTAAGCTACAAAACAGTGTCTGCCAATAAAGCATCAGTTACAAAAAACTGGGTGCTTGTGGATGCTGAGGGACAGAGCCTTGGACGGCTGTCTTCTGTTGTTGCCAGAATGTTACGTGGTAAACACAAAGTAGACTTTACACCTCACGTTGACTGTGGAGATAACGTAATTGTTATTAATGCAGAAAAAATCAACCTTACAGGTAAAAAGTGGACTAGCAAAGAATACCAACGTTACACCGGTTATCCAGGAGGACAACGCAGTCTTACGGCTACGCAATTATTCGAAAAAGACCCAACGCGTCTTGTCGAGAATGCAGTAAAAGGAATGCTACCTAAGAACAAATTAGGCGCAGCGTTGTTTAGAAACATGAGAGTTTTTGTTGGTGGAGAGCATTCGCTTGACGCTCAAAAACCAGAAGTAATTAACATTAACGACTTGGTGTAAATGGAAACAATTCACAAAATTGGTAGAAGAAAAACAGCTGTTGCCAGAGTTTACCTTAAAGACGGTAGCGGTAACATTACTGTAAATAAAAAAGACGTTAACGACTATTTTACAACCGGAACACTTCAGTATAAAGTAGCACAACCATTAATGCTTACAGAGAACGAAGGCAAGTATGACCTAAGTATCAATGTATTTGGTGGTGGTATTACTGGACAAGCAGAAGCTATCCGTTTGGCTATCTCAAGAATTATGTGTGAGCTAGATGCTGAGAACCGTTTGGTTCTTAAGCCAGAAGGTTTACTTACTAGAGACCCAAGAATGGTTGAGCGTAAGAAATTCGGTCAGAAGAAAGCCCGTAAAAAATTCCAATTCTCGAAACGTTAATATTTCTGCTAACCTTTGGTTGGCGAAGTTTCTTGAGGAATTTCATAAAATTATAAACATTATAGTGCTGTACTTCGATCTGGTATCGAAAGTTAGTTTAGCATCTAAATACTCTCGGCGAACGCAAGTGACCACCTGAGTATTGCTAAGTCCAAACAGAACGTAAACTATTTAATAAAATGGCAAATAACATAGAAGTTAAAGAACTCCTTGATGCTGGTGTCCACTTTGGTCACCTCACAAGACGTTGGAACCCAAATATGGCTCCATATATCTATATGGAACGTAACGGGATTCACATTATAAACCTTTACAAAAGTGCTGCTAAAATGCAAGAGGCTGCAGATGCACTTAGTAAAATTGCTGCTAGCGGTCGTAAGATCCTTTTTGTAGCAACTAAAAAACAAGCTAAAGAAATTGTAGCTGAAGAAGCAGAAAAGGCTAACATGCCTTATATCACTGAGCGTTGGCCTGGTGGTATGCTTACCAACTTCGTAACTATCCGTAAGGCAGTTAAGAAGATGACTTCTGTAGATCGTATGAAAAAAGATGGTCGTTTTGATACATTATCAAAGAAAGAGAAGTTACAGGTAGAGCGTATGCGTGCAAAACTTGAGAAAAACTTAGGTTCAATCGCAGATATGACGCGTCTTCCAGGTGCACTATTCGTAGTAGATATTACTCGTGAGCACATTGCTGTAAAAGAAGCTCAGAAATTAAACATTCCTATTTTCGCTATGGTAGATACCAACAGTGATCCTAGAGAAGTAGATTTCGCAATCCCTGCAAATGATGATGCATCTAAATCTGTTAAGAAAGTAATTTCTTACGTAACAGATGCTATCGTAGATGGATTAAACGAGCGTAAGGCAGACAAAGAGCAATCTAAAGCAGAAAAAGACGCTAAAAAAGCGACTAAACCTGCAGCAAAGAAAGCTCCTGCTAAAAAAGCTGTAGCATCTAGCGAAGAAGAATAAATAACAATTAGGTAATACAATTTAAAGTCGTTGAGTTTTTCTTTGCATTCTGCTGGCTGAGTAGTAGCAAAAATTAGCTTGACGACTTTTTTTAAATTATAAAATATAAATACAATGGCAAAAATAACTGCTGCAGACGTAAATAAATTGAGAAAAGCTACCGGTGCCGGTATGATGGACTGTAAGAAAGCTTTAGTTGAAGCAGAAGGTGACTTCGACGCTGCAATTAGCATCTTACGTAAAAAAGGACAGAAAATTGCTGAAAAGAGAGCAGACAGAGACTCTAGTGAAGGTGCTGTTGTTGCTAAAATAAACGACGACAACACTAAAGGTGTGGTTGTTTCTCTTAACTGTGAAACAGATTTTGTTGCTAAGAACGATTCTTACGTAGAAATGGCTAACAAAATGGGAGATATTGCAATTAACACAAATTCTAAAGAAGAGTTTCTTGCTGCAGATTTTGATGGTATGACTGTTGCCGAAAAACTTATTGAGCAAACAGGTGTTATTGGTGAGAAGATTGAAATTGGTGGTTTTGAAGTTTTAGAAGCACCATTTGTAGGCTCTTATGTTCACGGTAACAAAATTGGAGCATTAGTTGGTTTGTCTAAAGAAATAGACAATGCTGCTGAGGTTGCTAAAAACGTATCTATGCAAGTAGCATCTATGGGTGCAACTACATTATCTTATAAAGATTTTGATGCAGATTTCGTTGCTTCTGAAACAGATGCTCGTATTGCTGCTATTGAAAAGGAAAACATTGAGTTAGGCCGTTTAGGAAAAACTCAAAAGAATGTTCCTCAATACATCTCTATGTCTCAGTTAACTCCAGAAGTTATGGCTAAGGCAGAAGAAGATATTAAAGCAGAATTAAAAGCTGAAGGAAAGCCAGAAAAAATTTGGGACAAAATTGTACCAGGTAAGGTTGAGCGTTTTGTTGCAGACAACACAACTTTAGACCACGAAAAAGCATTGCTAGACCAACGCTTTATTATGGATGACAGCAAAAACGTAGCACAATATGTAGCTAGCCAAGGCGATGCAGATGTTGTAGCGTTTAAACGTGTTACTTTAGGATAATATCTTAAAACACTTTACTATATAAAGGCTTCTCAGAAATGAGAGGCCTTTTTTTGTTTTTAAAAAGTTAATTTTATAGAGCAAACCTCTAACTGGACTACATTAGGCTTGGCCGACAATGATACACTGGATACCTCTAACACCTGCAACTAAATCATATTCATGAAGAAAAATTTTACATTATGCCTATTATTTTTATCAATCTTATCCTGCAAGGCGCAATTTGTACAGGAGACCAAGCCACTTTACAGTAACAACAACTGGCGTGAAATAGCGCAAGAGAATGTTTACTACAAGGACTATGATGATAACTTAAGTAGATTGGTTGGAACCTGGAGATTTATTGATGGTTCGGAAACTCTTGAGCTCTCACTGAAATTTAAAGAAAAACACCAATCCATATCATTTACAGATGCCCAGTTCGATCAAGATATGCTCTATGGTGAGTATAAATATAATAATGAACAAGGTGAAGAGCTTGTCAACTCTTTAGGGGAGCTACAATCCTCGACAGACCCTTATGAACACCTCATTAATGGAAATTACATAACCAACATAAATAATACCGAGCTGTGTGAGACCTGCACAAACGAGTTGGCGGTCAAATTACATATAGAGGATCCGCAGAGGGATTACATACCCTATAGAATGTACATTCAGCACATCCCTGCCAACAGCCAAGGCAATCCTGTGGAGCAGATTAAGATATTTATTTCTATCACAGACATGTTTACCTATCCCATTGGTGAGCCTGGAGATACCCGCATTGGTCTTGGCTTTTACACCTTAAATAAAGTGGAGTAATTTAAGCTTTGTTAAAAATTTTAAAAAGACGTCTCAAAAATGAGAGGCCTTTTTTATACCTTTAATCTCGTGAAGTTCAAACAAAACATTCAGTATTTAAGTCTTTGCATTGTTATGACATTTTTAGTGTCTTGCAAAGCACAGGTTGTACAAGACACTAAACCGTTATACTCCAATAACGAATGGCGTACTGCCACAGCAAATACATATTTTAAGGACTTTGGTAATGATCTAGGCAGATTAGTTGGTAAGTGGAGATTCATTGATGGTGCTGAAACCCTCGAAATAGATTTAGTGTTAAAAGAACAACACCATACCAACCTATCATATTCTGGTTTGCAGTTTGACCAAGACTTTCTCTACGGAGAATACAAGTATACAAACGAAGAAAGTGAAGCGCTAGTTAACTCTCTGGCAGATTTGCAGTCGTCTGTCGATCCTTTCGATCATCTCATAAAGGGAAACTATATCACAAATATTAATAATACCGAGTTGTGTGAGACCTGCACAAACGAGTTGGCAGTCAAATTACATATAGATGATCCGCAGCGGGATTACATACCCTATATAATGTACATCCAGCACATCCCTGCCAACAGCCAAGGTAATCCTGTGGAGCAGATTAAGCTTGTTATAAGGGTTTCTGGCACATTCACGTACCCATTAGGCGAGCCTGGCGATGATCGCATTCGCCTTGGCTTTTATACTTTAAATAAAGTGGAGTAAGCGTTCAAAACAAAAATGCTAGTTATTACTCCTGTAACGTTATTCTTAAATAACCTAAACGTGGTGATACTGTTGTTCCATCACCTAAAGGTGCGTCGGATATTTGGGTAATTGGTTGTTGCGGTATTGTTTCAGCATTATCATAGCTAAATGTATTTCCGTTTTCTGTACCAGCATCATAGGCCTTTACATCAATTTCAACAGTGTTTACCCAAGAACCATTTTCAAATAATGATACAGATGATACTCCAGAAAACCAATCTGGGCTTGGCGCTATCATAGCCACATAACTTAACTTAGAGAAATTTTGAGTCGCTTCAACAGTAAGTAAATCTGTGCCATTGCCTGGTATACTTGCTGGTCCAATTTTATATTGGTTTGCCTCTCCAGCAGATATTAACGTTTGCATTTCAACTTCTAAATTGTCATTGTCGCCTATTTCAGACATATCTTCAATACCTGTACTAGCCAATTCGCCTTCAGTAAATAAAGTCACATTAGCATTATGCGTAAGTAGTATGGTTTTAGAAAAATGGTCATCATTAGGAAACATATTAGGATGACTTTCTGCGGTCCACTCACCTATAAACTCAACAGTATAAGTTGCCGTTAAGGGACTGTTGTCATTAGGTTCTTCTGGCACCTCATTAACTGTATTAAAATTATTGTCTTCGTTATTTTTGTTAGCATCTTCATCTACATTACAAGATATAAACACACAAAATAACACTAATAAAAAGGGCTTAAAGGAATAGGTCATAACTACTGAATATTAAACTATTAGGTCGAAAATAAATAAAGTATCTTACATACTAACGTAAAAACTAATACACTAGTTTTAATATCCTAAGCACACTGAGTTTTTTTGATTATTTTTGTGCAAAATTTCACATTACTTAATATCTACCTATGCAATACAAACGCATCTTACTCAAACTTTCTGGTGAAGCTTTAATGGGAAACCGCCAGTACGGGATAGACCCAGATCGCCTAGCAGAGTATGCACAGGATATTAAAACTATTATAGATAAAGGTGTAGAGGTTGCAATAGTTATTGGTGGTGGCAATATCTTTAGAGGTGTTGCTGGAGCTAGTAGAGGTATGGATCGCGTACAGGGCGATCATATGGGTATGCTAGCCACAGTAATTAATGGCTTGGCACTACAAAGTGCTTGTGAAGATGCTGGCATACAGACACGCTTACAAACCGCTATAAAAATAAATGAAGTTGCAGAGCCTTTTATTAGGCGTAAAGCTATGCGCCATTTAGAAAAAGGACGCGTGGTTATTTTTGGTGGAGGCACAGGTAATCCTTACTTTACTACAGACTCTGCTGCAGTTCTTAGAGCTATAGAGATTGAAGCAGATGTAATCTTAAAAGGAACTCGTGTAGATGGTATTTACACAGCAGATCCAGAAAAAGATAAAGAAGCTACTAAGTTTGATTACATAACGTTTGATGATGTCCTTAAAAAAGGTTTGAAAGTTATGGATACAACGGCATTTACATTAAGCCAAGAGAACAAATTACCTATAATTGTATTTGATATGAATACACCAGGTAATTTACTAAAAGTGGTTTCTGGAGAAACTATTGGAACCAAAGTTAATATGTAACTTTGGCGCAACATTTGATTTGAGTTTTTTTAAAATACTATAAATATCATGAACGACGATTTAAAATTTATAATAGACAGCACTAAGGAAGATATGGAGAAAGCCATAAAGCACTTAGAAAAGCAACTTATAAATATACGCGCAGGAAAAGCTAGTCCTGCAATGTTATCTGGAGTAATGGTAGACTATTATGGGTCTCCAACACCTCTTAATCAAGTTGGTAATGTAAATACACCAGACGCAAGAACAATATCTATTCAGCCTTTTGAAAAATCTATGATCCAGGAGATTGAAAAAGCTATCATGAATGCCAATTTAGGTTTTAATCCTATGAACAATGGAGAGAGCGTAATTATAAACGTGCCACCATTAACAGAAGAGCGTCGTAAAGAATTAGCTAAACAAGCTAAAAACGAAGCCGAAGAATCTAAAATTGGGGTTAGAAATGACCGTAAAAATGCAAACCAAGAAATTAAGAAGTTAGAAGACGCTTCTGAGGATCTTAAGAAAAACGCAGAGATAGACGTACAAAACCTTACAGATAAATACATTGCAAAAATAGATGAAGTGTATGCTGCAAAAGAGGTTGAAATTATGAAAGTCTAACTATTTTTCATTTAGACATTATATACTGCCTAAAACATTAATGCGTTGTCTTAATGGTTATCATTAAGAATGTCTTTATGTTTTAGGCAGTCTTTTTTTAAATAAATTGTTATGCTAAGACTGCTTGTTTTTGTTTGTTGCTTGTTCTCTATAACGGGAACTGCTCAACAATTTATTACAGGAACAGTTACAACACAAAAAGAGCCTTTAGCATTTGCGCAAATAAGCATAAACAATAATCCTGTTACCCTAACAGATATTAATGGGGTTTTTGAATTCACAAACTCTACTTATGCTAAAGAGTTTACAGTTAGCTATATTGGCTTTGCTCCAAAAACTATTAAGCTAAAAGACTCAAAATTTAACTATAGCATTGTCCTTAAAGCATCTCAAGAACAGCTTAATGAGGTTGTTCTTACAGAGCAAAATAATCCTGCAAATGAGATTATAGCATTAGCTATTAAAAATAAAACTCAGAACGATCCAGATCAAAAACTGTCTTCTTATAAATACACCTCTTATAATAAGTTTATTATAGATAATGAAGATTTTAAAGTTGACGTAGATTCTGCTAATTTTGAAATTGAAACACTTTTAAATTCAAGTAGAGCCTATCTTTCAGAAAAGGTAAGTACTTACGAGTACTCTAAGGAAAAGGGATTAAAAGAAACTGTTAAGGGTACTAATACTGCCGGCTTTGAGAAACCAGTTTATGAGCTTTTAGCATTACAACTACAGTCACTCTCGTGGTATAAAGAAGACTATACTGTTTTTGAAACCGACTATGCTAGCCCACTTTCAAAAAAGCCCTTTAATAATTACAGGTATAAAATACTAGACACCACAACTGGTAGTAGGCCAGCTTATGTAATTTACTTTAAGCCAAAACGACAGCGAGCAGTTGCAGGTTTAGAAGGAGTTCTTTATTTAGACACAGAGTCTTTAGCGCTTCAAAAAGCAATAGGACAATTAAATGGTGTTGTAAATATTGAAACCACACAAGAGTTTAGTTATCTAGACTCACAAGATGTGTGGTTTCCAGAGTCGTCATCTGTGACAATAAAACCTGGAAAAGGAGGTAAATCTATCTCTGTTTTTGGTGGAAATATTTCTGTAGGGCAATTACAAAGAAAAAACACTAAAAAAAATGACACCATAAGCGGTATAGATGCAGACAAGCTATACTTAAGCTCAACATCTACAGTTTCAGATGTTATTTTAAATCCAGATTTAGCGCTTAGCCGTGGTAATTACGCTATTGAAATCTTACCAGAAGCAATAGATAAACCTGAATCGTTTTGGGAAACTTACAGGTCAGAACCATTTACAGATAGAGACAAAGCAACCTCTAAACGCGTAGACAGTATAGTTAAAGCAGAAAATATTGAACGCCGTATAGATGTTATTCAAAACTTTAATGAAGGTTATTACCCTATCGGTTTTTGGGATGTAGATTTAAGAACCCTTGTAAAATATAATAATTACGAAGGTATGCGTTTGGGAACTGGCGGTATTACCAATCAAAAATTTTCAAAAGACTTTAGGCTAGAGGGTTACGGTGTGTATGGTTTTAAGGATCACACCTTTAAATATAGCTTTGGTGCTGGTGTGCTGCTTCGAGAAGAGTCTTCTTCTTGGTTTAATGTAAATTATACAAGTGATGTTGCAGAGGTTGGTAGCTTTGTTTACCTCACAGATAAGCTGGTGTATTCTCTTTTTGAACCAAGATTGGTTAATATAGATTTTTACTACCAGCATAAAACGTGGCGTACAAGCTTACAACATAAATTTACTCCCAAGCTTCTTACTGAAACTATGTTCAGGAGAAGTCATATTTTCCAAACAGCAGGATACCGCTTTTTAGATGATGGCGTGCTATACAATGATTATCGCATAACAGAAGCTGTTTTTGCAGTAAGATGGAGCCCTTTTAGTAAGTTTTTGAGAGGACCGAGAAAGACGATAGAGTTTGAGGAAAATTTCCCTAAGTTTTCTGCTCAAATAGTTCAAAGTTTTGATGGTGTTTTAGAAGGTGACTTCAATTACACAAAAATTGGCGCCAAAATAGACTATCAGATAAAACGCTTAAATAAAAGCCACACAGCTATTTTGCTAGAAGGAGATTATTCTTTTGGTAACATACCACTAACGCATTTATTTCACGCCTACCCTAACGCACCAACTAAAGAAACTGTTTTTCAACGCTTTTCAGTAGCCGGAAGACGAAGTTTTGAAACTATGTATTTTAGTGAGTTTTTTAGTGATAAACTTGCAACCTTACAAATAAGACACACATTAAGACCGCTTAATTTTACAACTAAGTTTCAGCCAGAAGTTGTGCTTATTTCACGTCACGCTATTGGTGATAGTGGTAACCAAGAGAACCACAGTAGGCCATACAACACACTAAATCACGGTTATAATGAAGCCGGTTTAGAGATAAACAAACTGTTTTTAGGGTTCGGAACTAGCTTTGCTTATAGGTATGGTGCCTACCATTTATCAGACTGGACAGACAACCTTTCTATTAAATTTACATTTTACCTTAAATTGTAAGTTATAATCCTTTAGTATTCCTAACAATGCCTAACTTTGCAGCTCTTAATTTGAGTTGATGGCTAAACTATTCAGTTTTGGGTTCTGGAATACAATTGCACGATTTATACTTCGAAATCGTCTATTAATATTAATTGCAGTAATTGGTGCTACCGTTTTTCTTGGTTCACAATGGAAACACATGCAGTTTTCTTTTACTGAAGCCAATTTACTACCAGATGATCACCCTATAAATATTGAGTACAATAAATTCTTAGACAAGTTTGGAGAAGAAGGTAATCTTATTGTTATTGCCACAAATGACTCAACATTATTTACACCCAAGAAATTTGAAGCTTGGAACGCTCTTACCAAAAAACTAAGAACTTACAGCGAAGTAGAATCTACAATTGGAGTTGACAACCTTAAGAGGTTAGAAAAATTTTCAGACCCAAACAGGTTCGAGCTTGTTGATGCTGCACCAAAAGTTTTAAATGCAGATTCATTAAAAAACTACGAAACTACCATATTTAACAAGCTTCCATTTTATGAAGGCTTGGTATATAGCAAGAAGACCAATACAGTACAAACCGCACTGTATTTAGACAAGGCTATTATAAATAAAAAAGCCCGTAAAGACTTTATACTAAAAGAACTCATTCCAATTATTGAGGAGTTTGAAGAAAGCCAAGACATTAATGTTTATGTCTCTGGTATGCCTTATATAAGGACCCTAAACTCACAAAACATTATTGATGAAATTGGATTGTTTGTAGGTGGTGCATTATTTGTAACCTCCTTGATTTTCTTCCTCTTTTTTAGAAGCTTTAGAGCCACTTTAATTTCTATGATTACTGTGCTTATAGGTGTTATGTGGGCTTTTGGATTTTTAGGCCTACTGCGTTATGAAATTACTGTTCTTACGGCCATAATACCACCATTAATCATTGTTATAGGAATACCAAACTGTATCTTCCTTATAAATAAATACCAACAAGAAATTAAAAATCACGGTAATAAAGCAAAGTCTTTACAACGTGTAATTACTAAAATTGGTAATGCAACTTTAATGACAAACGTAACTACAGCTTCTGGTTTTGCTACGTTTATACTTACAGACAGCACACTTCTTAAAGAGTTTGGTGTTGTGGCTTCAATAAACATATTAGCCATCTTCCTGTTAAGTCTTTTAATTATACCTATACTGTATAGTTACTTACCAATGCCTAAAGAAAAGCACCTAGAGCATTTGAATAAACGTTGGGTTGAAGGTTGGGTAAATTGGATAGAAAACATTGTGCGCCATAAACGTATAATGATTTATATAGTCTCTATAATTCTCTTAGTTACAAGTATTATAGGAATTTATACCATAAAATTATCAGGAAGCCTACTTGAGGATATGCCTAAGGAAGCTAGCTTTTTTAAGGACATTGAGTTTTTTCAAGATGAATTTGGTGGCGTTATGCCATTAGAAATTCTTATTGATACTAAGCGCAAAAATGGAGTCTTAAAAGCTGCCACACTTAAACGTATGGATCAACTTCAAGAGCTTTTAGTTGATGTTCCTGAACTTTCTAAACCACTCTCTGTAGTGAGTTTGGTAAAGTATACAAAACAGGCATATTACAATGGTAATCCTAAGTATTACCAATTGCCAACCTCTCAAGAGCGCAACTTCATCTTACCCTATACCAAAAACTCATCTGCTAACGGTAATATATTAAGCACTTATGTAGACTCCACAGGACAGTATGCCCGCATGACTACGTTTATGAAAGACATTGGCACAGAAAAAATGGAGCGCATAGAGGAAGCGTTATGGCCTCAAATTAATAAGATATTTCCAGAAGACAGGTATGATGTAACATTTACAGGTCGTGCATTAATCTTTCAAAAAGGAACTACGTATTTAGTAAACAACCTTGTCCTTTCACTATCATTAGCCATTTTACTAATAGCTGTTTTTATGGCTTGGATGTTTAGGTCTGCTAGAATGATTTTTGTATCACTAGTACCAAACCTATTACCATTATTAGTAACAGCTGGTATGATGGGCTTTTTAGGCATCCCTATAAAACCATCAACAATTTTAGTATTTAGTATCGCATTTGGTATTTCTGTAGATGATACTATTCATTTCTTGGCAAAATATAGGCAAGAGCTTAAAGCAAATAACTGGCGTATTAAGAAGTCTGTTTATGCAGCTTTAAAAGAAACCGGTGTAAGTATGTTTTATACATCAATTGTATTATTCTTCGGGTTTTCAATATTCATGATTAGTAATTTTGGAGGCACAAAAGCGCTTGGAGGCTTGGTTTCTGCTACGCTACTTTTTGCTATGCTTTCTAACCTTATTTTATTGCCTGCGCTATTACTATCTTTAGAAAAAGTGATTGCAAATAAAGAGGTTATGAGAGAACCATCTTTAAGGATAATTGCAGAAGAAGAAGATATGGAAGATGTAGAGAATGAAAAATCTACTTCTTAAGCATAGGTTTAACCTCTTCTAATTTACTTGGCATAATCCAAGTGGCGTGTCCAAAATAATCCCATTTGGTATTTGCAAGATCTACATTAGGGTCTGTAAATTGCTGAAAAGGCCTACCATTTACTTTTACACGAGAATTTACATACACCGCTATATCCTTGCCTTTGGAAGCATATTCACTCTTAAGACGTTGTGCAAATTGCCACATACAATCTGGTTTGGAAGACACTGTCCTAAGTTGTTTTCTAGTCAAGTAGTCTTCTAAATTTACTCGGGTTCTTTTTCCTGTATCCTTTTCTTCAACCACAAAAGAAGTGCTTCCTGATTTACTTCTCAACATCATTCTCCAGCTAAGTCTATGGCCTTCTTCGGTCCACAAAACATTGTCTGGTATTACCCAATGCCTTAATGGCAACCCTATCTGAATAATAAACCAAACTCCAGTAATACCAATAAGGATTGGTTTATAGTTAGGTATAATAATTTCACCTTCAGAATAATGAGGTTTTCCTTTTAAAAATCTTTTGTTTATCGTTTCTGTCGTGAAGAAAAATAAAATAAATGCTAATGAGAGATAAGGAAAAATACCTATTTGAAAAACAAAGCTATTAAACAAATGAAAAAATACACTCGCAATAACTATAAACCAACGTGTACGTTTAATTAGCAATAGTGGTATAACAAGTAAGTCGAATAATATACCGGTATATGCAATACAATAATGTACCCAATCCTGTTGAAGAAAATCTCCTACCAACCAATAGTCTTTCTTACCTCTCATTAAGTTTTCTGCTACCGTGGCGTTTAGCCAATCTGGGTAAAGTTTAGCGACTGATGCGTAGGTGTAAACAATCCAAAGTTGTACTATTATAAATAGTACAACCCATCTTGGCATTTTAATCTTCTTAATGCTAGGTTTTTTCCAAGCATCTACACTAGCCCATCTGTTTGCAGGTAAAAAGATCATTATAAAGCACAACAACATTAATAAATAATAATGGTTGTTATATGAAGACTTTTGCATTAAATATACACACGCCCACATAACTGTATAGCAAGACATACTAAACCTATACTTATAACCTATCATTACCAACACCCCAAAAAGTCCCATTAATGCGTAGTAATAATACATGCCATCTCCAGGTAAAGGCTGTAAGAAATCTAAGCCGATAAAATTAAAGGTTTGTTGTGGTTCAATTAAGGTGCGCTTTATCCAACCTGTAAAAATTGCTCCCCAAGCTTCTAACGTAATGAGTAGCCCAAATATCCATCTAAAGACGATAAGTGCACTGTTGTCTATTTGCTTAAAAAGGAGTTTATTGAGGTTCATGATAACGTTTCAATATAATTGATTGATATTTTCTCATCGTTCTGCATCGCTTCAATAAGTTGATCTACGCTTGCAAATTTCTTTTCATCTCTAATACGCTTAAGCATTTGTATGGTCATTTTACTTCCATACAAATCAGTATCCATATTAAAGAAATAGGTCTCTATTGTTTGAGATTTACCGCCAACTGTAGGGTTAGTCCCAATATTCATCATTCCAAAGTATGTGATTCCCTTAAAGTTTGTTTTAACAATGTAAACTCCATTTTTAGGAATTAGCTTATAGGCTTCTTCAATTTGAATGTTTGCTGTGGGATAGCCTAAGGTCTTACCAATTCCTTTACCCTTTACAATAGTACCGGTTAACATATATGGTTGTCCTAAAAAAGCATTTGCTTTCTCTATATGACCTTTTTGCAACGCAGTTCTTATCTTGGTAGAACTCACAGCAACATCATCAACATCTTGCTTTGTAATCTCCTCAACCACAAATCCATACTGTTCTCCAAAGTCTTTTAAAGTGCTTATATCTGCGGTACGATTTCTACCAAACCTATGATCATAACCTATTATAATTTTTTTTGCTTTTAGTTGATTCACTAAAATGTCTTCTACAAATTGTTGAGCCGTTAACCTACTAAACTCTTTTGTAAAAGGATGTATAACTAAATGATCTAAACCTAATTGCTCTAATACTGAAGTTTTTTCCTCTATGGTATGCAACAACTTTATTGTGTTGTCTTGCTGTAACACCATTCTTGGGTGCGGAAAAAATGTAAGGATAACAGAATCTAGTTCAGCGTGATTAACCAAACGATTTACTATTTTTTGATGCCCTATGTGTACACCATCAAAAGTACCAATTGTTACAACGGTATTTTTAGAACCTGAAAATGTATTAGCGTTTGTGTGTTGCTCCAAAATTATTTGCCGTTAAATGTATTCATTGTGATAGATACGCCTGCAGTGCCAAAAGATTTTATAAGTTCTACAGAGGTATCTAAGCGTTCTTTCATCTGTGATTCTTCTTCCTCACTCCATTCACCTAAAACGTAGTCTACCTGCCTTCCTTTAGAAAACTCATTAGATATCCCAAACCTAAACCTAGGATAACCAACTGTTTTTAGCTGTGCCTGTATATCTTTTAATCCATTATGACCACCATCACTTCCTTTAGTTTTTAAACGTATAGTACCAAATGGTAAGTTTAAGTCGTCTGTTATAATTAGTAAATTACTGGTTCTAATTTTTTCTTTCTGCATCCAATAATTTACAGCTTTTCCACTTAAGTTCATAAATGTAGATGGCTTAAGCAGTATAAAGGTGCGTCCTTTAAATTTATAGGTTACAGTGTCTCCTAATTTATTAGGTTCAAAAACAAGATCTTCTTGTTCTGCTAAATGGTCTAATATCTTAAAACCAATATTGTGTCTTGTATTGTGATATTTTGGCCCAATATTACCTAGGCCTACAATCAAAAATTTTCGCATAGGGTCAATTTCTGGTGAAGCGTCTTTTGGTTTACTAAAAAGTCTTCCGAAGAATGCTAACATACTTCTGTAAAAATAAAAAACATCCGCCATATGGACGGATGTTTTATGATTTGCTTATGAGATTTAAGACTATTCGTCTGTTCCTTCTTTAACTGCAGCAACATCGTCTGTTTCTGTAGCTGGAACATCTCCTGGTGCCACTTCATCCTCATCATCCTCATCATCAAGAGCTGTAATGTTACGAGATGTTTTAACTTGGCAAATTACCGTGTTATCTGGGTGAAGGATTTTGTAATCGTCATTTGCAACTTCAGTTACATATAACTTGTTACCAATTTTAAGTTTAGTAACATCTGCAACGATATAATCTGGTAAGTTTTTAGCTAAACCTTTAACTTTTAAACGTCTTAGGTTAAAACGTAAAACACCACCATTCTTAACACCTTTTGCTACACCTTCACTGTGGATAGGAATTTCCATAGTAATAGGACGACCATCTACAATTTCGTAGAAATCTACGTGTAAGATAGCTTCTGATACTGGGTGAAACTGAAGATCTTGTACAATTGCGTTGTACTTTTCTCCATTATCTAACTCAATTACGACAGTGTGTACATCTGGCGTATAGATAAGGTTTCTGAACTCTTTTTCTTCTGCTGAAAAATGTACAGGTTTTTCTCCTCCGTATAATACGCAAGGAACCGCTTCAGCATTACGTAGGGCTTTAGTTGCCTTCTTCCCTAGGCTTTCTCTTTTCGATCCGTAAATCGTAATTGACTTCATATTAGTCTATTTTGATTAATTAATAAATTACATTACAAATGTCGAACTAATCGACTTGTTGTGGTGTACTCTTGTCATAACCTCTGCAAAGAGTTTAGCACAAGACACCACTTTTATCTTATTGCTTTTTTGTGTTAGAGGGATTGAATCTGTAACAATTAATTGTTCCAGTTTAGAATTCTCTATACGCTCATAAGCATTCCCAGATAAAATTGGGTGTGTACATATTGCTCGTACACTTTTTGCGCCACGCTCCATCATTAAATCTGCAGCTTTTGTTAATGTTCCAGCAGTGTCTACCATATCATCTACAAGGATGACATTCTTGCCTGTAACATCACCAATTAGCTCCATATGCGAAATAACATTGGCCTTGGCACGTTGTTTATAACAAATAACAACCTCACTTTCAAGAGCTTTACTGTATGCATATGCTCTTTTAGAACCTCCCATATCTGGAGAAGCTATCATAAGATTGTCTAAGTTTAAATCTCTAATTTGCTCCAAGAAAATTGTTGAAGCAAATAAATGATCTACTGGCCTTTCAAAAAAGCCTTGTATTTGGTCTGCGTGAAGATCCATTGTAATTATACGTGTTGCTCCAGCAGTCTCTAGCATTTTTGCTACCAATTTTGCCGCAATTGGCACTCTTGGTTTGTCTTTTCTGTCTTGTCTTGCCCATCCAAAATATGGCAATACTGCAGTTATATGTCTTGCAGATGCACGTTTAGCAGCATCAAGCATAAGTAACATTTCCATTAAATTATTAGGTCCAGGATTTGTAGACCCAATAATAAAAACTCTTGTACCTCTTACAGACTCCTCAAATGAAGGCTGAAATTCACCATCACTATAAGTTGATGTTATAACGTTACCAATTGGCACACCGTAATGGCTTGCTATGTTTTCAGCTAGTGTTTTACTTTGTGTACAAGCAAAGATTTTTGCTTCTGTAGTAACCTCTGGCATATTGATTTTGAGTTGGTTAAGCTTAAGTTTTCAAAATGAGGTGCAAAAATAGGTAATTCTTTGAGTTTAAGGTAAAAGAATGTGGTGAAATTTAAGGTTACCTATAAAATAATTTGTTAATTTTGCCGTCCATTAATGCTCAAGTGGCGGAACTGGTAGACGCGCTGGATTCAAAATCCAGTAACTTCGGTTGTGCGGGTTCGATTCCCGCCTTGAGTACGAAAACCCATAACAGCAAATTCTATTTGTTATTATGGGTTTTTTATTGAAAAGTACTTTTTAATCATTCTTCAGAAATAGCTGTTAACGTATCTTCTATAGATTAAGTACCTTTATAAGCTCCAATTAAACTATTAAAAACAATGAATCAATTACAGCTTTTTTTTGAGCTTGGTTTAACTCACGTCTTAGATATTAACGCCTACGATCATGTATTGTTCTTTATTGTATTAGTAGCTGTGTATTCATTTAAGGAATGGCAAAAAGTTCTTGCTCTGGTTACACTGTTTACAATTGGACACACACTCTCATTAATAGTATCATCATTCGGTATTTTTACGGTTGACAGCTCAATTATAGAGTTTTTAATACCCGTAACCATTATACTAGCAGCTGTTTACAATTTAAAGATTGCGGATAATAACACAACTGTCAGAAAACATTATGGTCAATACATTGCGACGCTTTTCTTTGGGTTAATACACGGTTTTGGGTTTTCAACGTATTTTAAAATGATAGCTACTGGAGATCAAAAAGTTTTGCCATTAGTAGGGTTTGCAGCTGGAATAGAAGTATCTCAAATTCTTGTAGTATTAGCCGTTCTAGGAATTAGTTTTGTTTGCCAGTCTTTATTAAGCATAAGTCGCAGAGATTGGATTATTGTTTCCTCTTCTATAGTAATAGGTATAGTTTTACCAATACTTTTTGAAAACTGGCTTTGGTAAGCTCTTAAATTCTTTTTTATAATAAATCTATTACTTTTAAAAAGTATTAAACCCACTTAAATGTCTCAACAAAAACAACTTAAATACGACAAAGCCTATTTACGCATAGCTAGAGAATGGGGACAGCTGTCGCATTGTAAACGAAAACAAGTTGGCGCGCTTATTGTAAAGGATAGGATGATTATAAGTGATGGGTACAATGGTACCCCAACTGGTTTTGAAAATTATTGTGAAGATGATGAAGGCTACACAAAATGGTATGTATTGCATGCAGAAGCTAATGCCATTTTAAAAGTTGCCGGAAGCACACAATCCTGTAGGGACGCAACATTATACATAACAATGTCTCCTTGTAAAGATTGTAGCAAACTCATACACCAATCTGGTATAAAACGCGTTGTATATCAACACGACTATAAAGATAACTCTGGATTGAAATTTTTAGAAAAAGCTGGCGTCCTTATAGAACATATTTCTAATCCAGACGACTAACACAAACAACTTGAAATTTTACAAAAAATCTTATCTCCCACTTTTTTTAGGCATAGCCTGTGCTTTTGGAATATTTCTAGGCGCAAAACTTAACTTCTCTAACGGAAGCGAAAGCCTTTTTGCCTCTAACCCTAAAAAAGAAAAACTAAACAGACTTATAGATTATATAGACTATGAGTATGTGGACCAAGTTAATACCGATAGTATTGTAGATGTTACTGTAGATGGCATCTTAGAAAATTTAGACCCACACTCAACATATATACCTCAAAGCGAATACAAAGCAGTTGCCGAAAATATGAAAGGAGACTTTGTAGGGATTGGTGTTAGTTTTTACACCATAAGAGATACAATTTCTGTTATAAATACTATTGAAGGTGGCCCAAGTGAAAAAAGTGGTATTGTTGGCGGAGACAGAATACTTTATGCAGACAATATAAAGCTATTTGGAAATAATGTAACTAACGATTCTCTTTCAAATTTTCTAAAAGGGAAAAGAAATACAAATGTAACGCTTACGGTTTATAGGCCTAGTGAAGACAAAACCTTCAAAACCACAATTAAACGAGGTGATGTTCCCCTAAAAAGTGTTGATGCCTTTTATATGCTAACAGATGAGTTGGGTTATATAAAAATGAACCGCTTTGCAGAAAGCACCTATACAGAATTTAAGCAGGCACTTACAACCCTACAACAACAAGGCGCCACAGAACTGGCTATAGATTTACGCGGAAATCCTGGAGGTTATATTGGTCAAACCACTAAAATTATAGATGAATTTTTAGAAGACGATAAGCTTATCCTTTTCACAAAAAACAAAAAGGGCAAGGTAGAAAACACCTACGCTACAAGAAGCGGAAACTTTGAAGATGGTGGTATTTATGTGCTTATTGATGAAACATCTGCGTCTGCATCAGAAATTATAGCTGGAGCCATACAAGACAACGATAGAGGATTAATTATAGGACGCAGGTCTTATGGTAAAGGATTAGTGCAACGCGAAATGGCACTAGGGGATGGTAGCGCTGTACGCCTTACCATTGCACGTTATTACACGCCTACCGGAAGAAGCATCCAAAAACCTTATGAAAATGGGAACGACGCTTACTTTAGTGATTACTTAAACAGATATAAAAATGGCGAGCTAATTAGCCAAGACAGTATAACAGTTGCAGATTCTTTAAAGTTTAGAACACCAAAAGGTAAAATTGTTTATGGTGGCGGCGGTATTATACCAGATATATTTATACCTAAAGACACCTCATATGAAAGTGAAAGTATTCGTTTTTTATTACGAAGCGGCTTTATGAACAGGTTTGTGTTTAATCTTCTAGAAAAAAACAGAGATTTTTATACGAGTTTAAGTTTTAATGAATTTGTAGAGAAAGAACTTATTACAAATGCTACAGCTCAAGAATTTATAAACTATACGGCAAACCAAGGTTATAGGCTACAAGTTAAAAATCATTTACCAGATCTAAAACGTTACCTAAAAGCAACAATGGCACAACAATTATATGGCAGTAATGCTTTTGAGAAATTAGTAAATGAAGATGATGCGTTTATAAAGAAGGTAATTAAGATATCTACCGAAGATGCTAGTCGATTTTTAGACTAGTGGCAACCACAGTCATTTTCACCACAACCAACTTTAGATGCTTTTGGCTTTAAAAAAGCTGGTTTCCAAATAAACTTGCCCACTAAATACATTACAGCTAAACTAGCTGTGATTATTACGAGTATATTCTGCAATTGTTCCATCTCTTTAATTTACTATTTTAATAATTGAAAAGCAACCAATGCTGCAACGTAAGCAATAGCTGTCATTATACCTAGTTGTAATACCGGCCATTTCCAGGTATTGGTTTCTCTTTTAACTATTGCCAAGGTACTCATACACTGCATGGCAAAAGCATAGAATAACAACAAGCTTATTCCGCTTGCAAGATTAAATAAAGGTCCTCCTAAAATTGGGTTCACTTCTGCAGCCATACGGCGTTTAATTGTTTCTTCTTCATCACTACCAACACTATAAATTGTGGCCAATGTTCCTACAAATACTTCTCTTGCTGCAAAAGAACTTACAATAGCTATTCCTATTTTCCAGTCATAACCCAAAGGACTTACTGCAGGTTCAATAAACTTACCCATAATTCCTATATAAGAATTTTCAAGTTTATAAGAGGCAACGTGTTTATCTATCTCATCTTGTGTAGCATTTGCTGCAGCTATATTTTCAGTAACGTAGGTTTCTGCATTTTCAAACTTTTCGCCAGGACCATAACTAGCTAATACCCATAGTACAATACTAATTGCTAGTATAATTTTACCAGCACCCACAACAAAAGATTTGGTTTTTTCTATTACATTAATAGCCACATTTTTAAGCATTGGCAGCTTATAGTTTGGCATTTCTATAACAAAGTAAGTTTTACTCTTAATTTTAAGAATTTTATTAAGGATAAATGCAGAAAATATAGCCATCCCGAATCCTAAGAGATAAAGCAACATTAAGGTTAACCCTTGTAAATTGAAGAATAAGAACTTCTCTTCAGGAATCACCAAAGCAATTATTATAAGATACACAGGCAACCGCGCAGAACACGTGGTAAATGGCACTACAAGAATTGTAATTAACCGTTCCTTCCAACTTTCTATATTTCGTGATGCCATAACAGCAGGAATGGCACAAGCAGTACCTGAAACTAATGGAACAACACTTTTACCACTAAGGCCAAATCGCCTCATTATTCGATCCATTAAAAAGACCACTCGACTCATATACCCACTTTCTTCCAAAACAGAAATAAAGAGAAATAAAAAGGCAATTTGAGGTATAAATATGATAATACCTCCTAAGCCAGGTATAATTCCTTCACTTATAAGGTTAGTAAATGCTCCAGCTGGTAATACTTGTTTAACCCATTCGCCCAAAGAGGCAAATGTGCCATCAATAAAATCCATTGGGTAGCTAGACCAATCGTAAATAGCTTGGAATATTAACAACAAGATTCCAAAGAAAATAAGGTACCCCCAAACCTTATGGGTTAATATCCTATCTAGTCTTGCTCGAAGGTCTTTAGCGTTCTCTTTGTCTACAGTTAAACCTTCTCTTAAAACGCCATTTATAAATTGATATCTTAAAATGGTTTCTTTTTGCTGAAGCCGTTTAAGAGTGCTCGTGTTTTCGGTTTTAAAAGAGGCAATACCATCTGGCCTTTTTCTATCTATCTTTCCGAAATTTACATCCTGTGTAATTACCAACCATAACTTATAAAGGGATTGGTTAGGAAATGCTTTTTTTAACCTGTCAAAATAATCTGGAGCTATTACAGATGCATTTACACAGGGCTCGTCGGATATATGTTTAAAATTTGTGATTAACTCTTTAAGTTCTTCTATTCCTTCTTTTTTACGGGCACTAACTAAAGCAATCTTAGTTTTAAGCTGTTTCTCTAAAAGAGGAATATCAAGACTAATGGCTTTTCGTTTCATACGATCTGCCATATTAATCACTAAAATTGTTGGTAAACCTAAATCTTTTATCTGTGTAAAAAGTAATAGATTTCGCTTTAGGTTTTCAACATCACTAACTACTACCGCAACATCTGGGTAATCTTTATCGTTCTTATTTAATAACAACTCAATTACCACATTTTCATCTAAGGATGAAGCGTTTAAGCTATAAGTACCTGGAAGATCTAAAATATGGGCTTTAAGGCCTCGTGGCAATTTGCAAATACCTTCTTTCTTTTCTACAGTAATACCTGGATAGTTTCCTACTTGTTGATTTAAACCCGTTAAATGGTTAAAGACAGATGTCTTTCCTGTGTTTGGGTTTCCAATAAGAGCGACGTTGATGTTTTTGGGCATTACGAGATAATATCTATTTCAATATTTAAAGCTGTTTCTTTTCTTATAGCCAAATGGCTCCCATTTATATTAAGATACATAGGATCCTTAAATGGCGCAGTTTGTACCAATGTTACTTCATTGCCAGGCAAACATCCCATTTCTAGAAGCTTTAAAGGAATAACCTCTGCAGAAATATCTTTTATGATACCGCGTTGGCCGCGTTTTAAATGAGCAACAGTTACTTTCAACTTTTTTATTTAGATTGAATTTAGATAAGCAAAAGTAGTCGATTTATAGTGGTTTGGAAAATATAATGAGATAAACTTCTATAACTACTCTACTTCTCGTTCTAAAATCTTAATATCTTCTAAAATCTCAGTTATACTTTCTGGCTTAGTCCCATCATAAAAGCCACGTATACGCCTTTGCTGGTCTACCAAAACAAAGTTTTCGGTATGTATCATATCATAAGGACCACCGTTGCCATCTGTTTTACTTGCCAAATAACTTTTTCTGGCTAAATCGTAAATGTCTTTCTTCTTACCAGTTACTAAATGCCATTTAGAATTTATAACACCTTTCTTTTTTGCGTATTTTTTTAATTGAGGCACACTATCAACTTCAGGTTGTACGGTATGTGACAACAGCAAAACATTATCGTTGTTAAGTAGCTCTTCTTGAAGGTTAGCCATATGATCTGTCATTATAGGGCAAATAGTTTGACAGGTAGTGAAGAAAAAATCTGCTACATAAATTTTATTTGCAAAGACCTGCTGAGTAACTATATCTCCGTTTTGATTTATGAGCTCAAAATCTTTTATTTTATGATACTTCCTTACATACTGTACAGTAGTATCTACCAACTCAACATTAACATCTGCAGGCTGATAAATTGGCAGCTTTTTTGTTGGTTTTAAAACGGTATAAAATGTGTAGATAATAATTGCTGAAAGCACAAACATCACCACAAAAAACCACTTGTATTTTGAAAAAAACTGAAGCATCTGAAAATTATTTGTGCAAAATTACAATCCAGCAACATATTTTGTAACACAGATTGCTAAATCTTTACTAATTAAATGTCTTTAAAAGAGACATAAATTCTGAAAAGTTTACTTTTGCACACTAAAATTTAGACAACCCTATGGAAATGAGTCCATTCTTTATAAAAGCTATACAGTTATTACTTAGTTTATCACTATTAATTGTCCTACATGAATTTGGACATTACATTCCTGCTAAAATCTTTAAAACTCGAGTAGAAAAGTTTTTCCTATTCTTTGATGTGAAGTTTGCTCTTTTCAAAAAGAAAATTGGCGAGACAGTTTATGGTATCGGTTGGTTACCACTTGGAGGCTATGTTAAAATCTCTGGTATGATAGATGAAAGCATGGACAAAGAACAAATGGCCCAAGAACCAAAAGAATGGGAGTTTCGTTCAAAACCAGCTTGGCAACGCCTAATTATTATGGTTGGTGGTGTTGTTGTAAATATTGTATTAGGATTTTTAATATATATGATGGTTTTATTTGTTTGGGGAAGCGGTTATACTGGCCCAGAACAAATGCCAGACGGCTTATATGTTGCTGAAGAGTTTGAGCAATACGGATTTCAAAATGGAGATCAAATTTTACAAGTAAATGGCAAAGACTACGAAAACTCTTTAGCGATTAACAGAGACTTAATGCTAAGAGATGTAAATACTATAACAGTGTTACACAGTGACGGTACAAGGGAAACATTAAATATCCCTGAAGATATTGGTGACACACTTTGGCAGTCTGGTCTTACAACACCTATACAACCTCTAGTAACTGTAACTTTAGATAGTATAGGAAAAAACACAAAAGCAGATAAAGCAGGGTTTCTGGTTGGAGATAATTTAACTTCTATAAATGGAGAAAAAGTTACTTCTTTTAATGAGTTTAAAAGAAAAAGAGCAAACCTAGAAACTAATGAGTTTACTGTAGGTGTAATAAGAAACGGAGCAACACAAACTTTAAATTTAATTGCCGAAAAAGATGAGAACCTAGGCTTGTCTGCAAAGCAAAACGTAAGTATTGAAACTAAGCAATATACATTGGGACAAAGTATAACAGAAGGGTTTAGCTATGGTTATGACACACTTAGGGACTACGTAGCACAATTTAAATATGTGTTTACAGCCAAAGGTGCAACACAAGTTGGTGGTTTTGGAGCAATAGGGAACTTATTCCCAGATGCTTGGAACTGGCAGGCATTTTGGATGACAACAGCCTTAATTTCTATCATATTAGCATTTATGAACATTTTGCCAATTCCTGCATTAGATGGTGGTCATGTTATGTTTCTCCTTTATGAAATAATAAGCGGAAGAAAGCCAGGAGATAAGTTTATGGAATACGCACAACTTGTTGGTTTCTTTATTATTATTGCGTTAGTTTTATTTGCAAACGGTAATGATATTTACAGAGCTATTTTCGAATAGCAAAAAAATAAAAGAAAACATTTTGAGAGTTTAAAAATTGTTTTATATTTGCATCCGTTTTGAAAGAAACATTAGTTCTTTTTTGCAACAAGATTGTAAAAATTTTAAAATACATTCCTCTTTAGCTCAGTTGGTTAGAGCATCTGACTGTTAATCAGAGGGTCCTTGGTTCGAGTCCAAGAAGGGGAGCTCAAAAGCCTTAACTTTTATTAGTTAAGGCTTTTTTGTTTTTACTTCAACAAACAATGTTATAATAATTATACTTAAATCGCTTCAATTCTGTAACTTTAGCGTCGCAATTAATTATTTTTCTTAAATAACTTAAACCAAACTACAGAATAATGAAAACCTACTTCAAAACTTTCTTACTCTCTACTTGTGCTGTTGCATTAGTGACTGTGTCTTGCAAAGACAACAAAGATGTTGCCAAGGCAGATGAAGGAGAACACGGTATCATCCTCTCAAACATGGATACCACAGTAAACCCTAAAGACGACTTTTACAATTACGTTAATGGTAATTGGATGAAGAATACTGAAATTCCAGACGACCAATCACGTTGGGGTGGTTTTGGTGTTTTACGTAAATCAACAGATAAAAATGTACTTAATATCTTAGCAGAAGCCAAAGAAAGTGGCAAATATGATGCAAGCACAGACCAAGCAAAAGCTTTAACTATTTTTGAATCTGAACTGGATACTGTAGCAAGAGATGAAGCAGGTATTAAACCATTACAGCCAGCTTTAAAATTAATTGAAAACATAAACTCTACCGAAGACTTTCAAAAAGTAATTACAGAAGAAGCGGTATTAGTTGCACAACCTTTCTTTGGACTTGCAGCATTCTCTAATCCAAATAACTCATCAATTAACTCGGCATATCTTACGCCAGGTTCATTAGGCTTACCGGACAGAGATTATTACACAAATACAGATTCTAAGTCAAAGGAAATTAGATTAGAATATGTTAACCATATTACAAGAATGCTTCAGTTTTTAGGAGACTCAGAAGAAGAAGCTCGCAAACAAGCAGAAACTATTCTTAAATTAGAAACAGAGCTAGCTACACCAAGATTAGATAAGGTTGCAAGTCGTGATTTCAGAAACTTTAATAATCCTCGTTCTATTTCTGAAGTTCAAAAAATGGTGCCTGCAATTTCTTGGGAAGAAGCGTTAAAGGATATGGGAGTAGAAAAAGATGTAGATACTTTAATTGTTATGCAACCAAAGTATATGGAAGTTGTACAGCAAAAACTTAATACTGGAAATATTGATGAGTGGAAAACGTTACTTAGATGGGCTACACTTAATACATCTGCTGGTTATTTAACTACAGAAATTGAAAAAGCAAATTGGGATTTTTACAGCAAATATCTTAATGAAACTAAAAAACAACGTCCTGCAGATGAGCGCGCTCTAGCAACAGTAAACAACACAGTTGGTGAAGCTGTAGGAAAATTATATGTAGAAAAGCAGTTTCCGCCAGAAGCTAAAGCTAAAGCAGAAAAAATGATTGCTAATATTATTGAAGCATATCAAGAAAGAATTGAAAAGTTAGAATGGATGAGTGATAGCACAAAAACAAAAGCTATCGAAAAATTAGACAAATTTACTGTTAAGATTGGATATCCAGACGAGTGGGAAGACTATTCAACAATGGAGGTTTCTTCAGACAAATCATATTATGACAACATGGTTGCTGTTGCTGCTTGGCAAATTAAAGACAACTTAGATAGAATAAATGAGCCGGTTGATAGAAAAGAATGGGGAATGTCTCCACAAACTGTAAATGCATATTTTAATCCATTTAACAATGAGATTGTATTTCCAGCAGCAATACTACAACCACCATTTTACGATTACAAAGCAGATGAAGCTGTAAATTATGGTGGAATTGGCGCTGTAATCGGTCATGAAATTTCTCACGCTTTTGATGATAGCGGTTCTCGTTTTGATGCAGAAGGAAATTTAGTTAACTGGTGGTCTAAAGAAGATTTAGATAAATTTACTGAACGCGGTAATGCTTTAGCAGAACAATACAGCCAAGTTGAGGTGTTAGACAGTGTTTACATAAATGGAAAATTTACACTTGGTGAAAATATTGGTGACCTTGGTGGTTTATTAGGTGCTTATGACGGACTTCAGAAATATTATGAAGAAAATGGTCGCCCTGAAAATATTGATGGTTTTACTCCAGAACAACGATTCTTTATGAGTTGGGCAACTGTTTGGAGAACAAAACAACGTGATGAAGCGTTACGTTCTCAAATTAAGACAGACCCACATTCTCCAGGTCGTTACAGAGCTACACAACCTCTTTTAAATGTAGATGCATTTTATAAAGCATTTGATATTAAAGAAGGAGATGCAATGTATTTAGAGCCAGAGAAACGAGTGAGAATCTGGTAATAATTTTTCGGAACTTATATAAAAAACCCTAGCTATAAACGCTAGGGTTTTTTGTTTTCTTCAATAAAGAAAATCGTATAATTGTTTTATGAAAATATTAGTTACAGGTGGTTTAGGATATATTGGCTCACATACTGTAGTAGCCTTACAAAATAAAGGGTTTGACGTTGTAATTATTGACAACCTCAGCAACTCTTCATTAGATGTATTAGCAGGAATTACCGAAATTACCGGTAAGTCTCCAGATTTTGAAAAAATAGATATGCGACAAAAAGAAGACGTCGTGTCTTTTTTTGAAAAACATAAAGATATAAATGGTGTTATTCATTTTGCGGCTTCTAAAGCTGTTGGAGAAAGTGTAAATAAACCACTAGCCTATTATGAAAACAACTTAGGCACATTAACCACATTATTACAAGAATTACAAAAGATAGCGTCTGCACCACTAATTTTTAGCTCTTCCTGTACTGTATATGGGCAAGCAGACAAACTTCCTATCACTGAAAATGCACCTATAAAACCAGCAGAATCTCCTTACGGAAACACAAAAAAAGTTGGAGAACAAATAATTGAGGATACTTGCAATGCAAATCCAAATTTCTCTGCTATTGCATTACGCTATTTTAATCCAATTGGTGCTCATTCCAGTGCTTTAATTGGTGAGCTTCCTATAGGTGTACCTCAAAATCTAGTTCCATTTATCACTCAAACAGCTATTGGTAAGCGTGCTGAACTTTCTGTGTTTGGAGATGATTACCCTACTCAAGACGGTACATGTATAAGAGATTATATTCATGTTATGGATTTAGCAGAAGCTCACGTTGTAGCTTTGGAGCGTCTTCTTAATAAAAAAAGCAAAGACAATTATGAAGTTTTTAATATTGGAACTGGAACCGGAAATTCTGTATTAGAGGTTATAAATGCTTTTGAATCTGCAAATCAAAAATCTTTGAATTACAAAATAGCAGAAAGACGAAAAGGAGATGTGATTGCAGCATACGCAGATACTACTAAAAGTAAAACTGTATTAGGCTGGACACCAAAATACAGCTTACAAAGTGCTTTAAAGAGTGCTTGGGAATGGGAACTAGCCCTTAGCAAGAAAGAGTAAGACTAGATTGTTTAATCTGTATTGCCTTCAGTTTCTAAGTCTATGACCTTAGACAATGTTTTTACAAGTCTATGATGGTTTTTCACAAAAGGGTTTGTAGTATCCCAAACATAACCAGCCAAGACAGAGCAAATTTGCGCTTTTACACTAGGGCTTATATTATCATAAAAGAATATTTTTTGCAAATTACCTGTATACCATTCACTTACATAAGTTGAAAATACCGTGACGCCAGAAAGAATGTAATCCTTATAGTCTGTTTCCCAATTAACTTTCTCTCCAGTAATCTCTTTAGCTGCAAGTTTAGCCGCTAAAAGCCCAGACTCTGTAGCAAAAGTAACTCCAGATGAAAATACTGGGTCTAAAAACTCTGCACTATTACCAGTTAATGCAAACCCATTACCATATAATTGTGTTACAGATTTTGAGATGTTTTTAATCATTTTTGGCTCAAACTCGTATTCTATATCTTTAAATCTAGGATTATAAAAATCTGAAAGTGCCATTAATTGTTGTAGTTTTTCAGTGGTAGTTCCCTTAAAATCTTCAAAGTAATCTGTAGGACCTACAAAACCTAAACTAGTTATTCCATTAGAAAAAGGAATAACCCAAAGCCAAACATCCTTATTAATAACATCAAACGTTATTCTTGTTCCCTCTACAGAAGAAGGTCTTCTTAAATCTTTTACATGGGTAAATAAAGACGAGTGCTTAGGTATTTTTGATGGTTTGTCTAAACCCAATAATCTTGGTAAAACTCTGCCATGACCGCTTGAATCTATTACAAACTTAGCTTCAACCACAGTAATAACACCATTTCTGTCTTTAAGTGAAGTCTTAGAGCTTCCATCCATATAAAATTCAACGTCTACAACTTCATGTTCAAAATATATTGAAACTCCTTTTCGTTGTAATTCGTTTGTTAGGGCGTGGTCAAAATCTGCTCTAGGCACTTGCCATGTCCAATCCCAACCAGGACTAAATTTCTTATCAAACTCAAAATCACACACTTTATTTCCTTTAATAAATCGTGCGCCAGATTTAACCTCAAAACCCTCAGCCTTAAGACAGTCTAAAAGTCCTACCTCTTCGAAGTGATCCATACATCTAGGCAGAAGACTTTCTCCAATAACAAATCTTGGAAATTTACTTTTTTCAACAACTAACACATCTATGTTGTTAGCCTGTAGATATGCAGATGCAACACATCCAGAAGGTCCTGCTCCAATAACAAGAACATCTGTTTTTATATTTTTCATGCCCTAAAATTACAGATACTTAGTTTTAGTATACATTTGTAGCTCAAATTATTTTTAAAATTTATTCTTCCCGAATAGAACACTAAGAATTATAATACATGTTTACACTAAAGGGTAAATTAGAAATCTCAGATTTTTACCAAGTTGTTTTTAATAAAGAACAGATTACCATAGATAAATCTGTTACAGAGCTTGTTGAAGAAAGCTTCAATTTTTTAAAATCGTTTTCTGAAAATAAAGTTATTTATGGTGTAAATACTGGGTTTGGCCCAATGGCACAATATAAGATTGAAGACTCCCAACGCATACAATTACAATACAACTTAATAAGAAGTCATGCTTCTGGAACTGGCAACCCACTAACAGAACGTTATGTAAAAGCAGCAATGTTAGCAAGACTAAACACATTGTGCTTAGGAAATTCTGGCGTTCACAAATCTGTTGTAGCTTTAATGGCAGAACTAATAAATAAAGATATTACACCTTTAATTTATGAGCATGGTGGTGTTGGCGCGAGTGGAGACTTAGTACAACTTGCACATATGGCTCTTGTTTTAATAGGTGAAGGCGAAGTTTT
This sequence comes from Croceibacter sp., assembly GCF_002716225.1. Lineage (NCBI taxonomy): Bacteria > Pseudomonadati > Bacteroidota > Flavobacteriia > Flavobacteriales > Flavobacteriaceae > Croceibacter > Croceibacter sp. Next base: position 232,591 of record NZ_PAZX01000007.1, on the reverse strand, counting down.
TGTTAAAGGCCAACGCTTATTAACCAAAGATGTGTTTACCAAAGACAATTTAAATCCTATTAAAGTAGAGTTGAGAGAAGGTTTAGCTATTATGAATGGTACCTCTGTTATGACAGGTATTGGCATTGTAAACACACTCTACACAAGACGTCTTTTACATTGGATGGTTGCCTGTTCTTCTGCTATAAATGAAATTGTACAAGCTTATGATGATCATTTATCTTTTGAGCTTAATAATACAAAAAAGCATGTTGGGCAACGTGATATTGCAGAAATGATGCGCAACCATTTATCTGATAGTAAATTAACTCGAAAAAGAGAGCATCACCTGTATAAGGACAACAAGAACGTTACTGTCTTTGAAGAAAAAGTGCAGGAATATTATTCTTTACGTTGTGTTCCACAAATATTAGGACCTGTGTTAGACACTTTAAATATGGTCGAAAAAATATTGATTGAAGAAGTAAACTCTGCAAATGATAACCCTATTGTAAACGTTAAAGATAAACAAGTATATCATGGTGGTAATTTTCACGGCGACTATGTGTCTTTAGAGATGGACAAGTTAAAAATTGTAGTCGCTAAGTTGAGTATGCTTGCAGAAAGACAGCTTAATTACCTGCTTAATTCTAAACTAAATAATATTCTCACACCTTTTGTGAATTTAGGACAACTTGGTTTAAATTTTGGGATGCAAGGTGTTCAATTTACTGCAACTTCTACAACTGCAGAAAATCAAATGCTTTCTAACCCAATGTATGTACATAGCATACCTAACAACAATGACAACCAAGACGTTGTGAGTATGGGCACAAATGCTGCCTTAATTACTAAGAAAGTAATTGAAAATGCTTTTGAAGTTGTAGCTATTGAATTAATAACTATTGTTCAAGCCATTGAGTTCTTAGATGTAAAAGACAAAGTATCTTCTAAAACAAAAGTTTTCTTTGATCAAATAAGAGAAATAGTTCCCGCTTTTAAAGAAGATGTGGTTATGTATCCTTATGTTAATAAGGTAAAATCATTTATTATTGAAACTGAAATAGAGCAAAACTAACACTCTATTTTTGTTGTATAACAGAAACTACATATATGTCAGAAAAAACAAAATATGCATTGGTTACAGGTGGCTCAAGAGGTATTGGCAGAGCAGTTTGCATTCAACTAGCAAAAGACAGTGATTATAAAATCCTTATAAACTACAATAGCAATGAAACTGCAGCAAATGAGACAAAAGTTGCTGTAGAAGCTGAAGGCAATAAAGCTGAACTTTTAAAATTTGATGTTGCCAATGCAGAAAGTGTATCAAAATCTTTAGATGCTTGGCAGGAAAGCAACCCAGAAGCTGTTATAGAAGTTTTAGTTAATAATGCAGGTATAAATAAAGATGGCTTATTTATGTGGATGACAACTCAAGATTGGAACAGTGTTATAAATACCAGTTTAAATGGGTTTTTTAATGTCACCAATCATCTTATTAAGCAATTATTGGTAAATAAATACGGTCGTATTATAAATATGGTATCTGTATCTGGCGTAAAAGGTACACCTGGCCAAACCAATTATTCTGCCGCTAAAGGTGCTGTAGTTGCTGCAACTAAAGCTTTAGCACAAGAAGTGGCAAAAAGAAATGTTACCGTAAATGCTGTAGCTCCTGGTTTTATAAATACAGATATGACAAGTGAGCTTAATGAAAAGGAACTTAAAAAGTTAATTCCTGCCAATAGGTTTGGAGAAGCAGAAGAAGTTGCGCATTTAGTCTCCTTTTTAGCTTCAAGAAATGCTTCGTATATTACCGGAGAAGTCATTAATATTAATGGCGGTATCTATTCATAATGCAAGAAATTTAAAATTATGAAACGCGTGGTCATCACTGGTATGGGTATTTATTCTTGTATCGGTAAAAATCTTTCTGAAGTAAAAGAATCTCTTTATAATGGTGTGTCTGGTATTAAATATGACCCAGATAGAAAGGAGTTTGGGTATAGGTCTTGTCTTTCTGGCATGGTCGAGCTTCCAGACCTTAAAAAACAACTGTCAAGAAGAGAGCGTATAAGTATGGGCCAAGAAGGTTTTTACGCTTATGCTTCAACAATTGAAGCTTTAGAAAATGCTAAAATATCTCAAGACTATTTAAATGAAAATGAAGTAGGCATCTTATTTGGTAATGATAGCACTGCAAAATCTGTGATAGATTCAATAGACAAAGTTAGAGATAAGAAAGACACCACATTAGTTGGGTCTGGAGCTATTTTTCAAGCTATGAACTCCACAGTTACCATGAATCTTTCTACCATCTTTAAATTAAGAGGTGTAAACATGACTATTAGTGCTGCCTGCGCAAGTGGTTCTCACGCCATTGGTTTAGGCTACCACCTAATTAAAAGCGGCCTTCAGGATATTATAATTTGCGGTGGTGCTCAAGAAATTAATAAGGAAGCCTTTGGTAGTTTTGATGGTCTAGGCGTTTTTTCTACCAATGAAAATCCGGAGAAAGCTTCACGCCCTTTCGATAAAGACAGAGACGGTTTAATACCAAGTGGTGGCGCGGCTACTGTGGTCATAGAAAGTTATGAATCTGCAATTAAAAGAGGTGCGCCAATTCTTGGAGAAATTATAGGTTATGGCTTTTCATCTAATGGAGAGCACATTTCCACACCAAATGTCGAAGGGCCATCTATAGCAATGAACAAAGCTATACAGATGGCAAACATAGACCCTAAGACAATTACCTATGTTAACGCACACGCCACTTCGACACCAGTAGGAGATGCTAATGAAGCGTTAGCTATTGCAAAAGTATTTGGAGATTACAAACCTTATGTTAGCAGTACAAAATCTATGACCGGACACGAATGCTGGATGGCAGGAGCTAGTGAAATTGTTTACTCTATGCTAATGATGCAACACTCGTTTATTGCTCCTAATATTAACTTGGAACATCCTGATGAAGCTGCCCAAAATTTAAACTTGGTATCTAAAACTATGGATAAAAATTTTGATGTATTTTTGTCCAATTCTTTTGGATTTGGCGGGACCAATTCAGCATTAATTATCAAAAAAATTGTAACGGAAGATGACTAAAGATCAAATCATTGAGAAGGTAAATTATTTTCTCATAGATGAATTTGAGGCGGATGAAGATGATATTACGCCTCAAGCAAATTTAAAAACTACCTTGGAGTTAGACAGCTTAGACTTTGTAGACCTAGTTGTAGCGGTTGAGTCTAACTTTGGAGTGAAGCTTGTAGGAGATGATTTTACCAACGTGGTTGTCCTTCAAGATTTTTACGATCTTATTGAGCGTAAGGTAAACTAAGTAAACCCCTACATTTTAATGGCTACCAAATGGGAAGGAAAATCTAAAGGCACAGTTTTAGGCTATAAAATCTTTGTATTCTTTATTAAGAATCTTGGTCTTACTGCAGCTTATATTCTCCTCGTACCTGTAGCATTGTATTACCTCTTATTTAGCGTTAAAAGCACCAAAGCTTTATTTTATTATTTTAATAAAAGGCTAGGATACTCTAACATTAAAAGCCTTTGGTCTGTTTATAAGAACTATATAGTTTTTGGACAGACTATTATAGACAAAACAGCTATTGGTAGTGGTTTAAAACATAAATTCACTTATGAGTTTAATGGTATAGAGAAGCTAAACGCACTATTAAAACAAGGAAAAGGCGGTATTTTAATAAGTGCCCACATAGGTAATTTTGAAATTGGAGAATTCTTTTTTGATGATATCGATTTACAGTCTCAAATTAACCTAGTTATTACAAATGCAGAACACCAACACATTAAAGCCTACCTAAATAAGGTAACACACAAATCAAACCTTAAGATAATAGTTATTCAAAATGACTTTTCTCATATCTATAAGATTAGTGCAGCATTAAATAATGGAGAATTGGTGTGCATAACAGGAGATCGCTATATAGATAATACCAAAACATTTACAGATACTTTTTTAGGTGCAGAAGCAGAGTTTCCTTCAGGACCATTTCAAATAGCATCTAAACTAAAAACACCTGTTGCTTTTGTATATGTTATGAAAGCGTCTAAAACACATTACCATTTATACACGCGTACCACACAAACCGGACAAAAATCGGCAAAAGAAATTTTAAAAATATACATACAAGATTTAGAACTTGTACTTCAACAATATCCTTTACAGTGGTTTAATTATTTTAAGTTTTGGAACTAAAATAAATATAAACTTAAGAGTAGTCTGTGTACAAGTCCCGTTAATATCTCACTACACAAGTACCATTTATTGTATTTTTGAACCGTTTTAAAAAGACTACTATGGCTATTAATACACTTCCAGTTTCAGACAAAGAACAGATTAAGGCACTAATACCTCAACGAGAGCCTATTATCATGGTAGATAAACTTTTAGCGTATTCTGATACAGAAGTTAAAGCTTCACTAACAATAACAGAAGAAAATATCTTTACAGCCCACAACACATTTACAGAAGCTGGTATAATTGAGCATATGGCACAAACCATTGCATTACATAGCGGTTATAAAAATAAAGATGAACAAGGAGATGTGCCAATTGGGTTTATTGGCGCCATAAAAAAGGTAGAGGTTTTTACATTGCCAAAGGTGACAGATGTACTAACAACAACCGCAACTATTGTAACCGAATTTATGGGTATTACATTGGTGAAATTACGTTGTATGAAAGATGATACATTAATAGCTGAGTGTGAAATGAAAACAGCTATTGCTAACGCTTAAAACACTATCTAAAATGCCAAAAAAAGATGAGTCACAAGCAAAAGAGCTTTCATTTACAAGTGAAATTAGAGTTCGGTTTGTTGAAACAGATCCTTTGGGAATAGTATGGCATGGTAACTACATACAGTATTTTGAAGACGGCAGAGAAGCTTTTGGAAGACATCATGGCATTTCATACTTAGACCAAAAAAAACATAACTTTAGCACACCGATAGTTAAATCTACTTCAGAGCATAAATTACCGCTTCGCTACGGAGATGTTGCTACTATTAAAACAATATACAAGGATTCTCCTGCAGCAAAAATGATTTTTAATTACGAAATATATAATCCGCAAGGACAAATAGTTTGTACAGGAGAAACCATACAGGTTTTTGTAGAGTTAGACGGAGACTTATCCTTAACCATTCCACCATTTTTTAAAGCTTGGAAACAAAAAGTAGGATTGTTAGATGAGTAACGTCTATGTATCTCATAATACTATTATATCATCACTTGGTTTTTCAAGCAAGGCTGTGGTCTCAAATATTAAAAATGAAGTTTCTGGGCTAAAGAAACTGCACGACAAGGAGCTGTTTCAGGAACCATTTTACACTTCGGTTATAAATAAGGAGATTTTAGAAACCTCTTTCTCTAAACTAAATGCTAAACATGATTACACCATTTTAGAAAAGATGATGATTGTCTCGTTACAGGACACCATAAATGCAGCCAATTTAAATTTAGATGAAAAAGTTGGTATCATAATTTCTACCACAAAAGGGAATATCGATGTTTTAGATAATGCCAATCCATTCCCAGAAGAAAGAGCATACTTAAGCAGTTTAGGTAAGGCTATAACCTCTCATTTTAACTTTAAGAATGATGCTGTTGTATTATCTAATGCTTGTGTTTCTGGCGTTCTGGCTATTACAGCTGCAAAAAAATACATCACTTTAGGACTTTATGATCATGTCTTTGTTATTGGTGGAGATCTGGTTTCAAAGTTTGTTCTTTCAGGGTTTAATAGTTTTCAAGCAATGAGCTTATCACCTTGCAGGCCATATGATACTAATCGAAATGGAATTAATTTAGGAGAGGTTGTTGCAAGTGCACTTGTTACAAAAAGTAAAAATCATTTGTGTAAGGAAGCTGTTGAAATTTTGGGAGATAGCACGAAAAATGATGCCAATCATATTTCTGGACCATCGCGAACTGGCGAAGGCTTATTTAGAAGTGTACAAGCAGCTTTAAATGATGCTGAAATTTCTAAAACTGATATCGATTATATTTCTGCACACGGTACTGCCACACCATTTAATGATGAAATGGAAGCTATTGCTTTTAATAGGCTAGAGCTTCAACAAACACCTTTACATAGTTTAAAAGGGTATTTTGGACACAGTTTAGGAGCTTCTGCATTAGTAGAAACTATTGTAGGTATGCATTCATTACATCAAAATACATTATTTACGTCTTTAGGGTTTAACGTTCAGGGCACTTCTAAACCACTTAATATTATTACCAAAACCAAAGAAAAAAACTTACGTATATTTTTAAAAACGGCTTCTGGTTTTGGCGGTTGTAATACTGCTGCTGTGTTTAAAAAAGTAAATTAAAAGTATTGAACGATAATTACACCATAGAGCAATTTTGCAGTATTAACGAGCATAGCATTTCGATTAATGGAGAAACTATCTATAAAGATAACCTTGCCAAAACGCTTCAGGAGTTTCTTAAAAGTGCCTATAAAACACTCAATATTAACTATCCTAAGTTTTTTAAAATGGATACGTTAAGTAAGTTGGCGTTTCTTACTGCAGATGTTATTTTAAACTCTCAAATCAATTCAGAAACAGATATTGCCTTAGTATTTTCTAACAATGCATCAAGTTTAGATACAGATAGAAAACATCAGAAATCAATTTCAGATGAAGATAGTTTTTATCCAAGTCCCTCAACATTTGTATATACATTGCCCAACATTTGTTTGGGTGAGATTAGTATTAAGCACCAACTATACTCTGAGAATAGTTTTTTTATCTTTGACGCGTTCAATGCAGATCATTTATTAGCTTATACTACTGCATTGCTACACACAAATAAAGCAGAAAAAGTATTATGTGGTTGGGTTAATGTTGATGACACTAATAATGAAGCCATTCTCTTTTTAGTAGGCAAAAACGGTAACATCCCATTTACTACAGACCAATTAAACCATTTATATAATTCCTAATGGAAGCATTGAAACAAGAATTGAAAGAGAAAATTATAGAGCAGCTAAATTTAGAAGATGTAGCAGTTGAGGATATTGAAGATAATGATGCTCTTTTTGGAGATGGCTTAGGTCTAGACTCTATTGATGCGTTAGAGCTAATTGTTATGCTAGATAAGGACTATGGTATAAAATTAACCGATCCTCAAGATGGTAAAAGAATATTTGAGTCTGTTGAGGTTATGGCAACCTATATTAAAGAACACCGCACTAAATAAACTGTATTGAATAAAGGTGTTGCTATTACAGGAATGGGAATAATTTCAGCTATTGGTAACAATGTGGCTGAGAATTACGAAGCCTTACTATCTTCAACTTCGGGTTTAGGCAGAGTTAAACATTTAGAGACACACCACCAAAACAAAATACTAGTTGGAGAAGCTTCATTCTCCAACGCGCAATTAACAGCAACTTTAAGATTACCTAACAACCATAACTACTCCAGAACAGCAATGCTAGGTGCTTATGCAGCAAAGCAAGCTGTAACTAATGCAGGTATTACTAACACCTCAAGATATAAAACAGGTTTAATCTCTGCCACAACTGTTGGTGGTATGGATAAAACGGAGCAACACTTTTACAAGTTTTTAGACACTAAAGAAAGTGAGAAGTATATAGATGGATACCATGCAGCAGACACCACAAAGAAAATAGCAGAACAGCTTAACATTACAAATGCTTTTGTAACAACAATTAGCACTGCTTGCTCATCTGCTGCAAATGCTATTATGTTAGGTGCAAGACTTATAAAAGCAGGAAAGTTAGATCGTGTAATAGTTGGAGGAACAGACAGCCTTTCTAAATTTACCATTAACGGATTTAATTCTTTAATGATATTATCTGATACGTTTTGCACACCATTTGACAATGATAGAAAAGGCTTGAATCTTGGCGAAGCTGCAGCATATTTAGTGCTAGAGTCTGACACTGTTATAACTACTGAAAGCAAACCTGTTTTAGGTTATGTGAAAGGCTACGGCAATGCCAATGATGCATTTCATCAAACAGCATCTTCTGAAGATGGTGAAGGTGCAACCTTAGCTATGCTAAAGGCGTTAAATGTAGCCAGCTTATCTCCTGAAGAAATATCATACATAAACGCACATGGTACTGCAACAGTAAATAATGATTTATCTGAAAGTCGTGCAATTACACGTGTCTTTAAAGACGTTGTTCCCGATTTTAGTTCTACAAAACAGTTTACAGGACACACGCTGGCTGCAGCTGGTGCTGTAGAAGCTGTTTTTTCAATTTTAGCATTACAGCATCAGGTTGTCTTTCCAAATCTAAATTTTAAGACACAGATGAAGGATTCAACACTAACACCTCAACTTAATTTAAAATATAAGCAACTACAAACCGTAATGTCAAATTCCTTAGGGTTTGGTGGCAATTGCTCTACATTAATATTTTCTAAAGACGCGTGAAAAAATCTATTTACATAAATGGACTAGGATCAATTTCGTCTCAGAAAACCTATGACAACACTCATTTTTTAAACGAGGTTATACATTACAACAACACGGTACTTCCAGCAGTTTCTCCAAATTACAAAGATTACATAGTGCCTTCTAAAGCTAGACGTATGGCCAACGGTGTTAAAATGGGTATTACCGCTGCTAAAATTGCTTTAAAAAACGCCAACCATCCTACAACAAATGCAATAATAACAGGAACAGGAATGGGTTGTATTATAGATACAGAAAAATTTGTAGGTAGCATTATAGATAATGATGAGCAATATCTTACACCAACACCTTTTATACAGTCTACCCACAATACGGTTGGAGGTCAAATTGCAATAGACATAAATTGTAAAGGATATAATTTCACCTATGTTCAAGCAAGTAATTCTTTTGAGTCTGCTTTATTAGATGCCTCTTTACAACTCGAGCTTAATGAAGCGGAAACCATTTTAGTTGGTGGTATTGATGAGCTTTCTGACCATTCTATAAAAATTCACAAAAAAATTAATCACATTAAAAATGCCGCTACTGCTTCTAACCAATTGTTAAATAGTACTACAAAGGGTGCAATATTTGGTGAAGGCGCAAACTTCTTTGTGCTTTCTAACAAGCGCCAAGATTCTACTTATGCTAAACTCTTAGATACCTCAATGCATAATACCTTAAAAAAGGAGAATCTAAATGAAGTTTTATTTGCTTTTTTATCTGCACACAACTTAACCTTAGAAAATTTAGACAGTGTGGTTTTAGGCTATAACGGTGATGTTGAATTTGACTCTTATTACAACACCTTCACATCATTGCTCAAAGCTCATACGGGCATACTTTATTACAAACATTTAATTGGCGAGTATCATACCGCATCGGCATTTGCATTATATACAGCAAGCCAAATAATAAGGCATCAACAAATCCCAGAAGATATTATTAAGCGTAAGTCTTTAAAGACAAAGCAATCTATAATTTTACTATACAACCAGTATCGTGGAGAACACCACAGCTTTACACTATTAAAGTCATGCGAATAGGACAATTGTTAAATATTGGTTTTGGCTGTATTGTTATTACAACAGCTATAATTCACATATTTAACCAAATAAATTGGTGGGTATATGTAGTCCTTTTTTCTATTTGGTTAGTGTGTGTTTTATTGGGATCCTGGTTTATTAGATTAAATTATTTTTTTAAATCGCTACACTCTAAACCTAATCATACAGAACAACAAGTAGCTATTACTTTTGATGATGGTCCTCATTCAAAATTTACACAAGATGTCCTTAAACTTTTAAAGACACACAGTGCAAAAGCCACATTTTTTTTAATAGGCAAACACATTGAAGAAAATCCAAACGTTGTAGCCTCTATAATAAAAGAAGGCCACACCATTGGAAATCATACGTATTCTCACAGTACAACTTTTGGTTTTTTTTCAAAAACAAGAGTTAGAAAAGAGCTGGAAAAAACAAATGCTCTATTAAGAGAACAAACAGGTAAAAACATAAAATTATTTAGACCAGCTTTTGGCGTTACTAATCCTAATATTGCACACGCAGTTAAAGCCTTAAATTTAACCGCAATTGGTTGGAACCAAAGAAGCTTAGATACCACAAGTCTCTCGGAAGATGCTATCTTTAAAAGAATTACAAAAAATCTTAAACCTGGAGATGTTATTTTGCTTCACGATACAAGTGAAAAAAGTGTAGCTGTGTTGGAACGGTTATTGTTATTTTTAAAAACTAAAGACCTTAAGTCGGTTACTGTTAACCAGCTTTTTCAGATTAAAGCCTATGCGTAAGTTAATTACACTCATTTTTATATTTGGACTATTATTAAGCAGTGTTGCTCAAGAAAAGTCTATGAGTAAATCTGAAATACAAACCTTTAAGGAAAATGTAAAAGCTTCAGCTAAATCTATTACCACAATTAAAAGTGATTTTACGCAGTACAAACATTTGGACATACTATCCAATGATATTGAGACAAATGGTCATATGGTTTTTAAATCCCCAAACTTGGTAAAGTGGCAGTATACCAAACCATTTTCCTACAGTGTAATTTTTAAAGAAGACCAACTTTTAATTAATGATGATGGCACCAAAAGTAATGTAGATATTGGTAGCAGTAAGCTGTTTAAAAATCTAAATGAGTTAATAATTAGCAGCATTAAAGGAGATATGTTTATTGAAAATGATTTTAATATCTCTTACCTTAAAAGCAACACTTACTACAAAGCTACCTTTATCCCAAAAGAGAAAGCGATATCAAATTACATTGTGCAGTTTGAATTATTATTTGATAAAACCAATGCTCAAGTATTTGAAGTAAAGATGATTGAACCTTCTCAAGATTACACTCGTATTGTATTTAAGAATAGAGTTTTAAACACACCTATAAGCAATGCGGTTTTTACTCACTAGCCTAATTTTATGTTTACTGTGCAGCTGTTCCCTAAAAACAACTCGTAATTTAGTTGAAGCCAGCACTAGTTCAACGAATATTATAACCAACCCTTATTTTTCTAATCCTAATAAAGATTATGTATACAAGTCTAAAATAGATGTTTACGGCAACCATTTTGGTGGTATACTAATAATAAAAAAACTAAGTGAAGACACACATCGTGTGGTTTTTACTACAGAATTTGGAAGCACACTATTTGATTTTGAATTTCAAAAGGATGCTTTTAAAAGCCACTTTATAGTTGATGCTCTAAACAAACCGATACTAATAAATACCTTAAAAAGGGATTTTAAAATCTTGTTGAAAGAAACTCTTGTGGTACAACAGGAATATTCTTCTAATACAGAGACTGTATATAAAACTAGAGATGGAAAAAGGTTTAACTTTTATGCGTTTTCTAAAGAGAATAAGTCTCTCAAAAAAATTGTGAACACCTCATCAACTAAAGAGAAAATTACATTTATTTTTGAAGATATTAAGAATGCAAGCGCACACTATATTACAATTAAACACCATACTATAAAGCTAAGTTTAGCATTACAAAAGCTTTAAAAACAGAATTTCTATGCTTATTGAAGGACTATATACTACAGATCATTTTTCTTTTGAAGACAATACAGTAAACGCCTCTATAACCCTAAATAGTGATCACGACATATTTAAAGGTCATTTTCCCGGAAATCCAATTTTACCTGGTGTTTGTTCTATTCAGATTATAAAAGAGTTGACAGAAAAAGCTCTAGACAGATCGTTATTTCTTTCTGTTTCATCTAACGTAAAGTTTTTAGAAACAGTTAATCCAGATGTTAATCCTAAATTAGTTTTAAGCATTGCTATTTCTGAAGTTGAAGAGGTTATTAAGGTAAAAGCCATTATCTCCTATAATGATACCATTGCTTTAAATTTAAGAGCTCAGTTTAAAAACTTAGAAGACACATTATCTAAATAGGTAATTAAAAGCCGCCTTCTGTTTAGGTCATTTTACGTTACAATTAAAAAGAGTAATTTCGTCGCCAATACATAGGTGGCAAAAGCAGTGCGGTAATAGCAATACAGTAACGTTAACACTTTAGCTTGGCGCCTTAGTTTTGTAATCTTGTAGTTGCAAGAAATCTAGATTCGTTAATGGCAATATCTTTAACAGACCATACCTTTCCCTCTAAATGTTGTGTTATTATGCCTACGTATAATAATGCAAATACCTTAAAGCGCGTTATTGATGGCGTTTTAAAGCACACCCAAGATCTTATAATCATAAATGACGGATCTACAGATCATACCACCAATATTTTAGAAGGTTACCCAAATCTTACCATATTACATTCCACTAAAAATATTGGTAAAGGGCACGCGTTAAAACAAGGTTTTAAAACTGCAATTGCATTAGGGTTTACCTATGCAGTTACAATAGATTCTGATGGTCAACATTTTCCAATAGATATCCCAGTATTTATCAAAGAGCTTAAAATAGCACAAGACGACTCTTTGTTATTAATTGGCGCAAGAAACATGACGCAAGTTGGTGTCCCAAAGAAGAGTAGTTTTGGCAATAAGTTTTCTAACTTTTGGTATGGTGTTGAAACAGGCATCTGGCTAGAGGATACCCAATCTGGGTTTAGACTATATCCTTTAAATATCATAAAACAGACAAAGTTATATACAGATAAATTTGAGCTAGAAATAGAAGTTATCGTAAAGTCTGCTTGGCGTGGTGCTACAGTTAAAAATATACCTATAAATGTTTTGTATGATGAGAATGAGCGCGTATCCCATTTTAGACCTTTTCAAGATTTTACACGCATAAGCATCTTGAACACTTGGCTACTACTCGTCGCATTTTTTTATATAAAGCCTAGAGATTTTTACAGGAAATTTAAGTCAAAGCGCTTCAAGGAATTTATATATGAAGATATTTTGGGGCATCAAGACTCGCCTAAAAAGAAAGCGCTATCAATAGCTTTAGGAGTGTTCATTGGCTTATCTCCATTTTGGGGGTTTCACACAATTGGGGTTATATTCTTATCTATATTCTTCAAGCTAAACAAAGCCATTTCATTTGCCTGCTCTAATATTAGTTTGCCGCCATTTATTCCCTTTGTATTTTTAGCTAGTATGAACATTGGTAGTTTTGTTTTAGGACAAGAAGACACCTACCAATTAGAGCATATCACAAAAGGGTACGGCGTACTCAACCATTTACAAACCTATGTTATTGGTAGTTTAATTTTAGCAACTGTAAGCGCAGTTGCACTTGGTGGTTTAGGATATTTTATTTTGTATATGCTACAGCCTAAAAAAAATAGTCTTAAAAATGAATAACTTCTTTTTAAAGACATATAATTTAATTGCAACAAGAAAGCTATTAAGCCTTTTCTTATTTCTTGCTTTATTTTCTGCGCTAGCCTATACGGCACTGCAACTTAAGTTTGAAGAAGATATAACCAAACTAATTCCTGCAGATGAAGAAAGTAAAGAGCTTCAAAAGGTATTAAACACCGTTAATTTTACTGATAAGATAATTGTAAACATTAGGCAATCTGATAACGGAAGTGCAGAAGATCTAACAAACATGGCTTCAGCTTTTGTAGACAGCATCTCTAGTCTTAGGCCTAATTATATCAAAGATGTTCAAGGCCAAATAAAAGACGCCGATGTTTTACATACCTTCGATTTTGTTTACAACAACCTGCCTTTATTTTTAGATAGTACAGATTACAAACTACTGGCGCATAAGATTAAAGCAGACAGTATTAGTGCTACTCTAGCATCTAATTATAGAACATTAATTTCTCCTAGTGGCTTAATTGCGAAAGAAACAATTTTAAAAGATCCTTTAGGGTTATCCTTTATTGGATTAAAAAAACTTGAAACACTAGGTATTGGTGATCAATTTAAAATTAAGAATGGATTTTTGCTAAGTAAGGATGAGCAAAATGTATTGCTTTTTCTCACCCCAACTTATGGCACCGGAAAAACAGACGAGAATGCTGTGTTTGTAGAAACTTTAAATTTAATTAAAGACTCACTAAATACAACGTTTAAAAATAAGGCTTCAATAGAAGTTTATGGTGGTGTTCTTGTTGCAGTAGCAAATGCAAAGCAAATAAAATTAGATGTACAGTATACTGTTGGTATAGCAATGGCAATCTTGCTACTTATTTTTGCTTTCTTTTACAGAAAGGTGCAAATACCTTTAGTGCTGTTTGTTCCAACCCTTTTTGGAGGATTACTTTCAATTGCTTCTCTTTTTCTAATAAGAACTCAAATTTCTGCAATATCCTTAGGTATTGGCTCAGTATTATTAGGTGTAACTTTAGACTATTCTCTACATATTCTTACACATTTAAGAAACAACGCAGATGTAAAAGCGTTATACAAAGATGTGACCAAACCGATTTTAATGAGCAGTTTAACCACTGCAATGGCTTTTTTATGTTTAATTTTCATTAAGTCACAAGCTCTACAAGATTTAGGGATTTTTGCTGCAATAAGTGTTCTTGGCGCTTCAGTTTTTGCCTTAATTTTTATACCACAAGTGTATCGTGTAAACTCAAAGATTCAAGAAAAATCTAACATAATAGATTCCTTTTCTAAATTTTCATTTCACAGAAACAAATGGATAATTGGCACTTTAATAGTTTTATTTATAGTTAGTGCCTTTACTTATCAAAGCGTTTCATTTAATAATGACATCTCTAAACTTAATTATGAGCCAAAGTCTTTAATTGAAGCTAAACAACGCTTAGACAGGCTCACAAATTTTTCAGCTAAATCTATTTACATTACTGGTTATAGTGACACTCTACAAACTGCTCTTCAGCAAAATGACAACATATATAAAACACTAAACGCGCTTGAGGAAAATAAGACAGTTTTAAACTTTAGCAATGTTGGTGCACTTGTACAATCTAAAGCGTTACAACAAGAAAAAATCTCAGCTTGGAACACCTTTTGGGATTCTACAAAAACAGCTCGGCTACAACAAGAGATGGTGACAGAAGGTTCAAAGTTTGGGTTTAAACCTACTACATTCAACACCTTTTATGAAGCCTTAGAAAAACCCTTTTCTCCTATTAATGTTGCAGACTATAATTCTTTGGCGTCTATAAATCTTGCAGACTATATTTCTACTAAAAATGGCTTTACTACAGTAACTTCTTTAGTCAAGGTTAAAGAGGCAAAGGTTACAGAAGTAAAAGATGCATTTAAAACTTTAGAAAATACGATTGTTATAGATAGGCAGCAAATAAATGAAACACTACTTGGTAACCTTAAAACAGATTTTAATAAGCTTATTGGATATTCATTAATTGTAGTGGTTGTTCTTTTACTGCTTTTTTATAAAAGCATAACTCTTACACTAATTACCAGTATACCTATACTATTAAGTTGGCTATTAACTATTGGTCTTATGGGGTTAATAGGCTTAGAGTTTAATATTTTTAACATCATAATCTCTACATTTATTTTTGGCCTAGGTGTAGATTATTGCATTTTTATGACCAACGGCTTGTTAAAAGAGTACCGTTTTGGGACACCAACTCTATATACTCACAAAACCTCAATCACACTTTCTGTAATAACAACCATATTGGGCATTGGTGTATTAATCTTTGCCAAGCATCCTGCATTATACAGTATAGCTTTGGTTTGCATAATTGGGATATTCTCTGCAATGTTTTGTGCTTTTACAATACAACCTTTATTATTTCGAGTATTGGTTGGCTCTAAGCACCAATTGCCAGCCACACTAAGACAACTAATACATTCTGGTTTCTCATTTTTATATTATGGCTTAGGAGGATTATTTCTATCTCTATTAAGTGTTACGGTAATGAGGGTTTTGCCAATTAAAAAGAGCAGTAAAATGATTGTTCTTCATAAAACAATATCTGGTTTTATGAAATCTGTGTTAAACACCAATCCGTTTGTAAAAAAAGAAGTTATTAATACAACAAAAGAAACGTTTGATAAACCTGCAATACTTATAGCCAATCATACCTCTTTTTTAGATATCCTCGTAATAGGAATGATGCATCCAAAACTTATTTTTTTGGTTAACGACTGGGTTTATAATTCCCCAATATTTGGTAAGGCTGTTCAATTAGCAGGATTTTATCCAGTTTCTGGAGGTATTGAGAAAGGCGTCTCGCATTTAAAGAAAAAAGTAGATGAAGGTTATAGTTTAATGGCATTTCCAGAAGGCACAAGATCTAAAACTAACTACATAAGGCGTTTTCATAAAGGTGCATTTTATTTAGCTGAAGAATTAAAATTAGACATAATTCCTATTCTTATTCACGGTAATAGTGAAGTTCTTCCTAAAGGTAGTTTTGCTATTAAAGATGGTAAAATTACTGTTGAAGTTTTAAAGCGTATTCACTACAACAGTGAAGCTTACGGCACTTCATACAAAGAAAAATCTAAACTTATAAGCCAATACTTTAAATCTGAATTTAATAACCTAAGAAACAGGATTGAAACAGAAACCTATTTTAAAGATAGAATTTTAAACGAGTACAAATACAAAGGACACAAACTGTTTGAAAACGTAAAATTAGATCTAGAAAAAAATAAGACAATCTATTTCCATATTATTAATTTTCTAGACAAAAAGGAAACTATTGCACACCTTGGCAACCATAAAGGACAGTTAGATATCTTAATGGCGTTACACGCACCAAATCGTAAAATTTATAGTGCTATTAAGAATACAGAAGATTTGGATAGACTTAACAATAGCTACACTTCTCATTCAGATTATAAATTAAACTTTTACAACAGAATAGAAGACGTTTTGAGTACGCCTGCATCTGTTTTAATTTTAGATAACTTCTCTGAAGATGGATTAACAATTAATTTCAGCAACTATAAGAGTATCATCATTATAAATTCAAATGGTATATTAAACAGAGTTGGTAATACAACCGCATTTAAATTAATAACTAAAGAAGACAATCTTAGTATCTTTAAAAAAATTGAAGATTGAAGTTAAAGCAAGAATACGATATTGTAATTATAGGAAGTGGCTTAGGTGGTCTTGTAGCTGGAAATATCTTTGCAAAAGAAGGATATAGTGTCTGCATTTTGGAAAAAAACAACCAATATGGCGGAAACCTACAAACCTTTGTAAGAGAAAAAACAATTTTTGATACAGGTGTGCATTATATAGGCGGACTAGAAGAAGGTCAAAATATGTATCAATATTTTAAATATTTAGATATTATAGACGACCTAAAACTAAAAAAGTTAGATAAAGATGGTTTTGATGTTATAACATTTGGAGAAAATGATAAAGAATACCGCCACGCACAAGGTTTAGATAACTTTAAAGCCACATTACTAGAAGAATTTCCTCAAGAAGAGACAGCAATTTCTGCATATTGCAAAAAGCTTCAAGACACTACATCTAAGTTTCCCTTATACTGTATGAAAGTTGGGAAACCAGAATATGATGATTTTAACTTGTTTGAAGAAAGTGCAAAATCTTATATAGATTCTATAACAGACAACAACACATTAAAAGCCGTATTGGCAGGAACAAATTTGCTTTATGCTGGTCAAGGAGATAAAACGCCATTTTATGTACACGCCTTATCTGTTGACTCTTATATTAAAAGTGCCTATAGGTGCTTAAACGGAGGAAGCCAAATATCTAAATTTTTAATAAAACGGTTGTTTGAAAATGGCGGTCATGCATTTAAACATCAAGAAGTTACAGAAATTACTTGTGAGGGCAAAACTGCTGTATCTGTTAAAACAAACCAAGGTCACATAATAAAAGGAAAAACATTTATTTCGAATATAGAACCAAAGTTAACCTTAGATATTCTGAAGACAGATGCTTTACGAAAATCCTATATTAAACGAATAAAAAATATAAAAAGTACAATAGCTGCATTTAGCCTTCACGTAGTTTTAAAGCCAAATACCTTTCGCTACAAGAATTACAATGTATACCACTACAAATCAGAAGATTCTGTTTGGTCTTCCCAAAACTACACAAAAGAATCTTGGCCAGAATCTTATATGATTTCTATGGGTCCAAAAACTAATAATGACATTTGGGCAGACAATTTTACAGCCTTAGCCTATATGAATTATGACGAAGTAAAACCTTGGGAAGACACCTTTAATACTGTGTCTCACAAGAACAACAGAGGCCAAACCTATAAAGAGTTTAAGGAAGAAAAAACAGAACAATTTATAAAAGAATTAGAGAAAAAATTTCCAGATATTAGAGCTTGTATTGAAACTGTGTACACCTCAACACCACTTTCATACAGAGATTATATTGGTAGTAATAGAGGCTCAATGTATGGGTACGAAAAAGATGTGAATTTTCCATTACACTCTAATGTTTCTGCAAGAACCAAGATAGAAAATCTATTCTTTACAGGGCAGAGTACAAATATGCACGGTATTCTAGGCGTTACAATAAGCGGTGTATTAACTTGTGGAGAAATTTTAGGAACAGAGTATTTAATGAAAAAAGTATGGGAAAGCAATTAAGCATTTACATTCTCATTTTAAACTATTAATACGTTATGGATAGTATTAAAACAACTGCTGCAGATCGTGTTGAGACTATATCTAAAGACCAATTTATAAACAACTATTTCAAAACTCAAAAACCTGTTGTTATAGGTAACCTAACAAAAAATTGGCCTGCTTATAAAACGTGGAGTTTAGATTATATAAAATCTTTAGCTGGTAATTTAACAGTGCCTCTTTATGATAGTGTTCCTACTAAAGGAAGGCAAAGCTCTGCAGAACCAGTAAAAAAAATGAAACTTAAAGATTATATAGAGCTTCTTAAAAAAGAGCCCACAGATCTTAGAATGTTCTTTTTTAACATCCTTAACCACATTCCAGAATTAACTAAAGATTTTAAATATCCCGACATCGGACTCAAGTTTTTTAAAAAGTTACCTGTGTTATTTTTTGGAGGAGAAGGCTCTAAAGTCCTTATGCATTACGATATAGATTTGGCTAATAACATGCTGTTTCATTTTCATGGTAAAAAAACAGTGTGGTTGTTTCCGCCAGAACAAACAAAATATCTTTACCGAGTGCCCTACACCATTCATAACATAGAAAAAATTAATATAGAACAACCAGACTTTAAAAGCTATCCTGCCTTAAAAAAAGCACAAGGTATAAAAGCAGTGTTACACCATGGCGATGCTCTTTTTATTCCTAGTGGTTATTGGCATTATGTAAGTTATGACACAGCAGGCTTTTCTATGTCTTTACGAGCGTTTCCTAGATCTCCAAAAAAACTGGGCACATTACTTTATAATGTGTTTATAATGCGTCATTTTGAAAATGCTATGCGTAAGATTAGAGGACAAAAATGGCTAGACTACAAAGAGAACCTAGTTAAGAAAAAGACTCAAGAGAAATTAGACAACGGAACGCTTTAAATGTTCAACAAAAAATTTACATATAAACCTATATACATACTTTTCCTAGGACTAATGTGGTCTTGTGGTGTTAATAAATCTATTAACCATAAGCCAATAACAGCTCCATACAATTCAACTATTGTAGAGCGAGAAACGGTAAATGACTCCACATTTAGAATTGAACAAAATTTCTTGACAAAAAATAAGCAAGGTCTTTGGGAACTTTATGTAGAAGGAGATCCTTTAGAACTTGGACTAATTACTGGCAGCCTCACAAAAGAGCTTATTATTAAGCAAGAGTCTGTTTTCTTTACTAAAGTAAATGCTCTTGTACCTAATAAAACTTGGCAAGGCGTTTTACGAAAATTCTTAGCGTGGTATAATCGTAAAATGTACACCTATATTCCCGAAGAGTTTAAGACAGAAATTTATGGTGTTTCAAGATACTCTGGACACGAGTATGATTATATAGCATCACCGTATTTAAGATCATTATATCTTCACGGTGCGCATGACATAGGTCATGCTTTACAAGACTTAGCTTTAGTAGGCTGTTCTTCATTTGCTGTTTGGGATGAGAAGTCTGAAGATGGTGACTTACTAATTGGAAGAAATTTCGACTTTTATGAAGGAGATGAGTTTGCTGAAGAAAAGATAATAGCATTTGTAAATCCAGATAATGGCTATAAGTATATGTCTTATACTTGGGGCGGCATGATGGGTGTTGTTTCTGGCATGAACAATCAAGGATTAACGGTAACAATAAATGCAGGAAAATCTAAAATTCCATTAATTGCAAAGACTCCAATATCAATTGTAGCTAGAGAAATACTACAATATGCAGCTACTATAGATGAAGCTGTAGCTATTGCAAAAAAAAGAGAGGTGTTTGTATCTGAAGCAATTTTTATAGGAAGCGCAAAAGATGGGAAAGCGGCTTTAATTGAAGTTTCTCCTTCAAACTTTGGAGTGTATGAGGTGCCAAATAGTGCACAACAGCTAATTTGTTCTAACCACTTTCAAAGTGAAGCTTACCAACAAGACCAACGAAATTTAGATTGGATTAAAAACAGTCATTCTCAATATAGATATGACCGTATGCAAGAACTCTTATCTCAAGAACATAAATTGAGTGTTACTGAAGCTGTCTCTATCTTAAGAAATAAAAATGGCTTGAATAACCAGCCGTTAGGTTATGGTAATGAAAAAGCATTAAATCAGCTCTTAGCACATCATGGCATTGTGTTTCAACCAGAGCAATTAAAGGTTTGGGTGTCTTCTAACCCTTATCAATTAGGCGAATTTGTAGCTTATGATTTAAATGAGGTTTTTTCAAAAGACAATTCGAAATTGAACAATACAAGTTTATCTACGTCAACATTAAATATTTCAAAAGATAAGTTTTTAACTACAGAAGCTTATAAAAACTATGAGGCTTACAGAGTTTTAGAGCGTGAAGTTGAAATGCTCCTAAAGCAAGAAGATGACATTCCTAGAGTAAAATTTAATACACTTATCTCATTAAATCCTGACTATTGGAAACCGTATTATCTACAAGGATTGTACTACTTAAACAAAGGCTATAAGGCTGCAGCTTTAATAGCATTTCAAGATGCCAAGACAAAAGTTATTACAACACTTCCAGATGAAGAGCGTATAAATTTGTACATTAAAAAATTGAAGGTAAATTAATATGATTCCAGAAATTGAAACGCAATCTGCGGCTAAAATAAAAATGTTTCAGGAATTGAAACTTAAAGAAATGTTGTCCTACATTTCTGAGCATTCTACATATTATAAGAACCTTTTTAAAAGTGAAAACATTAAGCCATCGTTAATACAAACACTTGAAGATTTAGCACATTTACCAGTAACAACTAAAGAAGACCTACAACAACACAACACCCAATTTATCTGTGTCCCAAATCACAAGATTGTAGATTATGTAACAACTTCTGGCACATTAGGCGAGCCCGTAATATTTGCATTAACAGATAAAGATTTAGATAGATTAGCATATAACGAGGCTATTTCTTTTGCATGTAGCGGTGTGCAAAAAGATGATATCTTACAATTAATGACCACTATAGATCGAAGATTTATGGCAGGCTTGGCCTATTTTTTAGGGAGCCGCAAGCTTGGTTCTGGAATCATACGAGTAGGCTCTGGTATTCCAGAATTACAATGGGATACCATTAAAAAGTTTAAGCCTACTTACCTCATCTGTGTACCTTCTTTTTTATTAAAGCTTATTGAGTTTGCAAATCAACATGATATTAGTTTAAAAGATACTGGAGTAAAAGGCGCTATTTGTATTGGTGAACCTATAAGAAATGATGATTTTTCCTTAAATGTATTGTCTGAAAAGATAACGTCTGCTTGGGATATAGAGCTATACTCTACATATGCCTCCACAGAAATGAGTACTGCCTTTAATGAGTGCTCAGAACACCAAGGAGGACATCATCATCCTGAACTTATTATTGCAGAAATATTAGACGCAAAGAATAATCCCGTTAAGAATGGTGAGGTTGGAGAACTTACTATAACTACTTTAGGTGTAGAGGCAATGCCATTATTACGTTTTAAAACCGGAGATATGGTTAAATCACATACAGAACCTTGTTCTTGTGGAAGAAACACTATGCGTTTAGGACCAGTTGTAGGAAGAAAAAAACAAATGATTAAATATAAAGGCACCACATTGTATCCGCCAGCAATGTATAATGTACTTAATCACTTTAATGAAATATCTTGTTTTGTGATTGAAATTTCTCACAATGATTTAGGAACAGATGAAATATTAATTAAAATAGCTACAGAACATCCTTCTGAAGCATTTCTGCAAGAGATTAAAGATCATTTTAGAGCAAAACTTCGTGTGTTGCCACGCGTTGAGTTTCATGATAAAGCATCTTTAAACGCTATTCGGTTTCCTAAAATGAGCAGAAAACCAATTGATTTAATTGATTTAAGGCCTTAGTAATATTTTTCAACAAATTTAACGCTTACAGCTCTGGTTTTAGAAAGGGTATCCAATAGCAAAGTTTAGTACAGAGTTATCAATTTCAAATCCATAACGTTCACCTTCAGGTTTAAAAGGTGTATGTATTGGCACTGCATAATCTAAGCGAATTACAAAGCCTTGTATATCAACGCGAACGCCTGTGCCTACTCCAATTCCTAACTCATTAATAAAGCTTGAAGAAAACTCGCCGCCAGGCAATGATGTTTCATCATTATCTGTATTCCAAACATTTCCAGCATCTGCAAAGACAGCTCCTTTAACTACACCAAATATAGGATAGCGGTATTCTATATTTGCTTCTAATCTTACATTACCACTTTGATCAAAAAATGTGTCTTCTCTATTGTCTTCGCTATTTAAGGGAAAAGTTCCCGGACCTAAACTACGTGTTCTAAAAGCACGAACACTGTAAGGACCTCCAGAAAAATATTGTTTTGTAAAAGGTAGCACCTCACTATTTCCATAAGGCAAGCCATAACCAGCAAAAAAGCGAGTTGCTATTTTCTGTTCTTTTCCAAAGTTAAAATGGTAACGCACATCTATATCTAGCTTTGCATATTGGGCATACTCCAATCCTAAAAATTCGTCTTTACCATTGTCACCTTCTTGGCCAAACAGACTAACGGTATTTCCTGCAACATCTAAATTTGTATTTAAATAAAATTGATGCGTCCTACGAGAGGCCATTTCGCTATAATAAAAAGAGTAGGTTAAACCAGCTATAAACTGTTGCTCAAAACTGTTTTGTAAAAATGGGTTGTCTTCTAAAATCTGGTTAAATTCATCTGTAGTGCTTCCAAGCTTAGTGTATTGTATAGATATGGGGTTAAGCTCATGTGTTACATACTTGTTAGCATTCCATAAATATCCAAAAGTTGCAGAACCAGATGTTATACTGTATAACTGACTTCTATTTAGATAATCTCCTTCTAAACTAATCTTGGTTTTAGGAATATCGTATTTAAAGTAATTCTTACTAATTGTTACAGGAAACAATAGTCGAGGAAAAATTAAGTCGGCTCCCAAACCTAAAGTTATGCTACTTAAACCAGCATTTTCTCCACTTGCAAATTGTGTTTCATATCCTACTTTTCCCGTAATATTTAAGGTTTCACCTCCTTGAAAAAGATTACGGTTGGTAAAGGTTAATGCTAGGTTAGGACCAGCAAAGTTGTTAGACTTAGTTACCGCTTGTAATTCGGCTCTTAAAGCACGTTTATTTAATGGAGATAGATAAATATTGGCATCTAAAATGCCCAAACTATCTGTTGCTAATGTGTCTATCTCCTTATAATCTATATTCACAAATTTATAGGCACCAATACCAGCCAGCCGTCTACTTGTATTTCTAGATGCTACGGGATCATACAAATCACCTTCTTCTAAAAGTATATATGGGTCTAAGCGTTTAGGTTTAAAGAAATTTTCAGACTGTATAAAGTTTTTATCGGCATATCTTACGGAGTCTTGAGAAGTGGTATCATTGCCTTGTACATAGTTAGGATATATGTTTACATTTCTAATTTTATATGGAATTATAGATTTTTTAGGCACGTCTTTTTTAAGCCTAACAAACAGGTCGAATTTTTTAGCATCATATCTATTTGTATCTGCTTCAAAAATTAAGAATCCAGAATTGAAATTATAATATCCTCGTTGTTTTAGTTCTCTATCTATGCGTTCTCGCTCCAACTTCATTAATCCTAGATCAAACCGATTCCCTTTTTTAAGTGGCGAATCTCCTAATGTAGATTTTATAGGTTGGTATATTAATAATGAGTCTGAATCTAGTTGATAGCTTTGTAGCTTGTAGGGTTGTTTCAGCTTTACAGAATAGCTAAGCGTTGCGCTTTTATTTGCTGAATCTCTATAGGTCTCATAGTTGGCCTCTGTATAAAAGAAACCCATATTCTCTAATCTGTTTTTAATAATATCTTCAACCTCCAATGGTTGTACATTATCTAAGTATACTGGTTCTTCTCCAAATTTTTTATTTAACCATTTATTTAAAAAACCTGGTTTTTCACGCTGCGCTTTATAATAGTAAGTTAAACCAGGCCTGTTACCTAAAAATTTGTTGTTAGGTTCTGGTCTTAAAATTGCTTCTAATTGAGTTTGTACTGTTGCATCATCTTGTACAATTGTATCATTTACAATAACAACTTCTGCACCGTCATAAAGAAATTTTCCTTCAGGCACGAAACGTTCTGCACTACAGCTAGTAAGAAGTCCAATAGCAATTAATAGTGTAAGAAGCTTGTATGTATGTATGTGTAATTTCAAGTCTTTGTTTCTTATTTAAATATGATAGCCGAATAAATTTAATGAGCTAATTAATTGACAAGTTATAGGCTGTATCCCACTTATATAGGGTTTTAAAAACACTATAATATTTGCTATAATTCTTCTAGCCTATAGTGATTATTCATTGTCTTTATTCACTTTTTCTTTCTCTTCTTCAACTTTGGTTTCTTCTTCTTTTTTTGCTTCAGCACCTGTTCTACTACTCAAAAAGTTTTTAAATAACTCATCGAACTTATTAAACTCTTGAGTGAAAATAATGGCAAGACCGCTAACAATGAGTTGGCCGTCTATAACATTCTCAAACTGATTTCTTCGAAATCCTTTAAGTCTATATTTACCATTTTCGGTTATTAAATACTCTATACTTACATTACCAACTAATGGTGTTGTGCTGCCGTCACCTTGTGTATTACTGCTTCCTTGTACATCTAATTCACTACCTACGCGAACTACTAAGCGGTCGTCTAAAAATTTCTTTTGTGCAGCCACGTCAAGCGTGGTGCGTTCTGTTGGACTGTTTCCTTGATAATCTGTATAACTGTCTAATCCAAAGTCCAGCTCTACACCTGTATTTCCTAAAAGCTTATCGGCATAAACGTTTAACTGGTCACTTAAAGCTTGATTTATGTTATCTCTCGCAATACTTGCTGTACCACCACCACTACCATCACTGCCTGTATCTGGGAAAAAACGGTTAAGAACTAGCAGTGAAAACACTTGCTTATTTAACTCATTTTCTTGCTGATTTAATTGTTGCAAACGTCCATATACTTGACCTCCTATAGCACCTTGCTCATCTTCCGGTAAATTAATATCGAAAGTTAACTTTGGTTCATCTAACTGGCCATCAACATTTAAATACACTAAAAAGGGCAATTCTTGACGGAAACGTTGTTTTGTAGAAATGTCTGCTCCAGATGTTGTGCTTGCCATTAATGCAGAAGCAGATGTTTTAACTCTATATATTGCACTTGCATCTAGAGTTGCATCTAAAGGATCTCCTGCCCAAGTTATAGTACTACCTTTTCTCAGTTCAAAACGGCGTTTTACTAAGTTATATAAACTTAGTTCATAGTGCCCATCATTAACTGTATAGCGACCTGTTAGAGTAGTACGACCATTTGGATAAATATTGAATTTTAAATCGGCATCACCTTGTATACGCAAGTTGTCTCCTGTTTGCTCATCTATAATTACATTTACCACAGCTTCTTTTCCAACTTTTATGTTGGTCTTTATATCGAAACCAGATATTATGGCAGATTCTTCTTCTTGGGTTTGTGTAAGAATTGAGTCTGGATTGTCTTTGTTTACAAAAATAACTACGCCATCTCGACTCTCCACCGCAACTTGACTTGGTGGCAATACATATGTTACATTGGTTTCTGATCCTACATTTAGCGTAGCATTTAGTTTTGGTAGCTCTAAATCACCATTTAAGGTAGCATCTAAATCGAATATTGCAGTACCATAATAAAGATCATTATCTTCTTTTGTTGAATTGAGTACTTTAAAATCTTTTGCCTTAAAACTCAGGTTGAACGCAGGGTTTATTAACGACTCTGTAAATACATCGCCATCTACAGTAAAAGTATTGTTATTTTCATCTGCAATATTGAAATTATCAAAATACAGACCCGCATTATCTAAGCGCAGTGTTTCATTACCTAATTGAAAGCCTGCATTAAGTTGAGCGACGTTAAATTTAGCACCATTAAAATTAAGGTCTCCTTCATATTGAGGATCTGTCGTTGTTCCTGAAACGGCTATATTACCTTTAAAACTACCGCTGGCATTTTTAATTTGCTCTTGACTAAAACCTTCTAAAGCCTCCATTTTAAACTCTTTAATATCTAAGTTTAAATCTAGTTCTGCTCCTGTGGTTTTTGCTAGATAATCTCCTTTTAACTGCAAGTTTACAGCGCCACCGTTTACAAGCATGTCTAGATTGTACTTATCACCACCAGAAGAGTTAGCTTTTAAGGTTAACGTATTTAAATCTACATCCATAACACGAAATCGCTGTATAGATAAATCTGCAAGGAGACCAGATTGCCCAAAGGGTTCTTCTAAAACAACCTCTCCATTAAGTTCTCCTTTTGCCAATACCTCATCTGGGTTTAAGTAACTTAAAATGCTGGAAAGTTTAAAGCCCTTAAAATCTATGCCTAAATGGTCTTTGGTTACGTTAGGTTTCTTGTTGCTTATTGTAACAGATTGCCCTTCATTACTAAGTATAAAATCATCAATATCTAATACATTATCTATATACCTAAGTCTATTATTAGCAGGAATACTCCAAGGTTTGGCATTTAATGTTAGGTCTGAAGGGTTTATATGTACACTTAAACTATCACCTTGTCTAAAAAATTCTGGTTTTAAGTGAATGAGCTTTTCTGTATCATTATAGGCTAAGAAATCTAGCTTTAAGGAATCGTTAGAAACCTCACCTAAAATCTCAGTGCGTTTTATAGCAATAGGTCCAGCTTTTAAAGATTTTAATCCGAAATTGAAGGTTAAGCTGTCTCTCGAAGAGTTTAGGTTAAATGCCAGACTATCTAGTTCATTGTCTGCATAATTTATAAATGGAGCTTCAACTTTTGCGACAAGGTTTCGTTTTTCTGCACTAAAGTTTACATCTATATTAACAGTATCTAGTTGTCGTAAATCTGCTAAAAACACATCTTTTAATACAGGTGCATCGGTTAATTTACTTTTCAGCTTAAGCTTTACAAACTTTAAGCTGTCTGGTAGTTCTTGTTTAGATAGATAGGTGTTTATATGTTCTGTAATTGCAGTAGTTGTTTGTGTTGGGTTTGCATTAGATTCTAATTCTAAATTCAACATCCTGTTATCTACCTTAAGATAGGTTGTATCTGGTCTTACAAATGTATTTGCTGTTAGCTCACCTATGAGATAGGTTTGGTTGTCGTATACACTTACAGCATCGTGAATTGTTGCTCGAGCATCAAACGTATCTGCACTTCCTTCAAAGTTAACATTAAATTGAAACGCCGTTTTAATATTGCGTTTAGTTAGACCGAGTGCCTGCAAATCTGCTCCAACAAGGTCTAAAGTTGCATCTATTTGTGGTGAAACAGAATCTAAAGTCACTATCGATTTTAACTTCAAGTTTAAATTCTCATCCTTGTAGTCTAGGTTAATAGGACCTTGCCCATCTTTTAATTCGCCTTGCAAAGCAATTGTATCATAGGTGTAATTGGCGTATTTAAAGTCTCTAATATTTGCGCTAACATTAGCATTTAACGTATTAACAGTACTACCGCTTCCATTTGCGTTTAGGGTTAAGTTAAGTGTGTTTAGTTGGTCATTCTTTAAAATCTTACCAAGCTTAAGACTATCTGTTTCAACAAAAGCATTAAATGCAATAGCGTTTGAATTCTTAAAGTTTCCATTAATAGTAACATTTCCGTCAGTTGTTACAATTCGAGAATCTGTTGTGATATCATTCAACATACCGCGCAAACTTCCTTTAATCTGAATGTCCTTAGGAATACTTACACCCAAAGAATCTTCAACTACAAATTGGTTTAAATCTGTTTTGGTTGAGTTTACTATATACGTCGGGATATTAAGCTGAAGGTTTTCTACATCTGTAGCATTTTGAATGCGTCCCTTAACTGAAATAGATGTTGAATTCCCCCAATTTATGCGTGCATTAGGAATGTTTACATCACTCAATAACCCATACATCCTTAGAGATCCAGAAATATTTTTTTTACTTAAAGCACGCAAGTATTCGTTTTGTTTTAATTCTGGTTGAAACAGAAAAGCATCATTTACATTAACTATAAGGTTTGGTATATCTAAATTTATAGTTGCATTTTCAGGAGTTTCTATTGCTGAAGCTAAGTTGTTGTAGTCTAACTTTAAGCGACCTCTTAAGAAGTTATTATTTACCTCAAGGTTTAAATCTGAAACAGTAGCTTCTGTATCTGTAACCGTTAAACTTAAATTAGTTTCTTTTAACTGTATGCCAGATGCTTCTGTAAATTGAAGCTTATTAATACTTGCTAATGCAGATTTTTCTTTTAGTTGAAGGTCTTCTGCTTCAAAATTAAAGTCATTAATAATAATGGCATCAGGATTAAATACACCACGTTTAGACACTGCATTATTCTTAAAATAGGATATGTTATTATCACTCATTTTAATACCGTCTACATTTACAGTCCAGATTGGCCACTCAAAAGGTTGTGATACTGTAGGGTTAGAAACCTCATCTGCATCTTCTTGAGTATCCTCTATTTTAAACAAAAGTGAAGTAGAGTTTAATGAAAGCTGAGATACATCGACAGTGTTTTTGAGTAAGTCTGCCTCTTCTAATTTTAAAATTAATTCACCAATATTAGCATCTGCAAATAGTTTGTTAGGAACAGATTCAAAAGTTCCCTTAACTTTTTCTAAGGATAACTTTCCTATAGATATGTAGGGTTTAGGAGACTCATTTAAATCTTCTGTTTCTGGAACACTTTTAGTTTGTGTAAATGAAGCTGCCGTGTTTTTTAGTGAAACATTATCTATCTCAAAACGCATTTGATTTAGATCAAATTCATCCATATCTAGATTAAATTCGCCTAAGTTAAGCTTGCTGTCTATTCCACTTACTTCATCAAAAAATTTTACTCTAAAATCCTTAAAATTAATGGTCCCAATACTAATTTCTGGAAACTGAGCGTCTTTATCTGTTGCAGTTGTTGTGGTATCTGTTGGAGTAAAGGCATTAACTAGAAACTCATAATTAAATCCATTTATGGAGTCTTGTCTAATAATGTTGGCACGTAGGCCTTTCCAGTCTACATTATCTATCCCAATATTTCCATTAATAGCTTCCCAAAGTGGTATGCCGGCTTCTAAAGATTTAGAGTATACAAGTGTGTCTCCTTTTTTATCTTCTAAGTACAAACCATCTAACTGTATGTCGCCATCAAAAGTGATAAAGAGTTTTTCTATATCTACTTTAGTATTTGTTTTATTAGATACATAATTTACAGCCTTGCTTACAATTAGGTTTTGTCCCCATTCACTTCTCACTACTAAAACGAGAATAATAAATAGTAAAATGAGCACAGCTAAGAATTTTAAAAAAATTCTCAATATGCGGTTCCAAAGTGGTCGCTTTTGTTTTGGTGCGTTATGCTCTTTTTCTTTAGTCAAATTTTTAAGCTGATTTACAAGCAAGCAAATGTCTTAAACAATAGGCTATTAAACTGTTTACAAGTTGTTATAATTTATAATTATTTTTTAACAGAAACGGTAGTTTTAAAAGCCTTAACTTTTAAATGAATTGTTTTCGAAAGCAGTACCAACAACAACCATGGTTGCTCCTGCCTTATAAATTTCTCCTATAGTATTGTTATCTCTTAAACCACCACCAACAATAATAGGAATAGAAACTACGCGTGATACTGCTCTAACTATCTCAGGGTTTACAAATTGCTTAGCGCCACTACCAGCTTCAAGGTAAATAAGTTTTTTTCCAGAAAACTCTGCTGCTAAAGCTGTATTTACAATAGCATCAATATTATTTTGAGCCATTGGTTTTGTGTTGCTTACACGCTGTACAGCTGTTTTTATGCCGCCATCTATTAATAAATATGCTGTAGGTATAATCTCTAGGTTAGTCGAAATTAATTTTGGTATAGCCTTAACGTGTTGTTCAATTAAAAACTCTGGATTTCTACCAGATAACAAAGAAAGAAACAATAAAGCATCTGCTGTATTGGTAATTTGAGATGCATCACCAGGAAATAAAAACACTGGTAACGTTGTATGTTGTTTTAGTGCTTTTACTAATGGTTCTGTTTGGTCTTTCTGTACAGTGCTGCCTCCAACAAATATGTGCGTAGTTTGGTTGGGTAGTTTTTTAAGATGTTGCGGTATTTGCTTTGGTTGGGTTTTGTCTGGGTCTATAAGAATTGCAAATAACTCTTGTCCTTCTAAAAAAGCGTTATATAAAGTGTTACTTCTCTGAGGTTTCAATTTAGGCTAAGCTTTAGGTAATGCATATCCACAAGTAAATCCTTCAAACTCTAAAAAATCTATTGTGTATTCTGAGTGGGCATCTTCAAAATTAACTTCAGCAGTTGTTTTC
Organism: Croceibacter sp.; assembly: GCF_002716225.1. Taxonomy (NCBI): domain Bacteria; kingdom Pseudomonadati; phylum Bacteroidota; class Flavobacteriia; order Flavobacteriales; family Flavobacteriaceae; genus Croceibacter; species Croceibacter sp. The sequence continues at coordinate 201,804 of NZ_PAZX01000007.1, read as the reverse complement.
AGGATCTCAAAATCAAAGTCTCTTACATTTATATGTTCTAAAAAGCCAAGACCTTGCTTATTGTAAAGTTTATAAATAGCTTCTTTGGCACACCAAACTATTGTTAGCTTTCGCATGACTGCTTCATCATTTGCCAGAGTTCTGTACTCTTCAATAGGTGTAAATTTTCTAGCTATACGAAGAATTTTCTCGCGCTGTTTTTCAATATCTATTCCTACTGGAGAGTTACCAACTATAATCCCGCTAAAATTGTAACTGTGTGTGATGGAGATTTCTTTTCCATCTTTTAGATGTGGTTTTCCAAACTCATCATAAAACAAATCAAAATCTGTATAACCAGCTTCTAAAAGTAAATGCCTAACACTCATAAAACCACGCTTGTGCAATACAGATTTCATGCCATCTACTCTATTTTGGCAATGTGTTGTTAACTTTACATCTTTAGATAGCCACTCAAAATCCTCTTCAATCTTCCAAATGAGGACTTTAGTAACTTCATCAAGTGTTATAGTTTTATAAAGAGGCATATATTATGATAGGTATTTTGTAATTTTGCGACCGATTTAAAAATCAATAATTAATAACTCCTGAAACGTTTCAGGATATATCAAATATAACAATATGTCTACTAAATCTGTGGCTTACGAGCCTTATAAAGTAAAAGATATGTCTCTAGCGGCTTATGGTCGTCTAGAAATTGAATTGGCCGAAGCAGAGATGCCTGGTTTAATGTCTCTTCGTGAAGAGTATAAAAATGAGCAACCATTAAAAGGAGCTCGTATTGCAGGATGTCTTCACATGACAATTCAAACTGCTGTACTAATTGAAACTTTAGTAGCATTAGGAGCAGAAGTAACATGGAGTTCTTGTAATATTTTTTCTACTCAAGATCACGCTGCCGCTGCAATTGCTGCTGCTGGTATTCCTGTTTATGCTTGGAAAGGTTTAACAGAAGAAGAGTTTAACTGGTGTATTGAGCAGACTTTATTTTTTGGTGAAGAGCGCAAGCCATTAAACATGATTCTTGATGATGGTGGAGATTTAACCAATATGGTTTTTGACCAATATCCAGAACTTGCCGAAGGAATTAATGGTCTTTCTGAAGAAACTACTACAGGTGTGCATAGGCTTTATGAGCGTATGAAGAATGGTACTTTAGTTATGCCAGCTATTAATGTTAATGATAGTGTAACTAAATCTAAGTTTGATAACAAGTACGGTTGTCGTGAAAGTGCTGTTGATGCTGTTCGTCGTGCAACAGATACTATGCTTGCTGGGAAGCGTGTTGTTGTTTGTGGTTATGGTGATGTTGGTAAAGGTACCGCGCAGTCTTTTAAAGGTGCAGGATCTATCGTTACTGTTACAGAAATTGACCCTATTTGTGCGCTACAAGCTGCAATGGACGGTTTTGAAGTTAAAAAACTTGAAACTGTAGTTGGTAATGCAGATATCGTTATTACAACAACAGGAAATAAAGACATTGTTAGAGGTGAGCACTTTGAGGCAATGAAAGACAAGGCAATTGTTTGTAACATTGGTCACTTTGATAACGAAATAGCTGTAGCTTGGTTAAACGATAATCACGGTGATACTAAAGTTGAGATTAAACCTCAAGTAGATAAGTATACCGTTAACGGAAAAGATATTATTCTTTTAGCAGAAGGTCGTTTGGTAAACTTAGGTTGTGCAACAGGACACCCAAGTTTTGTAATGAGTAATTCATTTACAAACCAAACATTAGCACAAATTGAACTTTGGAATAACAAAGATGCTTATGAAAACAAAGTATATATGTTACCAAAGCATTTAGATGAGAAAGTTGCTAAACTTCACCTAGAAAGAATTGGTGTTGAGCTTACAGAATTAAGCAAAGATCAAGCAGATTATATTGGTGTTGAGGTTGAAGGACCTTTTAAACCAGAGTATTACAGATACTAAAACTATCATTTTTATGATTATTAATCCTCGTTTTTAACTAAACGAGGATTTTTTATTCAACAAATATTACTGTCCATTATAAATAATTAAAAAGTGTTAACTTATTTTAGGTTAGGTGGTTAGATATCTATAAAAAGCATATTTTTGCCACAAAAACCCCAATTATAAGGACAAACTCCTTTTTTCTGTTATGTGTTTTTGTTGCAAGCTTAATTTCTTGCTCAGATTCTACAGAAGATTTAGACGTAGATTATGAAGATAGTGCCATAAATAGAGCAGCTTTAATTATTGGAACTTGGCAATTATCTAATCAAACACAAAACGGAGAAACAGTCACGCTTAATGAATGTAACAAAAGCGGCACAATTACTTTTGATGGTGAGCAAGTAACAACCACAACATATAGAATAAACTCAGACACAGAAGACTGTAATTTAAACAGTACAAAGTCTTTACTGTATGAGTTTGAAGCAGATGATGCTTTATTATTTATTGAAAACCAAAATCAATCTCAAATTGAGATAGGTATTATAAACGATAGTATTTTAAGCCTTATAGAAGAAGGTTACACATCTTCTGGAGAACTTATTTCTTTTGAAACTACATTTACCAGATAGTTTCTCTTTATAAAACGTATTAAAAAAGCTTCTATCATCTTTATGGTAGAAGCTTTTTAAGTTTTAATAATCTTCAAACTTTGATAAGCCTAAACAACAACGTACCTTTGAAGCTTCAATTTAGTAAAGACCATTATGTTACAAGTCAACAACATTAGAGCGCACAAAGACGCTTATATCACAGCTTTAAAAAAGAGAAATTTTGATGCCACTTCATTATTTGAAGATGCTTTAAAATATGATGATATGCGCAAGGCTTCTCAAACAGATTTAGATGCTGTTTTGGCAGAAAGCAATCGCCTTTCTAAAGAAATTGGTATGTTGTTTAAAAGTGGTGAGCACCAAAAAGCAAATGCTGTAAAGGCGCAAACTGCAAACTTAAAAGAAAACTCTAAGCGACTACAAGATGAACTTCGTGACGCTGAAGAAAAGTTGCAAAATATCTTATTTGAGATTCCTAATATTCCTAATGATCTTGTTCCTGCAGGTGTAGATGAAGCAGATAATGAAGAGGTCTTTAATGAAGGTGCTGTTCCTGTATTGGCAGAAGGCTCTCAACCACACTGGGAACTTGCAAAAAAATATGACATTATAGATTTTGAGCTTGGTAATAAAATTACAGGTGCAGGTTTTCCTGTTTATAAAGGTAAAGGAGCTCGTTTACAACGTGCTTTAATAAGTTATTTTTTAGATAAGAATACTGCTGCCGGATATAATGAAGTACAAGTACCACATTTGGTAAATGAAGCATCTGGATTTGGTACTGGGCAGTTACCAGATAAAGAAGGACAAATGTATGAGGCTACTGTAGATAAGTTATTTCTTATACCAACTGCAGAAGTACCTATAACTAACTTATACCGTGGCGATTTATTAGATGAAAAAGATTTACCTATAACTCACACAGGTTACACACCTTGTTTTCGTCGTGAAGCTGGAAGTTATGGGGCACACGTTAGAGGCTTAAACAGGTTACATCAATTTGACAAGGTAGAGATTGTACGTATTGAAAAAGCAGAAGACTCTTATGCAGTTTTAGACCAAATGGTAGAACATGTAAAAGACATACTTAGAGAGCTTAAATTACCATTTAGAATTTTAAGACTTTGTGGTGGTGATCTTGGCTTTACAAGTGCTTTAACCTATGATTTCGAAGTGTTTTCTACAGCACAAGACCGTTGGTTAGAAATTTCTTCTGTCTCAAACTTTGAAACCTTTCAAGCTAACAGATTAAAGCTTAGGTATAAATCTGCAGATGGCAGTAAGCAATTAGCACACACCTTAAACGGTAGTGCTTTAGCATTACCAAGAGTACTTGCAGGTATCTTAGAAAATTATCAAACACCAGATGGTATAAAAATTCCAGAAGTACTAGTGCCTTATTGCGGATTTGACGTTATAAACTAATACCGTAATTGCTTCGGCTTAGTTTTTGATTTATTTCCTTTTTCAAATGTGTATCTTTAGCCTATGCGTTACCTTATATTCTTTGTTCTGCTATTTATAAATCTAGCTGTTCTCGCACAAAATGAACAGTTGGCAAGAAACTATGTAGAGCAAGGTGAATATGCAAAGGCAAAAGCCATCTATGAAAAGTTGTATAAAAAACAAAAGTTTAATACAACCTATTTTATGGGGTTGGTCAATGCGCATCAGCAATTAGAAGAATATAAGGAAGTAGAAAGCTTACTTTTAGAAAAGATTAAGCAATCGCCTCAATTTCCAAACACTTATATAGAGTTAGGGCATAATTATGAGCTTCAAGATAAAATTACAGAAGCTAATACTTATTATCAAGAAGCTTTGGCGCTAATAGACCAAAATCCTAATAGCGCTTATATTATTGGGTCTACCTTTCAAAAGTACAATAAGTTAGATGAGGCTATTACAGCTTACGAAAAAGGGATGACTTTAAACCCTAAGTCTAATTTCGACATACAATTAGCAAGACTTTATGGCGAACAAGGTAATATCGAGAAGATGTTTAATAGTTACCTAGATTTAGTTAATAAAAACCCTCAATACATGATAACTGCTAATAGAAATATAGAGCAGTTTATAAGTGAAGATCCATATAATGACGGCAATGTTATTTTAAAGACCTTATTACTAAAAAGGCTTCAGCAAGATCCCAAAGTTTTGTATAATGAAATGCTTAGTTGGTTATTTATTCAACAAAAAGAATATAAAAAAGCATTTCTTCAAGAAAAAGCGGTGTATTTAAGAACTCAAGAAACTTTGGAAGGCATAATTGATGTTGCCCTAATAGCTATTGAAGATAACGATAATGATGCCGCAAGAGATATTTTAAGCTATATAGTTGAAGAAGCAAGATTACCAGAAACCAAACTAAGAGCACACGAGTTAAAATTAGGATTAGATATTAAAAATGCAACACCTAAACATTGGGATGATATAGAAGATGAGTTTTCTTCTTTGTTTCAAGCTTACGGTAAAAGCATTGAAACCATGTCGCTACAAATTGCTTATGCTAATTTTTTAGCCTTTAAAAAGGAGCAAACTGCAAGTGCTATCTCAACTTTAAAAAACTTACTAGACCAAGATAAAAATAGATTTCAGGAAGCGACAATTAAAATGGCCTTGGCAGATATTCTTGTTCTAGATGAAAAATTTAACCAAGCATTAATTTACTATTCTCAAATTCAGAACATTGTAAAAAATAACACCTTATCTCAAGAAGCACGCTTTAAGGTTGCTAAAACAAGTTACTATAAAGGCGATTTTTCTTGGAGTGAAACTCAACTAGATGTTTTAAAAGCCTCGGCATCACAACTTATAGCAAACGATGCTATGGAGTTAAGTTTACTTATAAAAGACAACTCTCTAGAAGACAGCACCCAAACTGCGTTAAAAAAGTTTGCAAAAGCAGACCTATTAACTTTTAAAGGGAAAAATGAAGCTGCCATTGCGGTGCTTGAGGAGATTTTAATACAGCATAAAGGTGAAAAAATTGAGGACGAAGCGCTGCTAAGACAAGCAAACCTTTTTATTGAAGCTAAAGAATTTGAAAAAGCAGAAGCCAATTATAAAAAAATTATAACCTTTTATCCCACAGATATATTAGGCGATGATGCCTATTATGGCTTAGCAAAATTATATGATGAACACCTTGCAAGACCAGAAGATGCAAAAGCAAATTATGAAAAAGTAATTTTTGACTATGCGGATAGTATCTTTTATGTAGATGCAAGAAAACGTTACCGCACTTTGCGTGGTGACGCTATAAACTAAACAACCTTATGATTATTTACAACGTTACCACAAACGTAGAAGAAAGCGCTCACAACGAGTGGATACAATGGATGCAGAAAGAACACATCCCTATGATGTTAGACACTAAAAAGTTTTCAAGAGCCATTATGTCTCGTGTTCTTGTTGAAGAAGAAATGGGAGGTTTTACATACTCTGTACAGTATTTTACAGAAGATAAAGCTATGTTAGATCGATATTATAGTGAAGATGCAGATAGATTAAGGAATGAAAGCAAACGCTTTGCAGGTAAATTTGTATCCTTTAGGACAGAAATGGAAGTTGTAGGAGAAGCTATGGCTCAAGCAAAATAAGCAACATCTTAAAACTACAATGTGAGCGATCCGGTAAGAGCAAAAAAACATTTAGGTCAGCATTTTTTAAACGATGAAGAAACAGCCGAGAAGATTGGTAATACTTTATCATTTAAAGGTTATGATCACGTATTAGAAATAGGACCTGGAACAGGTGTGCTTACAAAGTACCTTTTAGAAAAAGATTTAGCATTAACCGCTATGGATCTTGATCAGGAATCTGTCGATTATTTAAAAGATCATTTTAGCATAGAGCATGCTAGTAAGATTTCAAGCAAATCATTTCGTGTATTATATGCAGATTTTTTAAAGTATGATTTGTCTCAATTGTTTGGTGATGAACAATTTGCCATAACAGGAAACTTCCCTTATAATATTTCTACTCAAATAGTTTTTAAAACATTAGAGCTTAGAGATCAAATTCCAGAGTTTACAGGAATGTTTCAAAAAGAAGTTGCAAAACGTATCTGTGAGAAAGAAGGATCCAAAGCATATGGTATTCTTTCTGTTTTGGCACAAGCATTTTATAATGCCGAGTATTTGTTCACTGTACCACCTACAGTATTTAATCCGCCGCCAAAAGTTGAAAGTGGTGTGTTAAGACTCACAAGAAAAGAAGACTACAGTTTAAATGTAGATGAAAAGTTATTTTTTAGAGTAGTAAAGCAAGCATTTCAGCAACGAAGAAAAACACTTAGAAATAGTTTAAAGACCTTTCAACTTTCAGATGAGTTACGCGTTAATGATATTTTTAACAAACGCCCAGAACAGTTATCTGTAGCAGCCTTTTTAGAGTTAACTGCACTTATTCAAAAAGATTTAACGGTGTAATTAAAAAGAGATAGTCACTAACTCCTATTCACTATATTTGTAATCGCACAAAACCATCTTAAAGATGACTTTCGAAATTAGCACAGAACTTATAGAAAAAATTAAGCTGCTTGTTCAAGAACAGAACAACGCAGAGCTCTTGCTTCATTTTGAAGACCTTCACTTTGCCGATATTGCAGAGATTTTAGATGAAATTTCATTAGAAGAAGCAACCTATATTGTAAAGCTTCTGGACAGTGAAAAAACTTCTGAAGCTCTTATGGAGCTAGAGGAAGATGTTAGAGAGCGCATTTTAAACAAGTTATCTGCTAAAGAAATTGCAGAAGAGCTTGAAGAAATGGATACCGATGATGCTGCAGATATAATTTCTGAGCTTTCTGAAGAACGCGCCCAACAGGTCATCTCCGAAATGGAAGATGAAGAGCACGCAGAAAACATTGTCGAGTTATTACGCTATGATGAAGATTCTGCAGGTGGTCTTATGGCAAAAGAACTTGTAAGGGTTTATGAAGATTGGACTGTTACAGGCTGTGTTGCAGAAATGAGAAAACAAGCCGAAAATGTAACTCGTGTACATTCTATTTATGTGGTAGATGCTAAAGAGAAACTTAAAGGTCGTTTGTCTCTAAAAGACTTGTTAACTGCAAAACGAAATGCACATATAAGCGATATTTTTATTCCTCAGGTAGACTTTGTTACCGTGCACACAAAAGGTGAAGAAGTGGCAAGAGTTATGCAAAAGTATGACCTAGAAGCCATTCCTGTTGTAGATGAAATGAACAGACTTGTAGGAAGAGTTACCATAGATGATATTGTAGACTTTATAAAGGAAGAGGCAGAGAAAGATTACCAAATGGCTGCAGGTATATCTCAAGATGTAGAAGCAGATGATAATGTTTGGCAACTCACTAGAGCACGATTACCTTGGTTAGTCTTGGGTTTATTTGGAGGTTTAGGCAGTGTTTATATCATGAAAGGTTTTGATGAAGCACTTGCAAATTTTCCGATTCTGTTTTTCTTCACGCCTTTAATTGCCGCTATGGCTGGAAATGTAGGTGTACAATCCAGTGCAATTATAGTACAAGGTTTAGCCAATGATAATATTAAAGGAAGCCTATTAAACAGGTTATTTAAAGAAGTTGGTTTAAGTCTTATAAATGGTACTGCTCTAGGGCTTTTAGTAATGCTTTTTGGCTTTGTGGTAGGGCAAGAACAAATGGTAAGCATAACGGTTGCCGTCTCTATGCTTTCTGTAATAATAGTAGCAGCCCTAATAGGAACATTTGTACCAATAATTTTAGATAAACAAGGCATAGATCCAGCCATTGCAACAGGACCTTTTATTACCACAAGTAATGACATCTTCGGTATCTTCTTATTTTTCTATCTCGCTAAACTAATATTAGGGTTTTGAAACGTAAATTCTCCAAAACTTTTGTGGTTACAAAAGCTGCTATAGATGATCTTAACCATGTAAATAATGTGGTTTACCTACAGTGGTGTATGGATATTGCAGAACAGCATTGGGAAGAAAGAGCAGCACAATCTGTAAAAGATGAATATGTTTGGGTGGCACTTAACCACTACATAAGTTACAAAGCAGCATCTTTTGAAGGAGATGAGCTTGTAATTGAAACTTGGATAGTTTCTCTAGAAGGCGTAAAAAGTGAACGTAAGTATAAAATTTACAGACCTAAAGACAACAAAACCATAGTTGAAGCTAAAACAGAATGGTGTCTTCTTAAATCTGAAACCAAAAGACCTTCAAGAGTACCAAAGGAGATTCAGGATATGTTTTAATCTTAATAAAAGCCTATGAAACCTATAAATGTAAAAGAGAAGTTTAAGAGTTTCAAAGCACAGTGGTCACCTCATCAAATAGCAGTTGTAGACAATATGCAGGTGTTACTGGCTAAACTTAAGGATGAGTTTGTCTGGCATAAACACGAGAAAGAAGATGAGTTGTTTTTTGTACAAAAAGGAACTCTAGAAATGCACTTTCGAGATTCTATAGAAATTGTAAACCAAGGCGAAATTATTGTTGTTCCTAAAGGTGTAGAGCATTGTCCTAAAACGCAAAACGGTGAAGAGGTTCACGTCTTATTATTTGAAAAGCTGGACACCAAGCATACAGGCAACGTTATAGATAAAAAAACGAAAACCCACTACCCTAAAATTTAAGTTTTGAAAATTTTACATCTAGATAATAATCACCCACTTCTTCTTAAGCAGTTATCTGATGCTGGTTATATTAATGAGGAAGATTACACATCATCTAAAGAAGATGTTGAGCAAAAGATTAAAAACTATCAAGGCATCGTAATTAGGAGCAGGTTTAATATAGATAAGCAATTTTTAGATGCTGCTACAAATTTAAAATTTATAGCTCGTGTTGGTGCTGGTTTAGAAAGTATAGATATTCCGTATGCAAACTCTAAAAACATATCACTCTTCTCCGCGCCAGAAGGAAACAGAAATGCTGTTGGAGAGCATAGTTTAGCATTACTACTCAACCTTTTTAATAAAATTAATTTAGCAGATGCTACAGTTAAGTCTGGCCAATGGTTACGAGAACAACATCGCGGTGTAGAGCTAGAAGGCAAAACTGTCGGGCTTATTGGGTATGGTAATATGGGAAACGCTTTTGCAAAAAAACTAAAAGGGTTTAATTGTAATGTGTTGTGCTACGACATTAAAGATAACTTAGGAAATGAGCATGCAAAACAAGTCTCTCTAAAAACGCTTCAAGAAAAAGCAGACGTATTAAGCCTTCATACACCTTGGACACCACTTACAGACAAAATGGTGAATGCTGAATTTATTAATGCGTTTAGCAAGCCTTTTTGGCTTATTAATACCGCTAGAGGAAAGAGTGTTGTAACGGCAGATTTAGTTTCAGCTCTAGAAAATGGAAAAATATTAGGTGCTGGTTTAGATGTTTTAGAATATGAAAAACTGTCTTTTGAAAGCTTATTCTCTTCAGAAATGCCAGAAGATCTTTCTAAACTTCTTAAGTTTGAAAATGTAATTTTATCGCCACACGTTGCTGGTTGGACTATTGAAAGTAAAGAAAAATTAGCCCAAACCATTGTCGATAAAATTATAAAACACTTCAACTAACCAAAAGCTATATTATGAAAAAACGAGTAACAGGATTAGGTGGTTTCTTCTTTAAAACTCAAAATCCAGGTCAGATAAAAGATTGGTATAACACGCACTTAGGATTAAATACAGACGATTACGGCTGTACGTTTTGGTGGAAGGATGAAAATGGAAACAAATGCTCTACACAATGGAGCCCATTTAAAGAAGACACAAAATATTTTGAGCCTTCTGAAAAACAATTCATGATGAATTTTCGCGTAGAGAATTTAGTTGAGCTTCTTAAAGTCTTAAAAGACGAAGGTGTTACAGTTGTAGGAGAAATTGAAGAATACGAATACGGAAAATTTGGTTGGATTTTAGATCCTGAAGGTAACAAAATTGAGCTTTGGGAACCTATTGATGCTGCTTTTTTATAGGCATTAGTTTCTACCAGGCTCATCTGGATAAAGTGACATAACTGGGTCACTTTGCCATACATCTTTAGTGTTAACATCTATTATAGAGACAGCACCTTTAAAGGCTGCTCCAGTATCTACATTCCAAACATTTTGATAGTTTACAGGTACATTAGACCCTACACGTTGGGTTGGTGTGTGCCCAATAAATATTTCGTTATAAAGATCTAACCGCTTAGGATAATGCTTAAAAGCGTCTTTTGGTTTATTAGCCATTGCAGAGACCATTTCCCATAAAGTGCGATCCCAATAACACATAGGCTTAAAATACTCATGTTGTGGCCCGTTAGGATTAGTAAATCCTGCATGAAGAAAAAGCCTGTTATCATTATCTACCACATAATCTACCATTTGAGAATAAAAGGTATTGTGCTTCTTAGTTTCTTCATCTGTTAACTTACGGTAAGCATCTAAAGTAACTTGACCACCATGTGCAAGCCACGTCTCATTAGTTTCTTCTGTTTTTAACCAGTTATGAACCAAATCATCATGATTGCCCCTTATAAACACACAACTGTTCTGTTTTGCTAAGTTTATTAAATAAGACACTACTTTGGCACTATCACTCCAACCATCTACATAATCTCCTAAAAATATTAGTTTATCTTCTGGAGTTACCTCAGCACGCTTCATAACTTGTTGCAGCGCCTTTAAACCACCATGTATATCTCCAATTGCAAGTACTCTTTTCATAGTCGTGTATATATATCAAAAATACGATTTCTGATTAATGACTGCTGAATTTTATATCTTTAGATTAAAATTTTGACCATGAAACAATTTATCATTACTACTGTTTTCGCTTTACTATTGTTAAGCTGTACAAATACAGTAAAAAAAGAAGACAAAACTGCTAGTACAAATGAAACGAACAACCCTAAAGATCATTTTGGAATTGTTATTCATGGTGGTGCCGGAACCATTCTCAAAAAAAACATGTCAGACTCTTTAGAAACTGCATATGAAGAAAAACTTACTGAAGCTATAAAAACAGGTCATGCAATTTTAGAAAAAGGTGGTACAAGTTTAGAGGCTGTTACCGCAACTATTAATATTTTAGAAGATTCACCGCTGTTTAATGCTGGTAAAGGTGCTGTGTTTACGCATGATGAAACTAATGAATTAGATGCCTCAATAATGGATGGCAAAACGTTAAACGCTGGCGCTGTTGCTGGTGTTACACGAGTAAAAAACCCTATTAATTTAGCAAAATTAGTAATGACAAACTCTAATCATGTCATGCTAGCAGGCAAAGGAGCAGAAGTATTTGCAGAAGATCAAGGTGTAAAGCTTGTGGACCCACAATATTTTTATACTGAAAAGCGATTCAACTCCTTACAGAGATTAAAAAAGCGCAAACAAGCAGAATTAGATACTAATACGAAAACTGCACTTTTAGCAGAAGACCCTTTTATAAAAGATTCCAAATTTGGTACTGTTGGATGTGTTGCTCTAGATAAAGATGGAAATTTGGCCGCAGGAACCTCAACAGGTGGAATGACAGATAAGCGTTGGAACCGCATAGGAGATGCTCCAATAATTGGTGCTGGCACATATGCCAATAATGCAACTTGTGCAGTATCTAGCACAGGTTGGGGAGAATATTTTATAAGAGCTATGGTTGCTCATGATATTTCAGCTTTAATGGAATATAAAGGCTTGTCTTTACAAGACGCTGCAGAGCTTGTGATACAGAAAAAAGTACCAGATTTAGGAGGTGATGGTGGTATTGTAGCCATAGACAATAAAGGGAATATTGCTATGGAGTTTAATACTGCAGGTATGTATCGCGCACATATGAATGCAAATGGCGAATTGAATATTGGAATTTACAAGGAGTAACGGGTACTAGATTACGCTAGCTTAAAAGCCTCGTTCTTTTTGAATAGTCTCATAAGCCTCTTGAACTTTTTGAAACTTATCACGAGCTCCTTTTTGGTAAGCTTCATCCATATGTTGTAATTTATCTGGATGGTATTTTTTAGCCATAGTTCTAAATGCCTTCTTAACTTCGGCATCTGTGGCTGTCTTATCTATCTCAAGTATTTTGTAGGCATTATTAGCATCCTTAACAAACATGGCTTTAATACTTTTAAAGTCATTTTGGTTAATTCTCATAAAACCTGCAATAGAGCTAAGTTGTGAAACCTCTGGAGAGGACACTCTACCATCTGCCTGAGCTATTCCAAATAAGAAGTGAAGTATTTGTAATCTCACCTCATAACGTGTTCTTGAATTTAGGTATGTACAAATACGCTGTGCAGAAACTTCTCTGTTTTTTATAACATCATTAAATGTCTTAAATGTAGCGTTAGCACGTTCTTTTCCATAAGCTTGTACAAAGTAAGCGCGTACATAATCTAATTCTGTTTGGCTTACACTACCATCTGCTTTAATAACTATAGATGCTAGAGATAACAAGTTAAGCTCAAAATCACTTGGAGAAACGTTTTGGCTTCTGCTGGTAGTAAACACTGTATCAAAACCTTTACGGCCAGATTTCTTATTACTTTCAAAAGTACTGTCTATTAATGTGCCTATAAGATATCCTGCAATAGCACCTGGAAACCTATATATAAAATAACCTACCAAGGCCAACACCCACTTAACCATGTTTATGTTTTATAATTGGTTGGCAAAAATACGAATATGTTTCAGTTTTTTAGCCATAAGAAGTTTCAATACCTCTATAGGCGTCATTAACCTATGTTGTTATTAAGACGTAATAAAATAAGTATCTTTGCGACTTAAAGAATAACAAAAAAATTCAAAATATATGTATCCACCAGAATTAGTAAAACCAATGAAGGAAGACCTTACAAACGTAGGGTTTAATGAGCTTACAACTGCATCTCAAGTAGACGACGCATTAAGTAAACCTGGAACAACATTAGTGATGGTAAATTCAGTTTGTGGTTGTGCTGCTGCAAATGCAAGACCAGGCGCAAAAGCATCTATTCAAAATGCTAAAAAACCAGATCAATTAGTAACTGTATTTGCAGGTGTAGATAAAGAAGCTGTAGATTCGGCTAGAGCGAAAATGATTCCGTTTCCTCCTTCTTCACCGTCAATTGCACTATTTAAAGATGGTGAGTTAGTTCATATGCTTGAGCGTCATCATATTGAAGGTCGTCCAGCAGATATGATTGCAGACAACTTAAAAGACGCTTATAACGAGTACTGTTAGTTTAATCGTGCATTAAATTTTATGCACGCATACTTTATTTAAAAAAATAAGGTATTTCACTTGGTGTTATACCTTATTTTTGTGCTTTATAATTACTTATGAAGAAGCTTCTATCATATCCTTTAACAGTGCTATTTTATCTGTTTTACGGACTTGCACTATTAATATTTCATCCCATACAATGGGTTTGTTTTAACGTGTTTGGTTACCAAGCACATAAAAAGAGTGTAGATATTCTTAACTTTTTCCTTATTGCGACAACGTATATATTGGGAACACGTAATACATTTAGCAACCCTCATAAGCTACCAAAAGGCGCTCCTTGTATTATTGTAAGCAATCACCAAAGCCAGTATGATATATCGCCATTAATCTGGCATTTAAGAAAGCTACATCCAAAATTTGTAAGTAAGATAGAGTTAGGTAAAGGGATTCCTAGCATTTCATACAATTTACGCCATGGTGGTTCCGTTTTAATAGATAGAAAGAATCCTAGACAATCGTTACCAGCTCTAAAAAACTTTGCAACTTACCTACAAGAAAATAACAGAAGTACAGTTATTTTTCCAGAAGGAACTCGTGGTAAAAAAGGGATGCCAAAACGATTTGCTCCAAACGGATTAAAAACATTATTTAAGTATATGCCTAATGCGTGGATTGTTCCCGTTACTATAAACAACTCTTGGAAACTTGTAGAACATGGTGCTTTTCCTATGAATATTGGCGTACATTTAAAACACAACGTGCACAAACCATTTCCTATTTCAGAATTTGATGATGTAGAGGAACTATTAGCACATATTGAACGTACGATTACTAAAGACATACTAATTACAAAACAAACATAATGGCCTTAACGAATGTAAGATTAGAAGTAATGCAGCTTTTAGAAAAGAAAGTTGATGGCTTTTTAGAAGAGTTTCTTATTCCTGTTGACACCATTTGGCAGCCAACAGATTTTCTTCCTAACTCACAAAATGAAGATACATTTTTTGACGAGGTAAGAGAAATAAGAGAGCTTGCTAAAGAACTACCCTATGATTTTTGGGTAACCTTAGTAGGAGATACAATTACAGAAGAAGCGTTGCCTACCTATGAGTCTTGGCTTATGGATGTAGAAGGTATTAACCAACATGATGGTGTACAAGGTAACGGTTGGAGTAAATGGGTACGCCACTGGACAGCCGAAGAAAACCGTCACGGTGATACGTTAAACAAATACTTATATCTTTCTGGACGAGTAGACATGAAAGAAATTGAGCGTACTACACAACACCTTATTATGGATGGTTTTGATATTGGTACTGGACAAGATCCATATAAGAACTTTGTGTACACTAGCTTTCAAGAACTAGCAACGTACATTTCTCACAATAGAGTTGCTAAGTTGGCTCGTAAATACAAAAACAAATCCTTGTCTAAAATGTGTACTATCATCTCTGGAGATGAAATGAGACACTACAACGCTTATAGTCGTTTTGTTCAAGAAATCTTTAAGGTGGATCCTAGTAATATGATGATTGCATTTAAAGATATGATGGTTAATAAAATTGTCATGCCTGCTCAATTTTTACGAGAATCTGGAGACTCTCTTGGTGCTGCGTTCGAAGAATTTAGTAATGCTGCCCAACGTATTGGTGTTTATACTGCTCAAGATTATGTAGACATTATGCGTAAGCTTATCGTAAAATGGGACATTGCCAATTTAAATGAATTAACAGATGAAGCTCAAAAAGCTAGAGATTTTGTAATGGCATTACCTAACCGTATGGAACGCATTAGCCAACGCATTAAGATACCACAAGAAGTAACTCATTTTAAATGGGTTAATCCTGCTATGGTGAAGTAATTGCATATGGTTTCTTCTGAAGAATTAAAGGTAATAAACAACACTATTACCTTCGTAAAAACAACCTTGAGAAATGCTGAAGGTGGTCATGATTGGTTTCATATACAACGTGTCCTAAATACAGCCATTACTATTGTTAAGCGCGAAAATGCAAATGAGTTTGTAGTACAGCTTGGCGCATTATTACACGATATTGCCGACTCTAAATTTCACAATGGCGATGAAACCATAGGTCCTAAAATTGCACGTGAGTTTCTTTTTTCTCAAAATGTAGACTCTTCTGTTATTGAGCATGTCGTTAATATTATAAATGCTGTATCCTACAAAGGTGGCCACAACTCTAGTACTTTTAATTCTTTAGAGTTACAGATAGTTCAAGATGCAGACAGACTAGATGCTTTAGGAGCTATAGGTATTGCTCGTACATTTAATTACGGCGGTTATAAAAACAGAACCTTATATGATCCTTATGTTAAGCCTAATCTTAATATGACTAAGGAAGAGTATAAAGCCTCTAATGCTCCTACTCTTAATCATTTCTACGAAAAGTTATTGCTGCTGAAAGATTTAATGAATACTGAAACAGGAACATCTTTAGCCAAGAAACGACACGAATTTATGAAGCTTTACTTAGATCAATTTTTAAATGAATGGGAAGGCCAACTTTAAAATAAAGATAATTGCCCTGTTTTATAGTGTTGGTGTAAATTACAGTTTAGAGAGATTTTAGCAGAATCTCTTAAGTACTTTGCCTTCGCAATTGCAAATTGTTGATGTATATAATGTGCCATTTCACCATCACCTGTCATACGTTTTCCAAATCGAGAGTCGTTTAAAGTACCTCCGTGACATTGTTCTATTTGGTGTAATACTTTTTCTGCCCTATCTGGCATAGTAGCTCTAATCCATTCGCTAAATATATGGCTTATAGCTCCATTTAATCTTACAATGGTAAACCCTACGCGATGGGCTCCTCGTTGAGATACTTCTTTTACCAATGGTAAGATTTCATGACTATTAATACTGGGTATTATAGGCGCCATCATAACACCTGTTGGTATGCCAGCTTCAGTAAGTTTACTTAATGTTTCTAGTCGTTTTTTTATACTTGCTGTTCTTGGTTCTAATAGGCGTCGAGTTTGTTCATTTAAACTTGTGATAGATAGATATACAGATACCAAATTGTCTTTTGCCAGCTCAGTTAATATATCTAAGTCACGTTGTATTAAAGCATTTTTAGTTATTATCCCAACAGGATGTTTATATTTTAAAAATACCTTAAGCAATTGTCTTGTAATCTTAAGCGATTTTTCTATAGGTTGATAACAGTCTGTATTTCCCGATAAGGCAATTGTCGCAGCCTGCCATGACTTGCTTTGTAGTTTCTTTTCTAAAAGTTGAGGCGCTGTCTTTTTTATTAAAATTTTACTTTCAAAATCTATTCCTGCGCCATATCCCCAATATTCGTGTGAATTTCTAGCATAACAATACACGCAACCATGTTCACAACCTTGATACGGATTTAATGAATAGGACATCCCAACATCTGGGCTTGTTACCTTGTTAATAATACTTTTAGGAAAGGTTTCAATAAATGTGGTTTTTTCAGTTCTATCTTCATCTTCAACAGCACAATAATTAAGGAAATCATCTCGCTCTTCATGGGAAAGCTCAAAAAATTTATTGTGTACTTGAGATTGTGCACCTCGACCTTTTATAAAATTTGGAGTTTTCAATTATTGGATTTTAAACAAATATATGGAATATATCCAATATTAGAGGGGAAATAAAACCGAAGTTAAACTTCGGTTTTATGATATTATAGAGTTAGTTTAAGTAGTTGTTTCTTTTTTCCGCGCTGTCCTAAAAATATAATTTCGTTAGAGAAGTCATAAATACCATTTCCAACTCTAAAAGGAACCTCGGCGTCTTTATCATCTATTAAACTTTTATAATCATAAGTGCCTTCACTATCAATTGTAATCACATAAAGGTTGCTTTTCTTCGCTTTAATTCCTTTAAACTCTAAACGATCATTACGTAACTTTCTAACTTTATCTGAGCAATTTATAAAAATGTAAGCCTTGTCATTATGATAGGTAGAAGTGAAAGATAAATAATCACTTGGTGCACTAGATGCCTGTTTTTTGTTTATGTTTCTAGCCCAAATTAAATTGCCTTCCTTACCTAGTTTCAAGCTTACAATGTCTCTATAGTGATAGGTGTATCTCCAAGTACCTCCATATTGGTTGGATACATAATGTGAGGTTACGTAAAACTCTTCACCATTAATAAGGCATTCACCTTCGCTTGTAATTAGTATATCTCTGTAAGAAATGTTTCTTAATTCTTTGTCTTTACTTTTTCCATATTTATCCATAATAAACTGGTCTGTAAAAGGAGAGAATTTTTTACTGGTTATGGTAAGAGTTTCTGGATCTATGTTGAAGTACCCAACACCTTTAAACCTATTGTCGTTTTTTTCTGAATAAAACCCTACACAAAATACTCGGTCGTTATCAAAAACTGGAGTAAGTGATCTTACAAATTTATCGTCTGTATCAAAACTTAAAGATTTGCTGCTTTTTGCATTTATACGGTATAGCTCATATTGATATTTGCCGCCTTCCTTCTTTTTTCTCTTTTGATCTGTATAGGCTTTCCCTAAGAGATAAACAGTACCATTATTATCATCTACACTTATATCTTTTAATGCAAACTTTCTGTCTTTAATGTCCCTCTTAAACGTATTAGTAAAAACTTCTTCAAAATTTTTATTAAACACATGAATTTTATGTGTTTCCTCATCTTTGTTTTTAATATCAAAGTTTACAACAATGTAATTATTGTTTTTAGAAAGCGATATGCTTCCGAAGCTATCACCATCTACCTGCTGTAAACCAATACCATAAAACCCAACAAATCGACCTGAGGATTCCTTAATGTTTAATGACATAAGCTCTTTTGAAGAAAACTTGAAGTTATTTACAGAGGTACTCTGTACAAGGCATTTTATTTCTCTTGAATCTCTATCATATTGCGTGGTTAACAAATGAAGCTCTCCATTGTTTACAAAGGCTTGCTGTACTGTTTCTCTATCTATTTCATAATCAAACTCCTTAACTAAGTTTAAGTTACTGTCGTAATGCTCAATATAATATCCTTTTAAGGTTTTAAGTAGGCCACCATAGTAGCTTCTACCCACAAAGAGACCACCTTTACCGTCTGATGCTGTAAAGCTTAATGTGGTGTTTTTCTTTTTGTCTTTATAAACCTCGCTGGTTTTAATATCAACATTTAAGTCTTGAGCAAGAAAGGCCTGCGTGTATCCTAAAAGAAACACGGTTACTAGTAATAATTTTTTCAAAATGAAGGTTTTAGGAGTAAGCTTCAAAATTAGCATTTTGAAGCTTACCTACAAATTGAAATATTGATGAGCTTATTTACCTGGAAACTCAGGTTTTCTTTTGTTTAAGAATGCAGTAGTTCCTTCAGTAAAATCTTCTGTTCCAAAGCTTTTTCCAAATTGCTCTACTTCTACATTAAAGCCATTTACACCATCTTCGTAATTGGCATTAACAGCTGCAATTGCTGCTTTAATGGCTACGGTTGAGTTTTTCATGATTTTGCCAGCAAGCTTTTCTGCAAGTGGCATTAACTCTTCTGCTGTTGTTACATGATTTACAAGACCGTACTGTAATGCTTGGTTAGCATCTACCATGCCAGCTGTCATAATCATTTCCATGGCGCGCCCTTTTCCTACCAATTGTGGTAAGCGTTGTGTGCCACCATAACCAGGTATAACACCTAAACTTACTTCTGGCAATCCCATTTTAGCATTGTCACTTGCTATTCTAAAGTGTGCTGCCATAGCTAGCTCTAAACCGCCACCAAGTGCAAATCCATTTACGGCTGCAATAACTGGTGTTCCTAAGTTAGCGACTACATTAAAAAGAAGTTCTTGTCCTTTTGCAGCCAACTCTTTTCCTTTTTCAATAGAAAAATCTGCAAACTCACTAATATCCGCTCCAGCAACAAAAGCTTTATCACCAGATCCTGTAATAATAACAACTTTAGTGTCTTTGTCTTCATCTGCTTCAGTAAATGCTTCGTGAAGTTCTTGTATAGTATCTCTATTAAGTGCGTTAAGCTTTTTAGGTCTGTTTATAGTAATGTAGGTAATGTTATTTTCAAACTCTACTGTAATATTTTCGTAATTCATAGTTTTAATGTTTTGGAAATTTAATTCTAAATGTTGTTCCTATGTGTTCTTGAGACTCAAAGGTAATGGTTCCTTTAAAGGTTTCCACAATATTCTTGACCATTGCTAATCCTAAGCCCATACCGCTATTCTTGGTGGTAAACTTAGGTTCAAAAACTTTAGGCTTGTTGTCTTCTGGAATTCCTACACCATTATCTTGTACCGCAATACAAACGTGATAATTATCCTGAGAGACATCTACTTTTATCATAGGGTTTTCTTGCTCTTCTGTAGCTTGAATAGCATTTTTAACTAAGTTGGTAACTACGCGTATAAGTTGAGTACGATCAAATTTTGCTAAGATTTCTTCATCTTCTGTTTGAAACTCGATATAATCTTCGTTAAAAATATCTAGCGCTAATTTTACAATCTTTGAGACGTTTAATGTTTCAGATTGTTGCGCTGGCATTTTCGCAAAATTGGAAAATGCAGAGGCAATACTACTCATTGTATCAATTTGTTGAATAAGTGTATTAGAGTACTCTTCTACTTTATGGTTAATTTCTGGATCTTGAGGATCAAATTTTCTTTGAAAACTCTGTACACTAAGACGCATTGGTGTTAACGGATTTTTAATCTCGTGAGCTACCTGTTTTGCCATTTCTCTCCAAGCTGCTTCGCGCTCGCTAGTGGCTAGTTTTGCGGCACTTCCTTCCAGCTCATCAATCATACTGTTATAGGCATTTACTAAAGTGTAAATTTCCTCGCTAGCATCATTTATCTCAATTTTAGCATTTCGCTTATTAAGTCGTGTCTCTGTTATTTTATCTGAAATTGTTTTAAGCGAACGGGTTATATATCTGGATAAAAAATAGGAAAGTGCTATGGCTACAACCAACATAAGCAAGTATACTTCTCCTAAGCGTAATAAAAACTCTGCCAGCTCTTTATTTAAAAAGTCGTCTTCCTCTAAGTAGGGTAAATTTAAAATGGCTAGTGGCCTAAATTTATTGTCTGTTATATAGGTGAAGGAAGATTGAAACTTTTCGCCATTACGCTCACTCTTTAATATAAACCGTTTATCTACAGATGTTGAAAGATCTTCTAGTATTTCTGCTTTAATCTGTATATCTGTTGAGTCTTTAAAGAAGCTCTCCTTCGATTTTAAAAGCAAGTTGCCTTCTAAAGAATATATATTTAATGGTAAGTTATGTACCTGAGACATCTCATAAATCTTATTACGCTCTTTAAAGATTAACGCAATATTTTCTGGTGTTATCTCATAGGTTGTACTCCTTAGTACAAAATTAATATTCTCTCTTATGGCTTCTTCTTTTCGCTCTAAACGGTCTCTGTGATAGTCTTCACTTTCTTCTTTATATTGGTAAATTGTAACACCTGCAATTAGTATAGATGCTCCCAATACCAATAGGATCATAAAGATGAAAATGCGACGTCTTAAAGACAATTTAAAATGCTTCATAGGGAAACTTTATATCAATTATAACGCCAATTACGCCTCTGGATTTTTTTCTCTTATGCGTTTGTACATTTTAAAACCAAGCATTAAGATTACAGAAAATAAAATGATGCCTATTACGCCATAAACCCAGTTTACAGCATCTCTTACAATAACTAAGAATATTACTGAAAACAGAATGATTGTGGATCCTTCATTCCATAATCTCATGTGATTACTTGTCCATTTTACCACATCGATTTGTAACTCCTTAAATATTAAATGACATTTTACATGATAAGCAATAAGTAAAACAACAAAGCCAAGCTTAACCTGCATCCAAGGTAAAGAAAGCAGTCCTGGTTGAAGATGAAGTAAGACCAACGCAAATAGCACAGCTAGTACCGCAGATGGCCACGTGATTATAAACCATAATCGTTTTGCCATAAGCTTAAGTTGCTTGCCCAAAATAGATTTTTCTGGCTCATCTTTACTGAAGGCTTCTATTTGATACACAAACAATCTCGGAATGTAGAACAGTCCTGCAAACCACGTGATAACGAATATAAGATGCAGACTTTTTATATAAAGGTAATATTCCATATGTATTTATATAGGCAAGACTCTTTTTGATAGAAGATCTGCCTTTAGTGCTTTTTAGGTTATTGCTCGAATTAGTATTTTGCTTTTACTCCTTATCCTCAACAAATAAATAATTCAACTTCAAATTATTAAACTGTGTATTGAATTCTGAAATCTCTTGCGATACCAGGTTGTCAAACTTCACCAACTCTGCATTTATCTGCTGTTCTAGCTCACGTTTAACTGCTTTGTCTTGCTCTGTTGGTGCAAAATCGCCCATTCCTACTAAGCTGTTCAAGTGTCCTAATTTGTTAGTCAACTTGATTGGAAAATTTAAAGGGTCTTGTCCGCTTCGGTTTTTGGTTTGGTATAAAGCTTCTTCAATCGCTGTAAAATCGTCTTGAAGTTTTTTGGCTTTTTCTCTCAAATCTTTAGTGCGTTCATCATCCTTATACTGTTCTTGAAAATCTTTCAATTGCTTATTAATCGCTCTTATGTTTTTGATGGATTTGTGCGCTTTATCGACCGTTTCATTCACGTCACTAATAAACTCATATTGCGCTTTCATATCTGCAGCAGTAGACTCACTGTTTGGATTCGGAATGATTTCAAATGATTGTTCTTCATCTTTTCCATTCACATTCAGTCTTACTTTGTAAGTATCTGGATAGGCTCTTGGCGCATCTAGATTTGCCCACCACAAAATCATTCCGTCTAAAACCTCAGCACCTTTGCTACGTGTATCCCAAGTGGTCAAATTAGCACCTTGTTCTACATCTAGTTTATCTTTCTTTGAATGGTTGCTGAAGCTCTTCAACGTGTCATTCTGCTTATTCAAATAAGTTACTGAAATCGTATCCTTTTTCTCATCATAATTCTTCAGATAGAAATACGTCATCACACCACTTGGATGATTAGTACCTGAAGTCAATGAGCCTTCACGACTTCCACCTTGCATTCTGTAGGTTGGTTTCGGCTTCATTAAAGCAACGTCTTTGTTGCTCACATTCATTGCTTGATGAATAACACTCAAATCGTCAATAATCCAAAGGCTTCTTCCTTGTGTCGCGACAATTAGATTGTTGTCTTTTATGGTTAAATCTGTAATAGGAACTATTGGTAAATTCAACTGAAATGGGTTCCAGTTTTTACCATCGTTAAACGAAATATACATTCCGGTTTCAGTTCCTGCATATAATAAGCCCTTTTGTTTCGGGTCTTCACGAAGTACTCTTGTAAAATGCTCTTCGTTGATACCGTTCGTTATCTTCGTCCAAGACTTCCCGTAATCTGTAGTCTTATATAAGTAAGGCTGAAAATCTCCCCATTTGTATCGCGTTCCTGCAACATAGCACGTACCTTCATCAAACGCACTTGGCTCAATACTGTTAATCATTGTCCATTCCGGCATATTCTTCGGTGTAACGTTATCCCAAGTCTCTCCTCCATTTCTGGTCACGTGCACCAAACCATCATCACTACCAACCCAAAGCAAACCTTCTTTTAACGGACTTTCCTGAGCGGCGAAAATCGTACAGTAATATTCTACAGATGTGTTGTCTTGCGTAATTGGTCCTCCAGAAGATTTCAACTTTTCTGGGTCGTTTCTAGTTAAATCTGGAGAAATCACTTTCCAGCTTTGCCCTTCATCTTCGGTTACATGTACGCGGTTTGAAAAGGTGTATAATCTATCTGGATTATGCTTACTGAATTCAATAGGGAAATTCCATTGAAAGCGATATTTCATATCCTCAGCGCCGTGTCCCATAGGNTTGTCTGGCCANACACTAATGCTTCNNACNGTGTTNTTNTCGTGATTGACACGTGTGAGGAAACCGTCATAACTNCCNCCGTAAACAATGTCATTGTTTTCTGGNTCAACTGCAATATGAGCACTTTCGCCACCAGCAGTAGACTCCCANTCGTCNTCNGAAATCGAGCGGCCTTCAGTNCTGTGAGGAATTCTTACTGTGCTNTTATCTTGTTGTGCNGCGTAAATNCNATATGGAAATGAATTGTCTGTCGTCACACGATAAAACTGNGANGTTGGTTGATTGTGATAGGTGCTCCAAGTTTCGCCACCATCATAAGTCACTTGTGCGCCACCATCATCACCAATAATCATTCGAGTTGGGTCATTTGGCGCAATCCATAAATCGTGATGGTCGCCGTGTGGCGCGTTGTAAGTTTCAAAAGATTTTCCNCCGTTTTCNGATTTNTGGTANCGCACATTTAANACATACACCACATCTTCATCTTGTGTNTCGGCATAGACTCTTGTGTAATACCAAGCACGTTGACGAATTTTTCNCTCGTCATTCACTTGGCTCCACGATTCGCCACCATCTTCACTTCGGTATAAGCCNCCTTTGTCTTTATGCTCAACAATNGCCCAAACACGCTCNGAATTTACTGGAGAAACNGTNACGCCAATNATNCCNAAAGTGCCTTCAGGAAAACCTTTCATNTGTTGAAATNTCTGTCCACGNTTCACCNTCATCNGTNCTTTTCCAAAGTGCAGAACCATNNCCACCAGAACTTAAACTGTAAGGTGTTCTNCGGATATTCCAAGTTGATGCGTATAAAATTCGTGGATTGTTTGGNTCAAAGGTTAAATCGACTGCACCTGCATCTTCATTGGCGAANAGTTTTTTAGTCCANGTTTTTCCACCATCTGTACTTTTATAAACGCCACGTTCNTGTGTGCCTTTGTAAAGNTTNCCCATTACAGCNGCGTAAACAATGTCTGGNTTTTTAGGATGAATTCTTATTCTAGATATGNGTCGGCTTTTTTCTAATCCTGATGCTTTCCAAGTTTTACCAGCATCNACACTNTTCCACACACCATAACCTGAGGAAACATTACCACGAACGGTCTTCTCNCCACCACCAACGTAGATGACATTCTTNTCNCTTTCAGCNACAGAAATNGAACCNACAGANCCACCAAANTAGCCATCAGAAATNTTTNCCCAAGTGCGACCTCCATTTAAGGTTTTCCAAACGCCACCACCAGTTGCTCCAAAGTAGAACAGATTAGGTTGGTCTGGCACGCCAGTTACTGCGGCACTACGACCACCNCGAAAAGGGCCAATTAAGCGATACTCTAATGCGTCATATAGGTCTTCGTTGACTGTTTGAGCTTCAGAAAAAAATGAACAAAATAAAGTGGTTAGGAGAAATAGAATTTTGGTTGAATAATTCATTGGTAATACTTAGAAGATTAAAGTCTAAATATACAGAAAATACGTTAGTCTATCTTTAAGTTAGANGACTTAGGAATCAACTTAGTTCTGATCTCTNTGTTTAAAAATATACCAGTAACAATTGTAGACAACACATCTGCAATTGGAAAGCTTATCCAGACACCAATTTCTCCAAAATAGTTAGGAAGTATTAAAACTAACGGTATAAAAAAGAAGCCTTGGCGTGTTAGGGTTAATAAAAGTGCTGGAATAGCTTTTCCTATAGCTTGAAAATAAGCAGAGCCAATTAATTGGANTCCTATTATAGGCACAGCCATAAATACAATGCNCATTGCTGTTGGTGTATCTGTTAGCACACGTTCATCATCTGTAAATACGGATACTATNTCTGTAGGGAAAATCATTATAAATGCAAATACAAATAATCCTAAAACACCGGCGTATAATATNGCTTTGTTTATACTTTCTCGTACTCTAGGAAACTTATATGCTCCATAATTATAACCAGCTATAGGCAGGAAACCTTGCGTAACACCAAGTACAGGNAATAAGGCAAACATTAACATTCTTCCAATAATTGCATACACAGCCACTGAAGACTCTCCTCCCAAATCGAATAAAATATTATTCATTAAAAGATAGGTGATACTCACTACAGCCTGTCTAGCTAATGTTACAAAACCTAAAGCAGACATTTCTTTAANAATTGGCATATTTAAGCCAAAATCTGAAAGGCTTATACGTAACTCAGAATGTTTAGATAAAAAGAAATACAATATATAGGCAAAACAAAGCACGTAAGATACCGTAGTTGCCAATCCTGCTCCATACATACCCATATCTAGCAGGTTAATAAATACGTAGTCTAAAACCAAGTTTCCAACTGATGGTATAATCATTGCAATCATTGCAAACTTTGGCTTGCCTTCTGCGCGTATGACGTTGTTTCCCATCATACTTAACGCAAGTATGGGCACACCATATAATACAATTTTATAGTAAATTTTTGCAGGTTCAAAAATATCGCCCTTACCACCAAATGCAGGAATAAGATCATTTATAAAGACTAAGCCTAAAATCACCATGGAAACGGTTAGTAAAAGTGTAACCGTAATCTGATTTCCAAATGTCTTGAGGGCTCTTTTTTTATTGTTTGCTCCTAATGCTCTAGATATAATAGATGAGCCACCAATACCTATTGCCATTCCTAATGCTGCGATGAAAAAAGATACAGGAAGTACNACATTTATTGCTGCAATAGCTATTGAACCTATCCAGTTTCCTACAAAAATAGTATCGACCAGAATGTTTAGAGACATGACCAAAATACCTATAGACGCTGGTAAGGACTGTCTTATAAGTAGTTTGCTAATAGACTTTGTTCCTAAATCTTCTGAACTAAACTTGGCCATTATGCAATTTGCGTTTCAGCCAAATTTACTGTATTAATTGCAGATGGATTCTCAATCCAATTACCAATCCAGTTAGACATTACTTTTGCCCAATCATCTCTATCATTAAGGCAAGGAATGGTAGTGAATTCTTTTCCGCCTACTTCGTGGAAAATNTCTTCACCTTCCATAGCAATTTCTTCTAAAGTTTCTAGACAATCACTTACAAANGCTGGTGTTACTATAGCCATATTTTTAATNCCTTCTTTACCCATACGCTCNATAGTTCTGTCTGTATAAGGTTGTAACCAAGGATCAAAACCTAAACGAGATTGAAATGATGTAGANAATGTGCCAGGCTTTAACCCTAATTCTTCTCCNACTAATCGTGTCGTTTCANAACATTGGTGACGGTAGCAAAAACGATGTGCATCACTTTGAGCTTTGCAGCAACTGCCGTCTATTTGGCAATGAGAATTTGTAATGTCACTTTTGCGAATATGACGCTCTGGAACACCATGATAACTAAATAACA
The DNA here is from genome assembly GCF_002716225.1 of Croceibacter sp. Lineage (NCBI taxonomy): Bacteria > Pseudomonadati > Bacteroidota > Flavobacteriia > Flavobacteriales > Flavobacteriaceae > Croceibacter > Croceibacter sp. Next base: position 174,864 of record NZ_PAZX01000007.1, on the reverse strand, counting down.
AATGGTCATAATTTGTTGTGTCTAGCTTCTCTTTAATGCTTCTAGACAACACCTCAATATAATCGGGTTTGTTATAAAATGGCGCTAGGCTTGTTAGTTTAANCTGTGGAAACTTTTCTTTGCGAAGCTTCTCTGCCAATACCTCTATAGTTTCTGTTGTAGCCATAGCAAACTGAGGATACAAAGGCACTAAAAGAATATCATTAACTCCTTTATCTGTAAGACGCTTTANTGCTTTTTCAATAGTCATAGACCCATAGCGCATAGCTAAATCTACAGGTATTTCTGTTTGCTTTTGAATTTTATCTTGAAGTCTTTCAGATAATACAATTAGTGGAGAACCTTCTTCCCACCAAATTTTTGAGTAAGCTTCTGCAGATTTCTTAGGTCTTGTATTTAATACAATACCTTTTACAAGGAATGCTCGAAACCAATATGGAACATCGATAACTCGAGGATCCATTAAAAATTCGTCTAAGTATTTTTTTACATCTTTCGGGTCGGTACTTTCTGGTGAGCCCAGATTAACCAATAAAACACCTTTGCTCATAGCTTTAGTTTAGCGAGTGTAAAATTACGATTTCTTATCATTTATAAACTTGAACAAATGATAAGAGTTTGTGATAATACTATTGCAATTAGTATATACTTTAAAGCTGAAGNTTCTTAAATACAAAAAACCTGAAGCGAGTGACTTCAGGTTTTTTTTGATAAATTATTAAAAAGTGTATTTATAATTTTCTTACAGTAGCGTCTCCAAAACTTAAACCTCTGCTTAATTTAGCATTTCCTTTATAGGTTACAACAGCTTCTCCATAAGACGTAACTTTTAATTTATCTGAAACGTTAAGTTGGAAAGTGCCTTCGCCATAAGCTGTTAATTTGGTTTCCTTATTATCTACATTAATNGCATTTAACTTAGATTCACCATATGCTCTAATTTGTTGATAGTTTGTAGTCCCACTTTCAATCATAAGGTAGCTTTCACCATAGGTTGNAATTTTAANATTCTCAACTTCAATTTCTTTCANGTATACCTGAGAGTCTCCATAAACACTTAATTTTAANTCTTTTGCTTNTATATTATCTACAAAATCAAAACGCTCTTCGCCTCTTAATGATAATGCACTTATAGNAGTATATGTTATNGTAGCTTTTACTACTGTACCATTATATACATCTTTTCTATTATTATTATTTTTCTCAGATTTAGTGTAAACTCTTGCATCATCTAAATATAGCTCTAAAGTCTCATCGTCTACCTCAACATTCAGCTTGTCTAANGATTCTGTNCTGCTCTCGATNACTACAGAAGCTTTGTCACCCTTTATAAATGTAACTTGTATGTGTGGATTTATAGTAATCTTATTAAAATTTGATACGTCATAAGTNTTTGTCTGTGCGCTTACAGAAAATACAGATGCTAAAATTAAAGTTGAAAAAGCTATAATGTGTTTAATAGTAATTCTCATGATATGTTTTGTTTGGTTATGCTTTAAAGATGCATCAAATTTTAAATTGTTACAGTTAATTGAAAATTAACTAAGTGCCATCACATATTTCTTGGGAGTAGTTCCATATTTCTTTTTAAATGCAGAAATAAAGTGACTTGCAGTACTGTAACCCACTTTTAAGCCCACTTCATTTACATTGTGTGAGCCACTTTCTAAAAGTTGTCGTGCTACTTCCATCTTATAATCAAACAAGAAACTAAAAACTGAGTCTCCATAAATTTGCTTAAAGCCTTCTTTTAATTTATTTAAGCTTAATTGTATTTCATCTGCTAACTCTTGTAAAGTTGGTGGTTCTGCCATGCGAGCAATAATAATTTGCTTGGCTTTTTTAATTTTCGCAACATTATCTTCGTCTACCAGAAATGGGCATTGTTCAATATCTGCATTAGCTGGCCTATTAAAATANAGGCTTAACAGTTCATAAGCTTTTCCTTTAAAGTATAGCGCTTGTATAGATGGATGCAAATTATAGTTCATAAGTTGGTTAAGCNCAACNGCCATAGATGGTGAAATAATCTCGTCTTTATAGTACTTTCTATCCTTATTCTCTGCNGTTAAGAATGTAATATAGTTGGCCTCTGTAGAAAATAATGAGTGAAATTTTTTGATAGGAATAAGTACCGAAACCACCCAAGAATCTTTTTCAATAGTAAGATCCATAGGCAAATCTCGCTGAGGATTGTAAAGTAATATGGAGTGCTCTTCATGTAATGGCAGTTGGTAACCACCATCNTTAAATGCTAATTGAGCAGCACCTTTCACGCAAAAATGAAATTGTATAAAATCTCNACTTACTTCACGTATAAACTGCTTGCTATCAGTCGTTTCATTTTGTAACCTCAGNACATAAAAACCATCTTCTATATGTGTTTCTTTAACCAAACTTTCAGCGTTATTTTTTATTGAATGATCCATCGTTTTAAAAGCTATTTATTTAGAATAGTTCTAAATAATTTTAATATATACCTTGTTTCCCACCACTAAATTAGCTGAATTGCTTCAAATTTTACCATTTTTAGATAATTTTCTGCGCCTATCGTTACAAATCGTACTTCTAGCGTTATTTTTTAAAAACTCTTCACTCTACATTTGCATCCGTCTTTATGATACAAAACTTGAAGCGACATTTTCCCCAAGCGGCTAACGCCAATTTTTTTGCCATCGGTCTTAATTACAAAAAAGCCGATGCCGAAATACGTGGTCATTTTAGTATTTCTGAGCAAGCACAATCTGCAATTTTACAGCAAGCTAAAGATGATGGCATTCCTGCCATTGTTGTAATCTCTACGTGTAACAGAACAGAGATTTATGGTTTTGCAAAAGACGAGATTCAACTCATTAAGTTACTTTGTGAGCACACTCATGGTACTGTAGATGAGTTTAAGAATGTCTCTTACATTTACAAGAATACAATNGCTATAGATCATCTTTTTAAAGTAGGTACTGGTTTAGACAGCCAAATTCTCGGTGATTTCGAAATTATCTCACAACTACGACACGGTTTTAAACAATCTAAAAAGATTGGNATGATTAATCCGTTTATGGAGCGATTAATTAATGCCGTTATACAAGCAAGCAAGCGCATAAAAAATGAAACAGAGATTTCTAGCGGTGCAACATCTGTAAGCTTTGCTTCTGTACAATATATATTGGCTAGAGTTCCTTATGTATCAGAAAAAAACATATTNCTATTCGGTACAGGTAAAATAGGTAGAAATACGTGTGAAAACCTTATAAAACATACCAATAACGAACATATTACACTTATAAACAGAACTAAAGGCAAAGCTGAAAAAATTGCCGGAAAGTTTAACTTAGTTGTAAAAGATTATGCAGATATACAGTCTGAGATTTCTTCTTCAGACATNCTAATAGTTGCAACTGGTGCACAACAACCTACCATTAATAAAGATTTATTATTTCTTAAAAAGCCTTTATTAATTTTAGATTTATCTATTCCTAAAAATGTTTCAGAAGACGTTAAGGATTTAGATAATGTTACGTTAGTTCATTTAGATGATTTATCTGCCATTACAGACAAAACTTTAGAAAAGCGTTCTAAACAAATTCCGCAGGCAGAGCAAATAATTGCTGAGATTAAAGAAGANTTTGATGCTTGGCTAAAAACAAGAAAGTTTGCACCTACTATAAAAGCACTAAAAGGGAAGCTTAATGATTTAAAAGATGCTGAAATAGATTTTCAGAGCAAGAAGATTAAAGACTTTAATCAACAACAAGCAGAAATTATTAGCAACCGTCTTATTCAAAAAATTACCACACAGTTTGCCAACCATCTTAAAAGTGAAGGTAAAACTATTGATGAAAGTTTAGAGATGATTCAACGTGTGTTTCACTTAGAAGATAACGTATAATGAGTAAAGTAATACGCATAGGTACTAGAGATAGTGAGTTGGCATTATGGCAAGCTAATACTGTAAAAGCACAACTAGAAAACTTAGGCTACAAAACTGTACTNGTACCAGTTAAGTCGACTGGAGATTTAATTTTAGATCAGCCCCTTTATGAATTGGGTATTACCGGTATTTTCACAAAGACATTAGATGTGGCTATGGTTAANGGNGATGTTGATATTGCTGTACACAGCATGAAAGATGTCCCTACAGCATTACCAAAAGGTATCATGCAAGGTGCTGTTTTAAAACGTGCTACCACTAAAGACATACTAGTACATAAAGGGTTAGATTTTTTAGAAGCAGAAGGAACTATTGCTACAGGAAGTTTACGCAGAAAAGCACAATGGTTAAATAAATATCCAAATCACAAGGTTGTAGATTTAAGAGGTAATGTGAATACAAGACTTCAAAAATTAGAAGACAATTCTTGGAACGGAGCTATTTTTGCCAAAGCAGGNTTAACACGTATAAATGTATTGCCTGAGCATTTTATTGAGTTAGATTGGATGCTNCCTGCACCAGCACAAGGNGCTATGGTTATTGCAGTTATGGAGCAGGATGTATTTTGTAAAGAAGCTGTTTCCAAACTTAATGATCACTCTTCAGAAATTTGTACNACAATAGAACGAGAATTCTTAAAAACTTTAGAAGGTGGCTGTACTGCTCCAATTGGTGCTTTAGCAGTTATTGAGGATAAGGACATTTGGTTTAGAGGTTGTTTATTTAGTTTAGATGGCAAGCAAAAANTAGAAATTGAGAAGCGAGTATCTCTTAAAGAAAATCGTAATCTGGGTAGAAATTGTGCTATCNAGATTTTAGATCAAGGNGGNAAAGATCTTATGGCAGATATTAAAGCTNNNCTAGACAAATCATAAAATGGCTAGTATATTATCTACCAAAATTCTTACGCGCTCACAACNAGAGTTGGTTTTAAATNCAGGATTTGGTCTGGTAGAATATAATGCCATAAACATTTCATTTACAAAGGTTAGTTTACCAAAAAGGATAGAGAACGGTATTTTTACNAGTCAAAATGCTGTTGCTGCTATAAAAGACAAAAATATTGAGATTGAACNCGTGTTTTGTGTAGGGCAAAACACTAGNNAAGCTTTAGAAAATCTAGGNTATAACGTCATGTTACANGCAGAACATGCTAGAGCGTTGGGACAAAAAATTACAANACAATATNCTGAAGCAACNTTTACTTTTTTCTGTGGAAATAAAAGAAGAGATGCATTACCAGAGCTCTTACACAAACATAATATAAACCTTACGGAGATAGAAGTTTACAAAACAAGTTTAAACAAAAAAGAATTCCAAAGAACATTTAATGCCATTATGTGTTTTAGTCCTAGTGGTGTACAAAGTTATTTTGGAGCAAATAAGCCACAAAAAGAAACTATTGTCTGTATTGGTAATACTACAGCTACGGCAGCAAAGCTCTATACAGATCAAATTGCAATTGCTAACACAACCTCGATTGAAAGTGTTATAGCAAAGACAGTAAAGGTTTTAAATAAGACATTTTGATATAGTTATGATAAAAAACGATTTATTTTTAAAAGCACTAAGAGGCGAGTCTGTTGAGCGTCCTCCAGTTTGGATGATGAGACAAGCAGGTCGTTATCTGCCAGAATTTATGGAGCTTAAGCACAAGTATGATTTCTTTACGCGTTGCCAAACTCCAGAATTAGCAAGTGAAATTACCGTGCAACCTATACGCCGATATGGTATGGATGCTGCTATTTTGTTTTCAGATATATTAGTTATCCCTCAAGCTATGAATATAGATGTAGAGATGAAGCCAGGCGTTGGTCCTTGGTTACCTACACCTATACACACAGCAAAACAAGTAGAGCAAGATGTTATTGTCCCTAATATAGATGAAACCTTAGGTTATGTAATGGATGCTATAACTATGACTAAGGAAAAACTTAACAATGAAGTACCATTAATTGGTTTTGCAGGGTCACCTTGGACCATTTTATGTTATTGTGTGCAAGGGCAAGGCTCTAAAAACTTTGATAAAGCTAAAGAGTTTTGTTTTACTCAACCCGTTGCTGCTCACTTATTGCTTCAAAAAATAACAGATACTACTATAGCGTATTTAAAGCGTAAAGTTGAAACTGGTGTAAATGCAGTACAAGTTTTTGATTCTTGGGGCGGCATGTTATCTCCAGTAGATTATCAGGAATTTAGCTGGCAATACATTCAACAAATTATTGATGCCTTAAAGGATATGGCACCAGTAATTGCATTTGGAAAAGGCTGTTGGTTTGCTTTAGACGAGATGAGCAAAAGTGGCGCATCTGCATTAGGTGTAGATTGGACAATAACTGCAGAAAATGCCAGGAAATTTACTAACAACAGTATAACACTTCAAGGTAATTTTGACCCTACGCGTTTGTTCTCACCACCAAAAGAAATTAAGCGTATGGTTACTGAAATGATTGATGCCTTTGGTAAAGACAATTACATAGTTAATTTAGGACATGGTATTTTACCTAATATCCCTATTGAAAATGCAGGTGCATTTATTGAAGCTGTTAAGGAATATAAAAGTAAATAGTGATTTAATCTTGTCTCATTTAAGTGTATTAAAATAAAGACACCGATTTTTATAGAAATAAAGAGGTTCTAAACGATTAAGACTATGAAAATCTGGTCCAGACTTAAAAAACTAAGTATAAAGCAATTACTAAATTTAGGAGTTGTTTTTATACAACGTCCCTTGTTAATTCGCCCAACGCTTAAAGCCACCTCTAAGACTATGTCTATCTCTCAAAAGGAGTTTGGTAGTGCACAACATAAAAATGGAAAACCAAATGCATTTAGACATGCGTTATGGAACATTCTTTTGGCAAAAGTAGCTTACACAAAAAATGAGACAGCAGCAACAGATTGGGCAGAACAAGTAACTACACTTCACGAAAAACTAGCACCTAATGCACCATTAGAAACTGTTATGGATTTACATAATAATATGGTAGGACGTCAGTTTTTTTCTGAAACTTTAGATCTATCTGAAAAAGAATTAATTCAGTTTTTAAAAGAGAAGTCTAGTAATGCAAAACAAATTACCAAGGTAGAAGACGTAGAGCGTTATCCTAATGAATTGGTTTATATTTAAATAGTTTATGGCCAAATTCCTAGACCTTACATATTATCACAATAGAAGCTTTGTATTTCCAATGTATCTAAAGCTAGATGATGATGGGTTAAGAAACTTACCAAAGTTTTATTATGACCTAGTGGAAGGAGATTATGGCAAAATTTTATTTGAGGCTTTTTATGATAATAATGATGACATATTAATTGAAAGTTTAATCAATGAACACGGTGTGTTTTTTGAAAAATTCCTTGCTTTAGCCCTTAGACACAGATTCAATTTATACTTCAGCAGCGAAAAAGAATCTACTCATTTACTTAATTTATGTTCACAAAACTTCAATGTAATTGAAAGTCGAAATCGTCTTATTGATAGAATTAAAACTGATTTTTTAAAAATTTTAGTTATTAAAAGAAATAACATCAGCTTCTATAATAAGTTATTAGAAAGTGTAAAAGCTAAGTCGCAAATCAAGAGTTGTAGAGTTTGTGGTAGTAATTTTCAGCCAATTTGCTTACCTGACTGGGTTTATTACGGTTCGAATGGTAATGACTCGATATGTTATCAATGTCCTATAAACTCAAATAATGATAGAGATGAGTTACCCAATCTCATTTCCAAATTAATTCATACTATTAGCTTTATTCCTAACGCAAATTTTAATCCAATTAACTATAATTTTAGCTCTCGAATAAACAGGGACAGCTGGTCCAAAGTGTGCACTATCATTTTCAAAATGGGTGTTTCTGGAAATGACACCTTGACTTCAAATTCTATTTTTAAAAAACACTATGGTAGTTGGTTCAAAGCATTAGTTGATTCTAATGTTTTACCAAATAACATTTTAAAATCAAGCAGAGGTGTCCGATGTATAGCTATGAGTGGCAACGAATGCAATTCTTTAGATGAGATGTATGTAGATAACTGGTTTTATAAAAACAATATCAAGACAATCAAAGAGCCTTTATATCCTTATCACAAACAATATAATAAATCAGGAAGACGAAGAGCGGACTGGAAAGTAAATGAATATTTTATTGAGTATTTTGGTCTAAAAGGAGAGGAAAATTATGACAAGAAAACTAAAGAAAAGATATTACTAGCTAATAGGCTTAATTTAAAGCTAATTTCTATATTCCCATCTGATTTAAATAATATTGAAAAAAATTAAGCTTCTTGCTCACCAGTTAAAATGTTATGATTAAAAACATATTCAAAGCCATATCAGCCTACAGAAGTAGTTTCAGTTTAATTTCTAAATTAAAACTTTGGAAATACTTTGCCATCCCAATGGTTATTAGTTTTGTTACAGCTATGCTAATAGGTATATCTGCTTGGGGATTGTCAGACAATATCGGTTCACTTATTTCTAAAGCTTGGATTTGGGATTGGGGCAAGGCAACATTTATTACAATTAGCACTGTATTAGGTGGTCTTATAATTATTGCAATTGGCCTTATACTTTACAAACACATTGTTATGGCATTAAGTGCGCCATTTATGAGTCCTGTTTCAGAAAAGATTGAGCAACATTTTAACCCTCAAGCAGTTCATTCACACAGAGATACAAACAATGCACAACAATTATGGCGAGGTATAAAAATTAACGTGCGCAATCTTACTATGGAGTTATTGTTAACAGTACCTATCCTACTTATAGGGTTTATACCGGTTGTAGGTATTTTCTCTACAGTATTATTGTATGCTGTTCAAGCTTATTATGCAGGGTTTGGAAATATGGACTACACATTGGAGCGTCATTATAATTATTCAGAAAGTATTTCATTTGTAAAACAAAATAGAGGCTTAGCCATAGGCAATGGTCTGGTGTTTATACTATTTCTTTTTATACCAATCATAGGTATTATTCTGGTACTACCATTATCTGTAACTGCAGCAAGTAAGGTGACGCTAGAAAAGCTTCAGCAACATAAAACCTTATAGTTTAAGAGTACTATGAAAGAACAGTTTTTTAACTACATACAAACATTACAAGATACCATTACTGCAAAGATAGAAGCGGTTGATGGCAAGGCCAAGTTTAAAGAAGACCTTTGGGAGCGCGAAGAAGGTGGCGGTGGCAGAAGCCGAGTTATAGAAAATGGAGATGTATTTGAAAAAGGCGGTGTGAATATTTCTAAAGTTCACGGACCGTTAAACCCAGCAATGCAAAAATACTTTAACGTTGGCGATGTTAATTTTTTTGCGTGTGGCTTAAGTTTAGTATTACATCCTAAAAATCCTTTTGCGCCTACTGTACATGCAAACTGGCGTTATTTCGAAATGTATGAGAAAAACGGCACATTGGTAGATAGTTGGTTTGGTGGCGGTCAAGATTTAACACCGTATTATTTGTTTAAGGAAGACGCTGTTCATTTTCATAGCATTTGCAAATCTGTTTGTGATGCTCACGACCCTTCATTTTATGCGCTATACAAAAAACAATGTGACGACTATTTTTATAATGCTCATCGCGATGAAGCTAGAGGTTTAGGTGGTTTGTTTTTTGATCATTGTAAAGCCACACCAGAACGAAGTATGACAGATTGGTATAACTTTGTTACACAAGTGGGTGATAGTTTTTTAGATGCTTATGTGCCTATTGTAGAGAAAAGAAAAGATATACCATTTACACCAGAACAACGCGATTGGCAAGAAATAAGACGCGGTCGTTATATAGAGTTTAATTTAATACATGATAAAGGCACGTTGTTTGGCTTAAAAACAAACGGCCGTATAGAAAGTATTTTTATGAGCTTTCCGCCTCACGTACAATGGCGCTATAATTACGAACCAGAAAAAGGTACCAAAGAAGACAAATTATTACACGTATTAAAACACCCTAAAGATTGGGTTTAAACACAATTAAAATGAAGCATATTTTCACAATACTAATCTTACTAATTACACTTAGTTCTTGTAAGAATAATAAAGAATTGGACATCTTATCAGATCCTGAGCCTTTAACAGAACTTAAATCTCAAGAAGAGCACATGAGAGCTGCAGTAACCTATTTAACAGCTAGCAGAATAGATGATGCTTTAAAGGAACTAACACAATGTATTAGAACTTACCATAACGAGCGCGCTTACATTATGAAAAGCGACATTCTTCTAAGAGAGAAGAGATACCAAGAGTATTTAGAAAATACAGAAGACGCCAGGCGCTTCGAAGAATTTCAATCACCTACTCTTTTTATGCATAATGGTTTAGGTTATGAACTTACTGGCGAAGAAGATAAAGCAAAACCCTTTTATGAGAAAGCATTGTTAAGGTGGACGCTAAACGGTACAACTCAAGAAAACTATAGACAAGTGCTAACACAAAAACCATTTTTAACAGCAGTGGTGTTTGGTAAAGACGTAGCCTTAAAAGACTTTGATAAAATCTTTTCAGATTTTGGTAAAACCCGCCAAGATACTATAATAAGAGAACAATTTAGACCATTGCTAGAAACCTATGACGGTACAGGAATGAGTTATTTTTATTTTGAAATTGAAAAAAATCCTACAGAATAATGTATCCATTAAGACGTAACCGAAGATTAAGAACTAACGCATCTATTAGAGGATTAGTTAGAGAAACCATGCTTTCACCTAATGATTTTATTGTACCACTTTTTATTACTGAAGGCTCTGGCGTAAAAGATGAAATAGCATCTATGCCAAATTATTACAGATATAGCTTAGATCTTTTAAAGGCAGAAGTAAAGTCGCTTTGGGATTTAGGGTTGCGTTCTGTGCTTTTATTTGTTAAAGTTCCCAATAACTTAAAAGACAACGCAGGAACAGAAGCATTAAATCCAGATGGACTAATGCAACGCGCCATAAAGACCGTAAAAGATACATGTCCAGATATGGTTGTTATGACAGATGTGGCGTTAGACCCATATTCAATTTTTGGTCATGATGGTGTTGTGGGTGATGGCCAAATAATTAACGACGACACTAATGCAATCTTGGCAGAAATGTCTTTATCTCATGCTAAAGCAGGTGCAGATATAGTTGCACCAAGTGATATGATGGATGGACGTATTTTCGAGATTCGTAGCTTGTTAGAAGATGAAGGTTTTCATAATACCGGTATTATGAGTTATTCGGCTAAATATGCCTCTGCATTTTATGGGCCATTTAGAGATGCTTTGGCATCTGCTCCTGTAGATGTAAAAGATGTTCCTAAGGATAAACAAAGTTACCAAATGGATCCAGCGAATAGAGACGAAGCCATTAAGGAAACTATTATGGACGTACAAGAAGGTGCAGATATCGTTATGGTAAAACCAGGACTTTGTTACTTAGATATTGTAAGAGATGTAAAAGAAGCGGTTGATGTACCTGTAGCAGTATACCAAGTAAGTGGAGAATACGCTATGCTTAAGGCTGCCGCAGAAAAAGGATGGCTGGATCATGATGCTGTAATGTTAGAGCAGTTTGTATCAATTAAACGAGCTGGCGCAAATATGATTGCTAGCTATTTTGCCAAAGATGCAGTAAAACTTTTATAGCGCTTTTAAAGCCTTTGCTATAATTTCAGAATGATCAAATGCCAAATTAGGAAGGTTATTTAAAGGCCACCATTTGGCATTTTTTGCATCGTCTGCAGCTTCAACTTTAGGAGTGCTAGATATTGTTCCTACAAAAGCAATACTAATAGTTCGTCCTCTTGGGTCTCTGCCAATAGCTCCAAAAACTCCTATTTGTTTAAGAGCCTTTACATCCAATCCTGTTTCTTCTTTTAATTCTCGTTTAGCTCCTGTTTCAAAGGTTTCATCTGTTTCTAAAAAACCTCCAGGAAGCGCCCACTCATCTTTAAACGGATCGTTTTTACGCTGTATGAGTAATACATAATCTGTATTGGATAATGTAGAAAAAATTACAGCATCTGTAGTAATGCTAATCTCTTGTTTTGGCATCTTTTCTAAATTTTTTAAGTGGTATAATTCAATTCTATATTAAAAGTAAGAAAGGTTTAGCGTTAATCATTATTTTTCAGAAAGGATTAATACAAAGACATTGTCTATTTCCTTAACTTGTCACAAAAATTTATCATCTAATGACATTACTCATAATTTACGCGGTAGTTTCTATCTTTTTTTCGTTTTTATGCTCGATTTTAGAAGCAGCTCTTTTAAGTGTTACACCAACATTTATTAAAATTAAAACTAAAGAAGGGAAAGGCTACGCACAAACTCTGGCAGAGTTTAAAAAAGATATAGACAAGCCATTAATAGCCATCTTAACATTAAATACCGTAGCGCATACGGTTGGTGCCATATTGGTAGGAGTGCAAGCAGAAAAGGCTTTTGGAAGTGGAAATAATTCTGTAGGTATTGTGTCTGCAATTATGACGGTATTAATTCTTGTTGTTTCAGAAATAATTCCTAAAACCATTGGTGCTACCTATTGGAAAAGCTTAGGAAACTTTACAGCAAAGTTCTTAAAGCTTATTATGTTTCCGTTAAAATATACGGGTATACTTTGGATTCTTACACTTACCACAAAACTTATTGGAAAATCTGCGCACGTAAGTACAATGTCCAGAGAAGAGTTTATGGCTATTACAGACGCCGCTGAAGAAGAAGGCGTTTTTGAGGAAAATGAAACCACTGTAATTAAAAATTTATTGGTCTTTAAGTCTGTTGAAGCTAAAGATGTAATGACACCATTTTCTGTAGCTATTATTGAAGATGAAACAAAAACTATTGAAGAGTTTTACCAAGAACATAAGCACTTAAAATTTTCTAGAATTCCTGTTTATAAAGAGAAAACTAATAACATTACTGGTTTTATTCTTAAAGATGATGTGCTAGAGGAAATGTTAGACAACAAAGGACCAGACGCTTTATCTACATTAAGGCGTGATATCTTAATGACTTCTAACAACACACCGATACCAGAACTTTTTGAATTTTTTGTTGAGAAACGCGCACATATTGCCATGGTATCAGATGAATATGGTAATTCTGTAGGTATTGTAACTATGGAAGATATTATTGAAACGCTTTTAGGTCTAGAAATTATGGATGAGAGTGACCGTGTGGAAGATATGCAGGAGCTAGCTAGAAAAAACTGGGAAAACCGCGCTAAACGTATGGGATTATTAGAGTCTAAAAAAGCTAATGAAGATGGATCCTCTAAAGCTTAATAAATTAGATGAAGCTATTATTAGTTCTCCTCTAGGTGCTATTCAAGTTTTAGGAGATGAAAATGGCGTACAGTCTATTTTATTTTTAGAAGATGCCAAACCCTTTACCGAAGATATTCCCAAAAGCTTATCCATAGCCGTACAAGAGCTTACAAATTACTTTACCAAGAAAACTAAGGATTTTACTTTTAAATTGAACCCTCAAGGCACAGAGTTTCAACAGAAGGTGTGGCAACAACTGTGTACAATTCCGTTTTCTAAAACATCATCTTATTTAGATATGGCGAAAGCTTTGGGTGACCCAAAAGTAATTCGTGCCGCAGCTAGTGCCAATGGTAAGAATCCTATATCTATAGTAATTCCGTGTCATCGGGTTATAGGTAGTGATGGTAGTATGACTGGTTATGCTGGTGGCATTTGGCGTAAAGAATGGTTACTAAATCACGAAAGTGCTGTTACACAAGGTACATTGTTTTAAACATTAGATATATTCATGAAATTTTTAAAATCTGTTTTTAAAGGGATACTGCTAATTATTGGTTTGGCCATAGTACTACTCTATATCTTTGATTATGATTATATCCTTAAAGGTGTTCGCGTTGTTTACCTAACTGGCCATACAACTGCTTTTATAGATGACGCTAAGTATTTTGACAATAGGTTAATTGAGGCAGAAAACCCTCAAGATTGGCCTAAACACAAGCTATACAATCAAGCAACACCAACAACAACCTTAAATGAAATAAACGATAGATTAGGAACCATAGCGTATGTCATTATAAAAAATGATAGTATTTGGTATGAGGACTATGCTGAAAGCTATTCAGACACTTCTAAAACTAATAGCTTTTCAATGGCTAAAAGTATTACCGTAACACTTTTAGGCAAAGCCATTCGAGATGGTTTTATTACTGGTTTAGACCAACCTGTAGCAGATTTCTTCCCAAAGTTTAATACAGACCTAGGTAAAGAAATGACCGTAGGAGATTTGGCGTCTATGTCTTCTGGACTAAATTGGGACGAGAGTTACTCAAGTCCATTTTCCTTAACTGCAAGATCGTATTATGACACTAATATAAGAGATGTAATTTTAGGGTTAAATGTTGTTGAAAACCCAGGTGAATCCTATAAATACCTAAGTGGTAACACACAGCTTTTAGGAATGGTAATAGAAAAAGCGACCAACCAAACACTTACAGACTATTTGCAAGAAAGTTTTTGGACACCAATGGAAAGCTTTGAAGATGCAACCTGGCAATTAGATAGTGAAGACTCTGGAATGGAAAAATCATATTGTTGCATTGCAAGCAACGCCAAAGATTTTGCCCGCTTTGGTAAACTTTATAAAGACAAAGGTGCCTGGAACGAAGAACAGCTGTTAGATTCATCTTTTGTTAGCACTGCAATCGAGCCAAGGTTTAAAGACAGTCCTGAATACGGTTATGGATTTTGGTTAAGTAACCATTTGGGAAAAGATATTTTTGCAATGCGCGGTATTTTAGGGCAGTATGTAATAACTATACCAGAAGATAATGTCATCATTGTTCGCTTAGGCCATAAACGTGGGCAGTTTGTAGATAAACCATTCACCCAAGACTTTTATACTTACATAGAAGAAGCCTACAGCATGATGGCCGAACATTAAAAGGCGTTATTTTTTTAGTTATCTTTTCATTTAAATAGATAAACTATGATTTCTAAGCTTAATCTTGAGCACATTTTATTTTTAGATATTGAAACTGTACCAGAGTATGAACAGTGGAGTGAGTTAGATGATGATACAAAATTACTTTGGGAAACTAAAACTCAATACCAACGTAAAGACGAGTTTACACCAGAAGACTTTTATGATCGTGCAGGTATTTGGGCAGAGTTTGGTAAGATAGTTTGCATATCTGTAGGATATTTTAAAATTCAAGGTGACAGCAGGCAGTTTAGAACAACCTCTTTTCACGGAGATGAACCAAAAATATTAAGAGATTTTAAGGGGCTTTTAGAATCTCATTTTAATAGACCTCATCATTTGCTTTGTGCTCATAACGGTAAAGAATTTGACTTTCCCTTTATTGCTCGCCGTATGATAATACATCATATCGAGCTGCCATTTAAACTTAATTTATTTGGAAAAAAACCTTGGGAAATACCACATCTAGATACATTGGAACTTTGGAAATTTGGGGATTACAAACATTATACGTCTCTCAAATTACTTACCAAAATATTAGGGATTCCTTCACCTAAAGATGATATTGATGGTAGCCAGGTTCGTGATGTTTTCTATAATGAAAAAGATGTTGATCGTATTATTATATACTGTGAAAAAGACACCGTTTCTGTAGCCCAAATATTCTTAAGATTAAGAAATGAAGAGCTTTTGCATGACTCAGAGGTACTTTCAGTTTAAAGAACCTATATATGGTAAAATCAGAATTTAGACGAGTAGCAGAAAAACATAATTGTAAACTTCAAGTTAGTGATAACGATATTGCTATTGGTATGGGTGTAAGAAGTCCAAGGGTAATATATAGATTAATTTGTGATTATAAATCTTCAGAAATAATTATAGATAACAAAACAGGTTTTGAGTTTGTAGGAAATGTTTCTTGTTGGTTTAAACCAACTCATAATTCTTTAAGTTTAAACTTAAGTACTAAAACTCATTTTAATAGAATCTTTTCTAGAGCCAAAAATCCATTTAAAATAGATGTTAATAATTATAGCTTGGAAACTTTTTTAAAAAACTCCAGTGACTTAAAGTCTTTAGAGACTATTGCAAAGACTACTAAATTTGAACCCCAAATTATAGGAAGTTATAACAATGGTCGTTATCATTTAAAAACCACTTATCATCTTCAATTTAAAAATTGGGAGCAAGCATTAGACCCATTACTCCTCTTTTATAAAGAGTTTATTGATAACTTTTCAGTTAATACATAATAAAAAAGCCGCTCTATTTCTAAAGCGGCTTAGTGTATTTATAAAATTAATTTTAAAGCTCTACATTACCTATAGATGTAACCTCACCATTAACCACCTCAACATCAACAAAAGTTTGTGATTCAAATCCTGATTCTGGATCTGGGTTTATCGATACTATATAAACACCATTTGGAACGCCGCTTAAAACAAAATTACCTGTAGCATCTGTATATGTAGTAATCTCTAATTCGCCTGAAATCGCTATAACTTCTGTTTGAAAGTCACTTGGGTTTACTGTTCCTGAAATTGCACCACTTTCCGCTACTGTAGATGCTCTTATGACTGGCTTTAAACTATAGCCTCCATTACCTTGATTTACGATAGACTTATCTGCATCAAAATCTAAAATAAACTCATAAAAAATACCACCTTCTAAAGTTTCATTTACCTGTATTTTTAATCCAGATTGTTGTGCACTTGGTGTACTCAAAGGAAATGTTTCTCCATCTACAACAACAGAGTTGTTTGTGCCCAAAATTAATCGTATCTGACTTATGTTACCTGCAGGTATATTATCATCAACTAATAATACGCTAGCTCCACCAGTTAGTTCTAATAAGTTGTAAATACCAGAATTTACGTCACCTATTACAACATCGTCTTCATCATCTAAATTACCGTTATATTTTACAACAACGTCTTGTACATCTACAAACACAGCATCATAATCACCAGGAGCATCAACTAATTTAACACTTAATCTAGCTGGTTCTTCACTTGAAGAGTCATCTTCATTACAAGCTAAAAAGATAACAGCTAACATTATCAAGCTTATTTTAATTACATATTTCATAACTATCTTTAATTTTTTGTTTTATCAAATATAGAGGTTAATCAATGTATGAAAAGTCTTATTAACATAGTTTAAGTGTACGTTTAACATAAAACAAAAAAGGCCGCTCTATTTCTAAAGCGACCTTTTCATTTAAGTGTTGGTTAATTTACTCTTTAATAAAGCGTTTTGTCATAGTTTGTCCATCTATAGTAGCATTTAGTAAATAGATACCACTTTCTAGATTTCCTACTTCTAACGTGTTGCTCAAGTTTCCTTTTGCAACTTGCTGTCCTAACATATTAACTATTGTAAATGTTGCTTCTTTTTGAGACACAAAGTCTACTTGTAAAGATGCTCCTTTTACAGGGTTAGGGTAAATATTAAATGTTGAGTTAACTGGTGGCGCCTGAGGCACTAAGTTTGTGATTCCAAAAGAAGATCCACAAGCTCCCAAGTTTGTCCAACCACTAGCTGTTCTTTCAAATAAATTACCTTGATACGTAACACGATCTCCAGTACTATAAGATTGAGAACTGCTATAAGGTGCAACACCTGCGCAAATGTCTGCTGTACCATCTATAACTCTCACATCATCAATAGCGATATCTGCTTGCCACGTAGAGCCTGTAGTTCTATTAAACCTTAGTCTAATAGATGATCCATTATAAGCTGAAAGATCTACAGTTGCAGATTGCCAAGCATTTCCTTTATTTCCTGTTTCGGAGAATAACGTTGTCCAAGTTGCTCCATCATTATCACTAACATCTACTTTTAAACTTCCCATATCTGATGCACCATACATATGATACTTAAATGTAAAGTTTGGTTGTGCTGTAGCAGATAAATCTATACAAGGTGAATTTAAAATTGCTTGTTTGTTAGGGTAGCCTGTACCGTTTCCAGAAGCTTCAACAAAAACGTAGAAACTACCTTCAACCGCACTTGATGGTCCTGTATTGCTAGATGGTGTACCACTAGCGTCTCTAGTCCAGTTTATATCGTCTGAAGTAGATTGCGTCCAAGCTCCTAAATTACTTTCATAACCTTCTGAATAAGGGAATGAAGAGATACCATTTACACAACCACCACCAGATGCTGGTGAGTCTGTAGTTACAGATACTGTATTACTAGCTCCAGATACATTTCCTGCGTCGTCTTTTGCGCGAACGTTAAATGTATAATTAGTTCCAGATGATAATCCTGTAATTTGAGCAGATGTATTAGCTGTAGTTCCTAATAAAGCAGTTCCTTGATAAACATCATATCCTGTTACTCCAACATTATCGTTTGAAGCATTCCAAGATAAATCTACTGTAGTTTCTGTGATGTTAGAAGCAGATAAATTTGTTGGTACACTTGGTGCTTGAGTATCTGCAGCAGAGCTTCCAATATTAACTGTATAATCTTCTACTTCACCATAGCTAAATGATTCACAAGCGCTAGGCACACCGTTATATTTCATAGAAACTCTCATACGAGTAGCTCCATCTGAAGCATTGGTTGGCACTGTAAAGCTACCACTTACAGGTGTATTTTGTGTAGCTGCAACACTTGTAACTAATTCTCCAGAATCAGAAAAATCACCATCTTGGTTATAATCTATCCAAACGGCATAGCCCTCAGAATATACAGTTCCTGTCCAGGTAGGTGTAATTGTAATTGTATATGCATCACCTTTTGCCAAGTCTGTTTCCACAGCTGTATGATTTTGGTATCCACCGCTTCCGGCACCAGAAGTATTATTAATATCTGCCAATTGTACTCTAGAGATATACTCATCTGCAACACTGTTACCATTAGAGGCACAATAGTTAGAGCCACCATTTCCTCCACCAAAAGCATCTCCTACATTAACGGCATGCCAAGCATTTGTTACTGCCTGTTCTTCTACGCCACCAGCTCCATAAAGATCTTTAGCCGCTTGTATTGCGCCAGCTCTTGCATTTGCAAACGTAGAGTTTGCAGATAAATAGTTATTTAATGTTCTGTAAGCAATTTTAGCAGATTTATCCATACCAATTCCACTTACTGAAAACACATCGCCAACGTCATTTGTACCATTGCCACCTTCAACTAATAAGTAAAACCAGTAGTTTAATACACCAGAGTTTGTATGTACTCCACAATAGTCATTAGATTGCGTTGGTGTTCCACAATTAGGGTTTTGCCAGAATTGACCTCCATAAGTATCTGGTTGTCCTAATGATGTTGGATTACTCATAGAGCGTAGAGCCGCTGAGCCGCTTCGTCTATCAATTTCATCTCCAATTAACCAAACTTCATCAGTTGGGTTAGTATCACTTCCATTTCCTTTTGCAAAATGCTCTACTGCTGCACCCCAAATATCTGAGAAGCCTTCATTAAGACCACCAGATTCTCTTTGATATGCAAGATTTGCAGTAAACGTTGTTACAGCATGTCCTATTTCATGAGATGCAACATCTATACTTGTTAATGCATCAAAAAATCCATTTCCTTCATTACCATTCGAAGAACCATCACCGTAAGACATTACAGAACCATTCCAGAATGCGTTATCATAATTGTTATCTACGTGAACGTAACTTCTAATTTGTGCACCACTACCGTTGTAACTATCACGACCGTGAACTTGTTGCCAGTAATCATACGTTTCCATTGCACCCCAATGAGCATCTAAAGCCGCATTATCTTTATTTGCGCTATGCTCTGCAGTTGTCCAATTATTATCATTGTCTGTAAACTCATCATAATTATTAATGTAAGGATACGTGCCTCCTGGCGCCTGATTTTTAGCATCACGAGTATAAACATCTCTACCAGTATCTGCTAACCTATAGCTACCACCAGTAAGTTGAGTTTCAATAGTACGAGAACCACTATAACGTGTAGCAGCAGTACCACTAGCCATCATAGCTATGCTTGTATAATTATCATACGTTGTATCGTCTTCAAATTGAGATACAGTTACCATTGGCTCACCTACGTGACCAAAAGAGTTTGCGTGTTTAATAGTTGCATTGTAAAATAATGCATCTCCATTTTTAGCATCTATATAAAGATCTCCACGACTAATTGGATACGTTGCATAAATATCAAATTTGTAGGCTAACTTGTAAGTAGAAATTTCATCACCATTATACATTGGTAAAATTACAAGGTCTCCTGTAGGTTTTTGGTAACCATCCATTTCTGCAGCTGCATCTGGATATTCCCATAAATAATGTTGCGCACCTATGTGGTTAACAGCGCGCATTAATGCTTGTTGGTTAGTTAATGTTGTTGTAACATCTAAATCTTTTATAGGATAATACTCACCACTTACTGCTTGTGGGATACCTTGTTTAGAATGTAGTTTTGAAATTGCAAACTCAACAGGAATGCCTTGATGGCGTTGTTGAAATTCTTGCTGTGAAAATCCGAGATTGTCTGTAGATTGCTTTCGAGGAGTAAGTTGATTGTTTTGGCCTAGGTTATAAACTTGTCCTAGTACATCTTGAGGGCTAGATGATTTTCTTTGAGTATCGTCTAAAACAATTAGTTTAGGCGGTTGCTTTACATTGCGTTTTTCGTCTCTTCGGTCTGTTTGTGCTTGTAGCATTGGAGCACAGAATAAAAGAGCGAAAAATACACTTCCATAAAAATTTCTCATAAAATAAAGGGTTTAGTTAATGAATTGTGTAAATACTTCCTGAATTCACAAAAAGTAACCGAAGTAAATGAATTTTATTTAAACACTATGTTATAATCGATGAAGCGCACAATAAATTAACTTTTAGTTAACAATCATAGTGTTCTTTTTGTTAAAATTATGGTTTAACCATAGTTTGAAAGCCACGACTTTACCTCTATTAATTGTTAAAAGATGATTACTTTTGAAGATATGTTAACTGTACAGAACCTAACCATTGCTTTTAAATCGCAAGACGACTTTATTCCGGTTGTTAACAATATTTCATTTAATCTTAAACCTAACGAAATACTTGGCGTTGTTGGTGAATCTGGTTCTGGGAAATCTGTGTCTACTCTCGCTATATCTGGTCTTTTGCCTAAGAAAATCTCTAAAATAACTTCTGGCAATATCACATTTGAAGGAACTTCTCTGCTCGAATATTCTAACGCCCTAATGACAATGTTAAGAGGCAAAGAGATTGCTATGATTTTTCAAGAACCTATGAGTGCTTTAAACCCTTCTATGACTTGCGGAGCACAGGTACTTGAAATTATATTGCAACATAAAGACATAACACCTGCTAAAGCTAAGGTTGAAACGCTTCAGTTATTTGAAAAGGTTAAATTACCTAGGCCAAAAGATATTTTTAAAAGCTATCCTCATCAAATAAGTGGAGGCCAAATGCAACGTGTAATGATTGCCATGGCTATTGCCTGTAAACCCAAGATTCTTATTGCAGACGAACCAACAACAGCATTAGATGTAACTGTACAGAAAGAAATAATTCAGCTTTTAAAGACGCTTCAGAAAGAAACTAAAATGAGTATTATATTTATATCTCATGACTTGGCTTTGGTTTCAGAAATTGCTCAACGTGTTATTGTTATGCACAAAGGTAATATTGTTGAAGAAGGCAAAACAGAAGATATATTTCTGCAACCTAAGCAACTTTATACCAAAGCATTAATTGCATCTAAACCTAATACTAAAATTCATTTAAAAAGATTACCTACTGTTAGTGACTTTGTGAACAATACTGTACCAACAGAAACGATAAGTGACAATGAAAGACGTTTATTTAGGAAACAACTCTTTGAGCAAAAACCATTATTGGAAGTAGTTAATGTAGATAAAGAGTTTTACAGCAATGCCGGATTATTTAATAAAACAACCATTGTAAAGGCAGTTAATAATGTAAGCTTTAAAGTTTATGAAGGTGAGACCTTAGGATTGGTTGGTGAAAGTGGATGCGGAAAATCTACACTTGGAAATGTTATTCTACAACTTCACAAGGCTACAAAGGGTAAAGTATTTTATAAGGGAGAAGATATTACTAAATTAAAGGGCAAAGCTTTAAGGGTTTTACGTAAAGATATTCAGTTAATTTTTCAGGACCCATTTTCTTCATTAAACCCAAGGATTACTGTTGGTAAAGCAATTGAAGAGCCTATGAAAGTTCATAAATTATACAAAAACGATGACGAGCGTAAAGAAAAAGTAATTTCAATTTTAAAACGCGTAGGCTTAGACGCTTCACACTATTATAGGTATCCTCACGAGTTTAGTGGCGGCCAACGCCAACGTATTGGTATAGCTAGAACTATAGCATTGCAACCAAAACTAATTGTGTGTGATGAATCTGTTTCTGCCCTAGACATCTCTGTGCAAGCGCAAGTGCTTAATTTGTTAAATGAGTTAAAAGAAGATTTTGGATTTACCTATATCTTTATTTCTCATGATTTGTCTGTTGTTAAGTATATGGCAGATGAGCTTATTGTCATGAATAAAGGACAGATTGAAGAGCAAGGTGATCCAGACCATATTTATGAAAACCCAAAAACGCATTACACCAAACGTTTAATAGCAGCTATTCCTAAAGGCATCTAATCCTATAAAGTTTCCTACTTTTACACTTTAAATCAATACGATTGAGTGTTCTAAAAAACTTATTTAAGCAAACCGTTATTTATGGCCTAGCTACGGTCATACCTAGAATGATGAGTTTTGTTTTATTGCCACTTTATACAGACTTGCTGCCTACTCAGGAATACGGTAAAGTTTCAATAATATTTGCTTGGATAGTTGTTTTTAATGTTATCCTAGCCTACGGTATGGAAACTGCTTTCTTTAGGTTTTATCACGATGATAAGACTAAAAGCAGTGTAAAAGGCACATCTGCACTCTCTATTGCAATTAGCTCCATAATTTTTTTAGGCTTAGCACTGTACCTAAAATCTCACTTAGCATCTTTAATAAATATTGATGTTAAGTATATCACTTTCGTGATCTGGATTTTAGTTTTAGACGCCTTGGTAATCATCCCTTTCTCAATATTAAGAGCGAAAGGAAAATCTATGCTTTATAGCATATTAAAGATAGTTAATGTTGCTATAAACTTGGGGTTAAATGTTTTTTTCCTAGTTATTTTAAAAGATCTTATAAACCCTTCTAAAGAAGTGTTTTGGAATAGTATTTGGTTTTCTGGTGCAGAGGTTTCATATATCTTTATTTCTAATCTAATTGCCAGCTTACTAACACTTTTAATGTTGGTTCCTCTTTACTTTAAAATTAAACTTAGAATAAACTTTTCACTATTAAAGAAAATGCTTCGATTTGGGTTTCCAGTTATGNTAGCAGGCTTNGCGTACGCAGTTAATGAAACTTTTGATAGAATTTTATTAGATTACTTATTACCANCAGAAACTGCAGAGTCTCAAATTGGNGNNTATNCAGCNTGTTATAANTTNGCNTTGTTTATNACNCTTTTTGCNACTGCATTTAGATTAGGNATNGANCCNTTTTTCTTNAGNCANTCNAAAGAAAAAAACTCANAAGAAACNTATGCTNTAATNACTAAATACTTTGTGTTAATNGGNTTAGGNATTTTACTNTCTGTTATNGTNTTTNTTGATGTNNTNAAAGANCTTTTNATAAGNGANGAATCTTATTGGGAAGCNATGNCNGTNGTNCCNTATATNTTATTAGCAAANTTATGNTTGGGTATTTACTTTAATCTTTCTGTTTGGTANAAGATTACAGACCGCACTAAATTTGGTGCNTACTTNTCNNTNGTTGGAGCNTTNGTNACATTNGCNTTAAANTTNTGGCTNATNCCNANTATNGGNTATAANGGNTCNGCNATNGCNACANTNTCTGCNTATGGCACAATGATGATTTTATCCTGGTATTTTGGCAAAAAACACTACCCTATACCTTATAATTTAAAAAAACTGGGGATTTTTACTGTTTTGGCTCTTGGGTTTTCTGCACTTTCGTTCTTGTTGTTTAGAGGCAACCTTATTATAGGAGTGTTATTAATAGCTGTGTTTTTNGGGGCTTTATATGTTTCAGANCGCAAGGAACTTAAACAATTTTTAAAATAGATACAGAATCTCTTTCAATAAAAGACAATATTTTGAGTTACAATTAAGACTAACAAACAAACTAGTATATGACCATTAATATTATTAATAAATCATCTCATAAACTACCTCATTACGAAACCATCGCTTCTGCAGGAATGGACCTAAGAGCACACCTAAGTGAATCGGTAATCTTAAAACCATTAGAGCGTGCTATTATAAAAACAGGATTGTTTATTGAACTTCCTATTGGTATAGAAGCTCAGGTTAGACCNCGTAGCGGCTTGGCNGCTAAAAAAGGAATNACNGTATTAAATGCGCCTGGTACAATAGATGCAGATTATAGAGGTGAAATTGGAGTGATTCTTGTAAATTTGNGCAACGAAAACTTTAAAATAGAAGATGGTGAGCGCATAGCTCAACTGGTTATAGCCAAGCATGAAAGAGCTGATTGGCAGGAAGTAACTACACTATCTGAAACCTCTAGAGGTGAAGGTGGCTTTGGTAGTACTGGTACAAAATAACACNTNCATTTTAAAAATTAACTAACTAAAATTAGTCCTAAACAGGACAAGAGATATGAAAATTATTGTTCCAATGGCAGGTCGAGGTTCTAGACTACGCCCACATACACTTACAGTACCTAAACCATTAATTCCTATTGCAGGTAAACCAATTGTACACAGANTGGTAGAAGATATTGCAAAAGTTTTAAATGAACCAATTGATGAAATTGCATTTATTATTGGAGAAGATTTTGGTGAAAAGGTAGAAGTAGATTTACGTGAGATTGCCGGACAATTAGGTGCTAAAGGCACTATTTATTATCAAGATAAACCTATGGGAACTGGTCANGCTATTATGTGTGCTGCAGATTCTTTAAATGGTCCTGCAGTAGTAGCATATGCAGATACGTTATTTAGAGCAGACTTTAAACTAGATCCTAGCGCAGATGCTGTAATATGGGTAAAGCAGGTCGAAGACCCTTCACAATATGGTGTTGTACAGCTTAATGATAATAATGAAATTACAGCCTTGGTAGAAAAGCCAGAAGAAGAAGTTTCAGATCTTGCTGTAATAGGTATTTACTATTTNAAAAAGGTTGAAGTTTTAAAAGAACACTTACAAAGTGTGCTCGAAAACAACATTCTTCGTGGTGGCGAGTATCAAATAAATGACGGTATTTTAGGAATGATGACTAGCGGAAATGTATTTAAAACCGGTCAAATAGATGAATGGATGGATTGTGGTAACAAAACTGTTACTGTCGATACTAATTCTAGAATGCTACAGTTCCTAAAAGAAGATGGTAATTCTTTAGTTAGCGATACTGTTACATTAACAAATTCTGAAATTATCGAGCCTTGCTATATAGGTGAAAATGTTGTGTTAGAAAACACTACCGTTGGTCCTAATGTTTCTTTGGGAGATAACTGTAAACTTACAGATGTTACCATAAAAAACAGTTTAGTACAGCACAATACTGTAATAAAGAACGCAAAACTTAACAATGCTATGATTGGTAGTCACGCTGTATATAATGGCGATTTTACCGAAATTAGTATTGGAGATTACTCTAAGTTGGAATAAAAGTTGATTTAAAAATTATAAATTTTATACGCTTGAAACTCATTTGTATCTTTTTAACTTTCTTTTTGTCTTCAACACTGTTGATGGCACAGGAAGATGATGCCCAACAAGATATAAATGTAGATGATTTAGGTAATGTATCTAATACATTTAAAGAGCAGTTTTTTGAAGCTTTAAAACAAAAGGGTATNGAAAATTATGATCGTGCCATTCAAGCATTACAGCGTTGTTTAGCACAAGAGCCTAAAAATGCAGTCATTCATTTTGAATTAGGGAAAAACTACAACGCCTTAAAACAATATGACGCTGCAGAAGAAAGCCTAAAAGAAGCGTTGGTTTATCGAAAAGATGATGAAGACATCTTAAAAGAATTGTATGATGTACAATTTAGTAAACAGGATTTCCAGGCTGCAGTAACAACAGTAAAACAACTTATTTCTTATAACATTATTTATAAGGAAGACTTGGCTAAGCTTTACCAACGTACTAAAGAATTTGATAAGGCTATAGAGCAGTTAGATGAGATAGACAATGCTCAAGGTTCCAGTATTTACAGAGATAATTTACGCCGTGTTATTTACAACCAAACAAATAATAAAGAAGCACAAGCTAACAGATTAGAGCAACAGATAAAGGCAGCTCCAGGCAATATTCAAAATTACCTCAACCTTATATATGTTTATAGTGAGATGNCAGCTAATGATAAAGCCTTTTCAACTGCACAGCGCCTTTTNAAAGCGCANCCAGATGCAGAACCTGCACATTTAGCACTTTACAAAGGTTATCTAGAAAAAGGCCAAGTTGAAAATGCAATTGCNTCTATGAAAATAGTCTTAAAAAGCAATCAAGTAGATAAGGAAACAAAAGGAAAGGTTCTTAAAGACTTTATGCGCTATTCTACTGAAAACCCTGAGGTTTCAAATGAATTAGAATCTGTATTAAGTGATGAAGACAATGATAAAGACCCTAAAGAATTAGGTTTGTTTTATTTAGAGCAGAAAGATAAGCCTAAAGCGTTAGCATATTTTTNTGAGGCGCTNAACGACTATCCTACAGACTNTGTAGTATTAAAAAACCTAGCTTTATTACAAATTGATGCNCTTCAATTTAAAGAAGCTATTNNTACCACATCAAAAGCATTAGAGGTATACCCTTCACAACCACTACTCTATTTGTTACAAGGTGTGGCCTATAANAACACATCCAATTTTAANAAAGCCTTAGAAAGTTTAGAATTTGGCATAGATTATATTATTGAAGATGCTCAAATGCAAGCAGATATGTTCACCCAAATGAGCGAGGCATATAAAGGTATGGGCAATAATGCAAAAGCTACAGAGTTTTTAAATAGAGCTACCCAAGCTAAAAAACAAGCCAATTAATGACCTACAAACCACTATTATCACTTTGCATCGTNTTGATACTAATGTCTTGCGGAAGCAAAAAATTGGTGTCAGAAACCAGTGGCACTACAGATTTAGCAACAGCAAATGTTATTAAAAAACATTATGAAANTGCAGTTAGTTTTGAAACGCTAGCAGGTCGTTTAAAAGTGCGGTACCAAGATGAGAAGCAAACTCAAAACGTTTCTGTAAGCATACGTATGGAAAAAGATAAAGCCATATGGATGAGTGCTAATATATTAGGTATACCACTTGCTAAAGTTTTAATTACACCTAATAGCGTTAAATATTANGAGAAAATTTCAGGAAGTTATTTTGATGGTGATTTTAGNTTATTATCTGATGTACTAGGAACTNAATTAGATTTTAATAAAGTTCAAAACATCTTATTAGGCCAAACAATTTATGACCTAAGACAAGAACCTTACATATTAGAAACTTCAGATCGTGGTTATGTTCTTCAACCAAAAANACAATTTGATTTATTTACGAGGTTATTTTTGCTAAACGCANCAACATATAAAACAGAAGCNCAGCANTTGGTNAATAACAATGAAAACCAAAGTGCAATTGTGACCTATCCCACTTATCAAACTATTTCTGGTCAAGTGTTTCCAAATGAAATTAATATTGTTGCAAANCAAAACAATAAAAACACATTAATAGATATAGAATACAGGTCTGTAGAGTTTAATGTAGATGTAAGCTTTCCTTTTAGTATCCCAAGTGGTTATGATGAAATTGAACTTAAATGAGTAGAGTACTAAAAACCCTAGTAATAGTAAGCCTTCTTTTAGGAGGATTTTTGTCTCATGCACAAGACANCAAACGTAAAGAGTTAGAAAACAGGCGTTTTGAGTTACAACAGGAAATTAAGCGTATTAATGCCTTACGTACAAGTAACTTGAAAAAGCAAAAATCTGTATTAACTCAGGTTGAAGATTTAGATACTCAAATTTCTACAACAGAACGGCTAATTAAGGTTACTAACCAACAAGCTAATCTGCTTACTCGAAACATAAACAATAACTTAAAGAAAATTGAAAAATTTAGAGATGAGTTAGTGAGCTTAAAAGAAGATTATGACAAGATGATTGTCAAATCATATAAAAGCCGAAGTAACCAAAACAGAATTATGTTCTTGTTATCTTCTAAAAACTTTTTGCAAGCTTATAAACGTGTACAGTATATGAANCAATATACAGAGTACCGTAAAGAGCAAGGTGAGCAAATACAAGAACGAACAAAAATGCTGCAAACCTTAAATGCAGATTTAATTGAGCAGCGTAAGGATAAAGACAANCTCATTAAAGAAAATAAAGTTGTACAAGCGCAATTAAGAAAAGATAAAGAGGCGCAAGAAGTATTAGTTGCACAAATACGAAAGAAAGAAGGTCAATTTACTGCAGAGATTCGTAAGAAACAGCAAGAAATTAACCGTATAGATAATGAGATAGACCGCATTATTAGGGAAGCCATTGCAAAAAGTAATAAAGGCGCTGCTAAAGAAGATGTGGATCGTGGTCGTTTTAAAGCTACACCAGAATCTAAAGCCTTAGCATCTAAATTTGAACAAAATAAGGGTAAGTTACCATGGCCAGTTAAAAATGGTGTGGTTTCTATGCGTTTTGGTACACAACCACATCCTATTGTAAANTCTACCACAATTTCAAGTAATGGTGTTAGGATAGATACTGAAGATAAGGGTCGTGCTCGTGCAGTATTTGGAGGAAAGGTAAGTGAGATACAAGCTGTAAAGGGTGCTAATAAAGTAGTNATGGTAAGACATGGTGACTATATTACAATTTACTCTAACCTATCTAGCGTATCTGTAAGAAAAGGAGANGATGTAGATATTAATCAAGATCTTGGTGAAATAGGAAAAAGTACCGCCACAGGAAAAACAACGCTTTACTTCCTTATATATAAAAACACCCAAAAACTGAATCCAGCAAGTTGGGTGTTTAAAATGTAATGTGATTACTGTTTAGTTAATCTTCAAACAGTGCCTTTAGTTCTGTAGCATCATTAGCTTTCATTTTACCTGCTAACACTAAACTTAATTGCTTACGTCTTAATGCAGCGTCATAACGAGAAATTTCAAGGTCTGTTTCTGGTTTTAATGGTGGTATNGCAACTGGACTACCTAAATCATCTACAGCTACAAATGTATAAATCGCTTCGTTAGAAAGGCTTCTAAGACCGCTTTCTCTATCTTCTACATACACTTCAATAAAAACTTCCATAGAAGTTCTAAATGCACGAGAAACAATAGCCTCTACGGTAACAACACTTCCTACGGGAATGCTTCTATTAAATGCAACGTGATTTACAGATGCAGTTACTACTATACGACGGCTGTGGCGCCTTGCAGATATACTTGCTGCACGATCCATTCTTGCTAANAGCTCACCTCCAAAAAGATTGTTTAAAGGATTGGTTTCGCTTGGTAATACCAAGTCTGTATACGTAGTTTTAGATTCTTTTGGGGTCTTTGCCTCCATAGCATTTTCTTTTTTGCAAAGGTACTATGGAAATGAGGAGTATAAAAGTAATTAACGCTTATTTAATCTTTGTCTTGTACAAGCAACCAAGCGCTTGCATTTTCGTCACGCTTTACATTGCGTAATGCCTGCAAAGCCTCTAGCCTATCTGAATGACTACTATATACAACTTGNTGTAAACCATATTTGTTTTTACCAATACGTCTAGCTTTAAAGCCTTTAGCTTCNAANTGGCTTACCTTTTTATCTGCATTTTCTTCAACTCTAAANGCTCCNGCAATAATATGGTAANTACCTTTTGGTTTTTCTACCTTAAAAGTAACAGGCTGTAAAGGGTTATCTATAACAAACGTTGCTTGTTGTATGTGTTGTTCTAGTTGAGCATCTGCTTTTTGTTGTTCTGCAATNTTATGTGCTTTTACTTGAGAGCTATAATAGTTTAAACCTAAAAACCCAGAAAGACCTANTGCCAACAAGCCAACGGCAGCATACTTTANGTATGGACGTTTGNTTTCTCTTGTGTTTTCTAAAANTACTACAGGAGNTTGTTCCTCAACCTCTATTTNGTCTTGCTCTAAATGCTCTTGTACAGTTTCCCTTACTACAGAAGAAGATGTAAAAGAAGATAAACCAAAAGATGATGCTAGGTAGTTTATATGGTAAGAAGGNTCAAATAATAACTTTCCTTCTTCGGTTCTAGAAAAAGTACCTATATTTTCTAATGAAAAGGTATTCTCNGTATCTAATGCCAATTTTGATTCTCTAACAAAAGNTTCAACTTTTGAAGATGCCGCATAATAGTTAGAATGCTCTGTAGTTGCAATATGGTTAACTAACAACCCATCAGATTTTNGAAGTTGTTCATTAAACGATACTACCTTTCTTGGCGGATAAAATNCATTNGTAGTTTCGTGAACGCGTGCCGATTCTGTTTGAGTAATAAAGGCTCCAAAGTTTGGAACAATTACGCACTCGTATCGGTATAGTAAATCTGATATGTGTTGAGAAATAGTCATTGTTTCAAAAGTAACAGAAAAAATAGCGTGGTAAAAGACAAATCTTAAAATTTATCAACAGCTTAAAAATTGATAAAATACAGTAACTTAGTCAACTGTCATGAATACCAATAGCCTTTTACATCTTCTTGCCTTACAGAAAGCGCCAAATCTTGGAGATACCACAGCAAAAAAATTAATTGCTGTTGTNGGATCTGTTGAAGGTGTTTTTAAGGAGAAACGTCAAAATTTATTAAAAATAGATGGTATTGGAGAGCATCGNATAAAAGGATTGTTTGATGTAAGTTTATTTGACGCTGCAGAAACTGAACTCGAATTTNTAAAAGCTAACAATATCANTACACAGAGCTATATGGATTCTGAATATCCTGAGCGCTTAAAGCAATGTGCAGATGGCCCTATTTTACTATTTCAACGTGGCGCTATTAATTTAAATAACAGGCATATTATAAGTATTGTTGGCACTAGAAAAGTTACCACACAAGGCATCTCTTTTTGTAACGAGTTTATTGAAGCATTGTCTCCATTAAACCCAATAATAGTTTCTGGNTTTGCTTATGGTGTAGATATAACTGCGCAAAAGNCTGCTGTTAAACACCAATTGCAAACCATAGGTTGTTTAGCTCATGGTTTAAACCAAATTTANCCTAAAGTACATTCTAAGTATGTGTCACAGATAGAAGATAATGGTGGTTTTATTACAGACTTTTGGAGTAGTGATACTTTTGATAGGAATAATTTTTTAAAGCGTAACCGTATTATTGCTGGCTTAAGTGAAGCCACAATTGTTATAGAAAGTGCCGAGAAAGGTGGTTCCTTAGTTACTGCAGATATTGCCAACTCTTATGACAGAGAGGTTTTTGCAGTTCCTGGAAGACCTAAAGACACACAAAGTGTTGGGTGTAACACCTTAATTAAAAAACAGCAGGCACACGTACTAACAAGTGCAGCAGATTTAATTTATATGCTAAATTGGGACATAAACGAAAAACCAAAAACAGTTCAAAAAAGCTTGTTTGTAGAATTAGATGATACAGAAAAAACTATTTATAAGTATTTACAAGAACAAGGTAAAGAGCACATAGACCTTATTGCTTTNGGCTGTAATATGCCTAGTTACAAAATTGCTTCTGTATTGCTTACTATGGAAATGAAAGGTGTTATAAGACCGNTACCTGGTAAGTTGTTCGAAGTGTTTTAAACTTTTATTGTTTAGATTTANAGAATTAATAACTATTTCTATGCATCAATCACCTATTAAAAAGGCNTTATACGNATTTATATTTTTAGCGATANCTAATAATATAAACGCACAAACGTCNACTCAAAAGGCAAGTGTTGAAAAATCTTTATACGGGATACAAACTGGCTTTCTTGGTATTTGGGGTCATAATGAAGCAAGACTCACAAACACCATTGCCTTACGTNCAGAAATTGGTCTTGATGCAGATATTTTTAATGCAGAGTTTATTGGCTCTAATGATAAATTCCTTTTAACACCTGTTATAACCTTAGAACCAAGATGGTATTACAGCCTTAATAGACGTTTTANAAAAGGAAAAAANATAGNCAATAATACAGCNAACTTTCTANCACTTAAAATTAGTTATCANCCCAATTTATTTGTCATNAGTAATGTTGAAAATATTGAAGTTATTCCAGATCTTCAAATAATACCTAAATGGGCAATTAAGCGTACAGTAGGTAAACACTTTACCTATGAAACAGGTATAGNTATTGGTTATCGAAAACTATTTTATCCAAATGACCGCAACAGAATATTTATCGGAGATGATTCTGATGTGGCAGTAGATCTGCATTTAAGACTTGGCTATACCTTCTAGTATTTAAGATAAATTAATATCCCAATTTTTCTCTTACTCTTTTCAACACCTCGTTAGCGGTTTTGGTTGCCTTTTCTTGTCCAATTTTTAAAGCAGCATCTATTTCATCTGTATTATTCATATAATGATTAAAACGCTCACGTTCGGCAGCAAATTTTTCAATAATAAGTTCGTACAATGCTTGTTTGGCATGACCGTAGCCATAGTTTCCGCCTGCATAGTTTTGCATCATCTGCTCTACTTGTTCTTTAGTACCTAATAATTTATACAGTGCAAAAACATTACAAGTATCTGTATCCTTAGGTTCTTCAAGCGGTGTGCTATCTGTTTCAATTGTCATTATTTGCTTACGCAATTTCTTGTCTGGTAAAAATAAGTTAATGATGTTTCCTTTAGATTTACTCATCTTAGCTCCATCTGTACCAGGAATATACATAGTTTCCTCTTGTATCTTGCCATCTGGCATCACAAAAGTATCTCCTAATTTAGCGTGAAATCTGGAAGCTACATCTCTTGTCATTTCTATATGTTGCAGTTGGTCTTTTCCTACTGGAATAATTTCAGCATCATAAATTAATATATCTGCCGCCATTAACATTGGATATGTAAACAAGCCTGCATTTACATCTTCTAAACGGTCTGCTTTGTCTTTAAATGAATGTGCTAATGTTAAGCGTTGGTAGGGATAAAAGCAGCTTAAATACCAAGATAACTCTGTAACTTGAGGTATATCACTTTGGCGATAAAAAACAGTCTTGTTTACATCAAGACCAAAAGCTAACCAAGTAGCTGCGGTGGCATAGGTATTCTGGCGTAATGTTTCTGCATCTTTAATTTGAGTAAGCGAATGTAAATCTGCTATAAATAGATATGATTCGTTTTTAGGATCGTTCGACATTTCTATTGCCGGTATAATAGCTCCTAATAAATTACCCAAATGTGGCGTTCCAGTACTTTGTACGCCTGTTAATATCCTAGACATTCTGTTATCTTTAAATTTGACAGCAAAGGTACTTTTTTTAAGAAATATGACATACAAATCCCTACTTTTGAAAGATGTCTTTAGTGCGTAATTTTTTTATCCTTCTGTGGCGCATTTGGTTTTACCTATTAATGGGTTTACCATTGGTCATTATGTTCCCTATTTTATTAATAAGCATTTCAAAAAAATCCTGGTATCCTTTCTTCTTTAAGTTAGCGCGTTTTTGGGCTAAACTTATTTTATATGGTATGGGTTTTATTCCTTCAAGAACGTATGAGCAAAAACCTAAACCAGGACATTCTTATATGTTTATAGCAAACCACACTAGTATGATAGATATTATGCTAATGCTACACACCATAAAAAATCCATTTGTTTTTGTAGGTAAAGCAGAGTTGGCTAAAATTCCAATTTTCGGTTTCTTTTATAAACGTACTTGTATTTTGGTAGATCGCAATAATGCATCAAGCAGAAAAGCTGTATTTGAAAGTGCTAAAAAACGCTTAGATACAGGAATAAGTATTTGTATTTTTCCTGAAGGTGGAGTTCCAGATGATGAGTCTGTTGTATTAGATGTATTTAAAGATGGTGCATTTAGGCTGGCAATAGAGCATCAAATACCTATTGTGCCTATTGTATTTTATGATAATAAAGCTCGGTTTTCTTATACATTCTTTAGCGGTAGTTTAGGCAAAACAAGAGCTAAAGTTTTAAAGTTTGTTAATACAAAAGGGAAATCTCAAGTTAATAGAGCAGATTTAAAATCTGCGTGCAGAACTAAAATATTAAATGAATTAAAAGCACAAAAAATCCGCTCTTAAAAGAACGGATTTTCGTCATCATTGCTGTAAGCTATCTCATCAGATAGAGTTTTGCAATAACTACCTAACCAACTAAAAATTAACCTAAAACAAATGTTAGGAGAACCACCTCGCTAACATTATGCTTTAAAACTTAAAGCTAAATCCAGAATATACACCCAAATAATAAGGGTTAAAATTACTAGAGTTGCTAAACGTATTTATTTGATATTTAAATGTAGGCTCTACATTAAACTGTAGGCTACTTGTAATTTTATAATTTACTCCTAATCCAAGATTTGTTGAAAAACTCACGTTGTTTACATTTGTAGCTTCACCAATCTCATTTCTATTACCATTATTTACAACGGCAATACTATTATCTTCTAAAAACAATGTGCTTGCACCACCAATAAGATTAACACCAAATCTCTTATTTATTAAAGCATATTCAAGCTCAACAGGAACTTCAATAAATCCTAATTGTTGATTTAAGTCTCCTAAAAATACTGATGTCCTATCTGCTACAAGTTGGTCTTCTGTAAAGGTAGATGTAGCGGTTGGTGTAAGGGTTTCGCTGTCTCCTACTTGCACATACACACCGCTATTAGTGTTTGGTTTTAAGTTTTGTAGAGATGTTTCTCTTCCCGAAGGACTAAATGCAATATTATTTGTGTTGGTACTGTGTGTCATTCTAGTTACACCAGAACGAATCTTTAAGCGTTCGTTAACTGCATAAGATACATTTACACCATATGCCAAAGTAACGTCACTACTAGTTTCATTATCTGAAAATTGAGGATCTATAGTGCTGCCGTTTCCAAAACCACTAGCATAAATAGGAGCAACATAAGGGCTTGCATTCCATTTTTTAAAAGTAGTAGCTTCCACTACATCTTCATCTTCTGTCTCTGCTTGCTTTTGTTTTTCAGCTTCTTCTAAAAGCGATGGTAAGTTAGTTTCAGCAACCTCAGTAGTCTCATTATTTTCTTTTTCACTTGAAATGTTGGAGTTAGTGCTACTGTCTTCAGAAGTTACTGCAGTAGTATTCTGAGTAGAGTTAGGTTGCTGAAACTTATTGTTTTCATTAGAATTTAAACGCTTGTCTAAAGGCTCTAAATTATTATTCTGTTTTTGATTTACGTTACTCTTGTTAGCTACTCTAATATCACCTTTAACATTAGAAATAGATTCTTTTAAAGTAACTGAAGATTTATAAGTGTTCTTATTTGATTTAATTTCTTTAGATGCTTTTTGCTCAGTTGAAGAAACAATTTCATTGGTTGAAGATGTTTCAGGCTCAGGTGTCTTGTTAATATTTTCAACAACGTCTAATTTAGAATTGTTGTTAACTGTATCTTTATCTTCTACTTGGGTTTTAACTTTAGTGTTTTCTAAACCATCTTGATCAACTATAGTATTAGTAGTACCTGTAGTTAATAATGATTGGGAAAACCAAAATACCAAAACTAATGCGGCTGCAATTCCTCCAATCTTATACCATAATGGGATAATAAATGGCGTTCTTTCCTTATCTTCTTTGAGTTCCTTTTCAATATTAGCCCAAACTTTAGCGCTAGGTTTTGCGTTAAAGTCTTTAAACTTTTCTTGAAATAATCTATCTATGTTTTTTTCCTCTTTCATTAGTCTTTTTAAAGAGACTGTTGTCCTTTTGGTTGGGCGTCTTCTATAGTTGCCTTTAATATATGTCTTGCTCTTGCAAGGTTAGATTTAGATGTTCCTACAGAGATGCTTAACAAATCCGCAATATCTTTATGTGCATAACCATCTAAAACATATAGGTTAAATACTAACCTGTACCTGTCTGGTAATTGTTGTATGCACTTTAAAAGAAAGTCTAACTTAATATCATTTTCTTCTACTTCTACACTAGGTTCTTCTAGCTGTTGTTCGTCTACAATTTCAAAATAGGTTTGCTTCCTATATTTTTGAAGTGCTATGTTTATTACAATACGTTTTAACCAACCTTCAAAAGAACCTTTATTTTTATATTGATCTATTTTCTTAAATATCTGTAAAAAAGCATCTTGCAAATTGTCTTCTGCTTCGCTATAATTACGAGAATACTTTAGGCTTACACTAAACAGCTTATCTGCAAATAATTGATACAGCTGTCCTTGTGCCTTTATGTCTTGCTTTTTGCATTTAAGAATGAGTTGATCTAAACTCAAATTTTCTGTTGTTAATTAATTTTCTGCAACAGGAACTTCAACGGTTAAAAACTGTGCGTCACCATTACTGTCTTCTCCTTGATAGAACTTGAAAATATAAAAATCGTCTCGCTCTACAATAAAATTTAAATCGGTTGTTCCAGTCAAGTTTTCCATCTCTGGACAAGATTGGTTTTGCTCAAAAGCATTAATCACCGCAACTTCTCTGGTGTTTTGATTTTTAGCATAGTCAAATCCTGCAAAGAAATGGCATTCTGTAGGGCGATTGTAAACAACTTCAAATTGATACGTGTTACCAAACACAAGTGTATCTGGAAGGTTTACACTCTCTACGTTTACAAACTCAAACTCAAAGTCTTCTTCATCATCAATGCTACAAGCGGTAATACATACACCTAAAAGTAGCAAAAGCATTAATTTTTTCATCTTATTAAAATGGGGTTTTTTATTAAGATGCAATTTTTTATAAATGGTTGCGTTTGAGGCAAAAAAAATCTCAAAAATTAATTTGAGATTTTTTTTGTTTTATTCTTTTGCCACTTTTATGGCGGCTTTAATTTTGGTTTCTAACTCTTCCATTAACTCTGGATTATCTAGTAATAATGCTTTTACAGCATCTCTACCTTGTCCTAGCTTTGTATCTTCATAGCTAAACCAGGAACCTGCTTTTTTAACAATTTCATAGTCTACACCAATATCAATAATTTCACCAACCTTAGAAATTCCTTGACCGTACATAATATCGAACTCTGCAGTTCTAAATGGTGGTGCTACTTTGTTTTTAACAACTTTTACACGTGTCTTATTACCTTGCACCTCGCTATTGCTGTCTTTTATTTGTGTAGATCGACGAATGTCTAATCTAACTGAACAGTAAAATTTAAGTGCATTACCACCTGTTGTAGTTTCTGGGTTACCAAACATAACTCCAATTTTTTCACGCAATTGGTTAATGAAGATAACAGTACACTTGGTTTTACTTATAGATCCTGTTAGCTTTCTTAATGCTTGAGACATTAATCTTGCGTGAAGACCCATTTTAGAATCTCCCATTTCACCTTCAATCTCACTTTTAGGTGTAAGTGCCGCAACCGAGTCAATTACAATAATATCTATAGCGCCAGATCTAATTAAGTTGTCTGTAATTTCTAGAGCCTGCTCACCATTATCTGGTTGAGATATAATTAAGTTCTCTAAGTCTACTCCTAATTTTTCAGCATAAAAACGGTCAAAAGCGTGTTCTGCATCTATAAAAGCAGCTATGCCACCCGCTTTTTGAGCTTCTGCTATGGCGTGCAAGGTTAAGGTTGTCTTACCTGAAGATTCTGGACCGTAAATTTCAACTATACGTCCTCTAGGGTAACCACCTACTCCCAAAGCTAAATCTAAACCTAAAGAACCTGTAGAAATTGCTTCAACATCACTCACAGATTGATCACTCATTTTCATGACTGTACCTTTACCATAAGTCTTGTCCATCTTATCTAAAGTAAGCTTTAGTGCTTTTAGTTTTGCTTCTTTTTCTTTTTTATCGCTCATTTTCAATCTTTTATTAAATTCTGTCTTATGTCGCTAAGGTAGTAACTCTTTTGGCTAAGGACAATGTTTTTAAAATTAACATATCAACACACGCAACCTTTTTAAAAATAAAGCATCTTTTATAAAAGCAAATGAACAAAGTGCTATGAAGTTTTTTCAAAAAACAATTATTTTGAACTCTTCAGGAAGCTGCAAAGCTGCAATCCTTTTAGGTTGTAGCTTTAAAGCTGATGGAGGCTAATGCGTTACAACGATTTTTTTAGAACACAAAAAATTTTAGTAACGAATTAGCCATTCGAAAAATGCCCGATAAGGTAATCTCAACTTATCGGGCATTTTTAATTGTAGCAATAAAATATACTTTAACTACCTTTGTAGCTTAAATTTTCTTAACCTTAAATCACGTATAGCATGCAACTGTACAACAAATTAAGCGCAAAAGAAAGAGCAGAACTTATAGACAAGGCTGGAGAAGACCGCCTTACGCTCTCTTTTTACAAATACGCCAAAATTGGCAATCCAGAAATTTTTAGAAATCACCTGTTTCTTGCTTGGGATCAACTTGAGGTTCTAGGAAGAATTTATGTTGCTCATGAAGGTATAAATGCGCAATTATCTGTACCAGCAAAAAAATTCAATGAATTTAAAGCTTTTATAGATGATATAAATTTTCTTGAAAATGTGAGGCTTAACATTGCTGTAGAGCAAGATGCTAAATCATTTTTAAAACTTAAAGTTAAGGTGCGTCCTAAAATTGTTGCAGATGGTTTAAATGACACCTCTTTTGATGTAACTAACAAAGGTGTTCACGTAGATGCTGAAACATTTAACCAACTTATTGAAGACCCTAATACGGTGTTGGTAGATATGCGTAACCACTATGAGAGTGAAATTGGTCATTTTAAAAATGCTATCACACCAGATGTAGATACTTTTAGAGACTCTTTAGATATTATTGAAGAAGATCTTAAAGATCATAAAGAAGACAAGAAACTCGTTATGTATTGCACTGGTGGCATACGTTGTGAAAAAGCTAGTGCTTACTATAAGCATAAAGGATTTAAAAACGTATTTCAGCTAGAAGGTGGTATTATAGAGTATACCCGACAGGTAAATGAAAAAGCATTAGAAAATAAGTTTCTTGGTAAGAATTTTGTGTTTGACCATAGGCGAAGTGAGCGTATCTCAGATGATGTCATCTCAAACTGTCACCAATGTGGAAAAGCTTGTGATACTCACGTAAATTGTGCTAATGAGGCTTGCCATTTGTTATTTATACAATGTGAAGAGTGTTCAAAAGCTATGGATACGTGTTGCTCGACAGAATGTCAAGACATTAATGCCTTACCTATTGAGACACAACGTGAATTGCGAAAAGGATCTCATAACAGTAATAAGATTTTTAAGAAGGGACGTTCAGAAAAATTAAAATATAAAGCTTAAAAATATCAATGCACTATATTTTGGTATCTTTACGCTAGTAGATAATTAATACAACAAGACTATAGTAATAGTACTTGTTTCAATATATATGATATATGGCGTGTGGAAGTTGTTCGACAGGTAAAGACGGCCAACCTAAAGGTTGTAAAAATAACGGAACTTGCGGATCAGATGGATGTAATAAACTTACGGTATTTGATTGGCTTTCAAATATGGAGCTCCCACAAGGAGTAGCTCCTTTTAACTATGTAGAGGTTAGGTTTAAGAACGGCAGAAAACTATTCTTTGAAAACTCAGAACACCTTACACTTTCTATTGGTGATGTTGTAGCTACAGAAGCCGATTCTGGACACGATATTGGTATTGTAACACTTACAGGCGAGCTTGTTAAAGTGCAAATGCGTAAGAAAAAAGTTAGAACCAATAGCGATGAGGTTAAAAAAATATATAGAAAGGCTTCACAAAAAGATATTGATATTTGGCAAGATTATCGAGCCAAAGAAGATCCTTTTAAAGTAAAAGCTAGGCAAATTGCTATAAGGCTTAAGCTTAAAATGAAAATTAGTGATATAGAGTTTCAAGGAGATGGCTCTAAAGCTACCTTTTATTATACCGCAGAAGAACGTGTAGATTTTAGACAACTTATTAAAGAGTTTGCTCAAGAATTTAGAACTCGTATAGAAATGCGACAAATTGGTTTTAGACAAGAAGCTAGTAGGTTAGGAGGTATTGGGTCTTGTGGTAGAGAATTATGTTGCTCTACTTGGTTAACAGATTTTAGGAGTGTAACCACATCTGCAGCAAGATACCAACAGCTATCATTAAACCCATTAAAGCTTGCAGGACAATGTGGTAAGCTTAAATGTTGTTTAAACTATGAGTTAGATTCATATTTAGACGCTTTAAACAACTTCCCTAAACAAGATACCAAGCTTTTTACAGAAAAAGGAAAGGCTGTTTGTCAAAAAATAGACATTTTTAAAGGGTCTATGTGGTTTGCTTATGAAGGTGAATGGATGAACTGGTTTGAATTAAGTACAGATAGAGTTCATCAAATTATTGAAGCCAATAAGAAAAGAGAACCTGTGGCAAGTTTAGAAGATTACGTTGTTGAAACAGCTTCAGAAATAAATACGTTTAAAGATTCTGTAGGAGAAGACAGTCTCACACGTTTTGATAAACCTAAGAATAAGCGTAACAATAACAAGCGTCGTCGTAATAAACGACAAAAAAGTAAGCGACCTAAAAACAATTCTCAAAAGAAATAATTCATGCGTTTTTTAATCGTTTTATGTCTTAGCCTATTATGTTGCTCTTGTTCAGATAATAGCGTATATGATAATTATAAGACAGTTTCTGGACAATGGTCTTCTAAAGAGCCATTAACCTTTAAGATTTCTGGATTAGATACGATACAACCCTATAATGCGTTTATAAACTTAAGAAACACAAGCGACTATAATTTTAGTAACTTATTTTTAATTACAGAGTTACAATATCCTAACGGTAAAAAAGTTACAGATACTTTAGAGTATCCTATGGCATATCCAGATGGTACTTATATGGGAGATGGTTTTGGAGATATAAAAGAAAATAAACTTTGGTATAAAGAACATCTAGTTTTTAATGAAGCTGGAGAGTATAGCATTAGTATTAAACATGCCATGAGACAAAACGGCTCTGTTGCAGGTTTAGAAACATTAAAAGGTATTACAGAAGTAGGTGTAAG
The DNA here is from genome assembly GCF_002716225.1 of Croceibacter sp. NCBI lineage: Bacteria > Pseudomonadati > Bacteroidota > Flavobacteriia > Flavobacteriales > Flavobacteriaceae > Croceibacter > Croceibacter sp. Next base: position 133,873 of record NZ_PAZX01000007.1, on the reverse strand, counting down.
AATAGAAAAACCAACTTCAAAATAACATAAGAATATGGCAAAGACAGCACCTAAATCTTCTTCAAAGAAAAAAGAAAGTAAGGAAGGTTTTAGTAAATATATAAAGTGGTTTTGGATACTTTTTTTTGGAGGTATCTTATCTGTAGCACTTCTTTTCCTATTTACTGCTTGGTTTAGTGACTTACCAGATGAAACCCAAATGGAAAATCCTGAGACTAATCTTGCTACAGAGATTATAGACTCTAAAGGAGAAACCCTTGGAAAGTTTTATAAGGAAAATAGAACTCCAGTTAAGTATGACTCTTTACCAGACCACTTAGTAAATGCTCTAATAGCTGTTGAAGATGAGCGTTATTATGACCATTCTGGTATAGATGGTAGAGGTACTGCAAGAGCTATTACTTATTTAGGAACAAAAGGTGGAGCTAGTACTATAACACAACAATTGGCTAAGCAATTTTTTACAGATCAGGTAAGCTCAAGTAAATTTCAGCGTGCGCTACAAAAAGTAAAAGAATGGGTAATTGCTGTTAGGTTGGAACGCCAATATACTAAAGAAGAAATTATTACTATGTATTTTAACAAGTATGATTTCTTAAATCAAGCAATAGGTATACGCTCTGCAAGCCGTATATACTTTAGTAAAGAGCCAATGGAACTTAATACTGTAGAGTCTGCAATGCTAGCTGGTATGTTTAAAAACTCTTCCTTATATAATCCCTTAAAGCGTCCAGAACTTGTAAAACAACGTCGTAATGTTGTATTAGCTCAAATGGCTAAAAATGGATTTATTACAGAAGAGGTTAAAAATGAATTACAAGCCGAAGATCTAAATATTGAATATTCTCCAGAAGGTCATGACGAAGGTGTTGCAACATATTTTAGAGCCTATCTTCAAGAGTTTTTAAAAGAATGGATTAAGGAAAATAAAAAGACAGACGGTTCAACATATAATATTTACAGAGATGGTCTAAAAATTTATACCAGCATAGATTCAGATATGCAAAGACATGCAGAAGATGCTGTAAAAGAACACATGTCTCACATTCAAAAAGAATTTACAAGACAAAATAAGAAGAATAAAACAGCGCCTTTTAGAGATATAGACGAAGACGAAACAGAAGACATTATTCAACGCGCTATGAAGGTTAGTGATCGTTGGAAAAAGTTGACTGCCGAAGGAAAATCTGAAAAAGACATTAGAGCATCCTTTAAAAAGAAAACTGATATGCGTGTCTTTGGTTGGGATGGTGATATAGATACAACAATGACGCCTAGAGACTCTATCATTTATTACAAATCGTTTCTTAGAAGTGGTATGATGAGTATGAAACCACAAACAGGTGAAGTAAAAGCTTGGGTTGGTGGTATTAACTATAAACACTTTAAGTATGATGCCGTTAAAAAACAAAAGCGACAAATAGGTTCTACATTTAAGCCTTTTGTTTATGCAACTGCAATTGATCAATTACACCTTTCTCCTTGTGATAAAGTTCCTAATACACAATATACAATTGAAGCAGGAAAACACGGCAACACAAAAGATTGGACTCCTAAAAATAGTGACGGTAGTTATGGTGGTTTAGTTACTTTAAAAGATGCTCTAGCAGGATCTATAAATACTGTTACCGCTAGGCTTTTAGATAGAGTTGGGCCTAAACCTGTTATAGATTTAATAGATAAATTAGGTGTAGATACCCGCAAAATACCTGAAGTACCTTCTATTGCTTTAGGAACACCAGATTTAAGTATTTTCGAAATGGTTTCAGCTTATAGTGCTTTTGTAAATGAAGGCGTGTATGTTAAGCCAGTTATTGTTACTCGTATTGAAGATAAGAATGGCACAGTGCTTTATCAACATATTCCAGAAACAAAAGATGTGTTAAGTAAAGAAGCTGCTTATGTAACAGTAAACCTTATGGAAGGTGTTACACAAGCTGGTTCAGGACGCCGTTTAAGAGGTACTTGGGCAACATCTAGGCAAGACTATAAGAACGCTGTTACAGGCTATCCTTATGATTTTAAAAACCCTATAGCAGGTAAGACAGGAACAACACAAAATAATAGTGATGGTTGGTTTATGGGTATGGTACCAGACTTAGTAACTGGCGTATGGGTTGGTGGTGAAGATCGTGCCACACACTTTTCATCTACAAGATATGGTCAAGGTGCTACTATGGCACTTCCTATTTGGGGTATTTATATGAAAGACCTTTATGCAGATGAAAATATTGAGGTTTCTGATGGAAACTTCCCTAAACCTGAAAATATTTCGACCATTTTAGATTGTGAAGAATTTGAAGAAAACAACACTAACAACGGTGATGAAGATGTTCCAGAAGAATTAGACTTTTAAACAATGAACGCTTTTCTGCACTTTTTTGAGACATTACCAACTGCCTTAAAAGTTGGTTGGGTTGTGCTTATATTAAGTGTATTTTGGATTGCTGAAGGTTATTATTCCTTTGTAAAGTTTAAGTACAAGAAATGGCAACATGCAAAGACCAACTTTGTACTTTTAGGCTTTGTTTTTTTAATTAATTTCTTATTCGGTTTATTTACGCTAGGAATATTTAAATGGTTAGATACTAATAATTTCGGTATTTTACATCTTATTGAATTACCTACTGTTGTTGAGCTTTTTCTAGCCATATTAGTGTTAGATTTTATAGCACAGTATTTAGTACATTATCTATTACATAAAGTACCATTATTCTTTAGGCTACATATTGTGCATCATAGTGATTTAAATGTAGATGCCACTACAGGTACAAGACATCATCCATTAGATTTTTTATTGCGAGAAACGTTTGCTTTAGTTGCGGTTATCATTATGGGAATGCCAATTTCTTACTACCTATTTTATAGAATTTTAAGTGTATTCTTTACATACTTTACACACGCCAATATAAAGCTACCCTCTAAATTTGATAAGGCATTAAGTTATGTTTTTATAACACCAACGGTTCACAAATTTCACCATCACTGGGAATTACCTTGGACAGATAGTAATTTTGGTAATATGTTTTCTATTTGGGATCGGTTATTTGGAACCTTTGTATATGCAGATCCTTCTAAAATAAAATATGGCTTAGATATACTAGATCATACGACCTCAAATACTATTTCTTACCAACTTTATGCACCATTTAATAAGCATATAAAGTACAAGAACAAAGGCTAATAGCCTCAATAGTTGTGAGTTCGCAATATTTTTATTATATTCTGAGTTATGATACCGATAGATAAAAATGAAAGTACAGTGTTCTTAAAGGAATCTGTAGAGTACTTAGAAGAAAGAGGCTTTGAGAATATTAAGGCAGACGTTGAGGGTTACGAATCCCCAAAATCGTACATACGCAAAGGTCGTGGACAAGAAACTACTATCACACCGGATATAGTAGCAGAACGTAATGGTGAAGAATACATTTACGAGGTAAGCTTAAAGTCCGAAAAACCAAGATTACTTAAAAGTAAATGGAAATTTCTTCAGTTGCTTAGTAATATGAAGAATAAAAAATTTAAAATCATTACAACTCGTGGTCATTATAAATTTACAAACACTATGTTGAGTGATTTAGATATGCAGAAAAACCTTATTAAGATTAATTAATCTGTAAAACGCTAACTACCAAATAAAAAAACCTCTTAAAAAGAGGTTTTTTTTATGATTTAATCATTTCAATATGTGGTATACCATCTTCTAGGTAGCCTTCTCCTATATTAGAAAAACCAAGGTTTGTATAAAAAGTATTTAAATAGGTTTGAGCAGAAATTTTTATAGTGTCTGTATCGTATACATCTTTAATAGCTTTAATAGATGCATTCATTATATCATAACCATAACCATATTTTCGTTCTTTATCTTTTACAACAACACGACCAATACTTGCTTCCTCAAAATAAAAACCAGGCTTAAAACATCTTGTATAAGCAACTATAGCATCATCTTTCACACCAATTACATGTAAAGCATTTTGATCTTTAAAGTCTATATCTTGATATACACAGTTTTGTTCTACCACAAATACTTCCGATCTTAGTTGAAGAATACTATATAACTCTTCTGTACTAAGTTCTTTAAATGTTTTAATAGCAATTGTAATCATATTAAGAACACGCTATTTTATCTACACGTGTTTGGTGACGACCACCTTCAAACTCAGTATTTAAAAACACTTTAACCATCTCTAAAGCTTGTTGTACAGATGTAAATCGTGCAGGAATGCTTAAAATATTAGCATCATTATGCTCTCTGGCAAGTTTTGTAATCTCTTTTGTCCAGCATAAAGCAGAACGTACGCCTTGGTGTTTATTAGCTGTCATAGATGCACCATTACCACTACCACAAATTATAATACCAAGATTTACACTATTAGACTCTACATCTGCTGCAACAGGATGTACAAAGTCTGGATAATCTACACTATCCTCAGAGTTTGTCCCGTAATTAATAACTTCAATATTTTCAGATTTAAGGTACTCTACAATTGTATTTTTGTAAAATGTACCAGCGTGGTCATTACCAATAGCAATTTTCATAATAAGTCTAATTTTATGATACAAAGGTAGTTAAAGTAGAAGATTTACATTGTTAATTACAAAACTAAAATTAACACCTTACTATCTAACAATCAATATATTAACAATTAACTAGTTGTTGTTTATAACTCGTGATTAATAATGCAAAACAAAATTTTGAAATCTCGATTAAAAATTCATTATAACCAGATTTATATAAGAAACAAGTAAAGTTGTTAGATCTTAATTAAAAGTTTTCAGCACTAAAAAAACAGTTATTAACAACCAGAATTAGAAATAGATTTTAGCCACAGGTTGTCAACAATTGTAATTTTTAAAACACAACTTTTGTTATTAATTTTCAATACAGGTTGATTTATAAATGTTTAGATAATTTTAACATTGTGAATAAGTATTGATAGAATATTAATAACCTAAAATCAAAAGAAAAATTTAAAATTCTTTACCGCTATTAACACACTATAATACCCAACAGTTTTATTTAAAATTTAAAAGAAAAAAAATGATAGTTATATATACTGTTAATAACAACTATTAAAAATGAGATTTTAATTTTAGAGAAAACAGAAGCTAAAAAAATATTACTAAGTTTAATGTAGAATAGTATAGAGCAAAAAAAAACGGCTAATTAAAAGCCGTTGTATATTGAAGTTTGTTCTGAATTTTCATCGAAGGATTCTTTATGATCATCTGCTAAAGAATTAGATATATATCTAGCAAAACCAAATATTCCTAAGAGAAAAATTAGAATGAATAAAACGAATATGATTCTTATTTTTTTCATATGTGCAACACAAGTTAAATCCTTGTCTTAAACAAATTTATGATAATTTTAAGAGTTGTGAAAATTATTTATTAAAATATCGTTAAAATATTATTATTAAATATAAAATTATGGTTCAACCATATGTTTGTATGTGTTATTCCTATCATAGAATTCATATTGTTTAATTTATAAGCCGTAATTTTAAGCCTAATTTAAATAAATGAGCAAGAAAAAATTCGGTAAGAAAAAATCTACACAGATTCCAAACCTTACTAAAACTATATTGGACATTATTCGTAAGCGTCCAAATCAAAACTTCAATTACAAACAAATTGCTTCCCAACTTAACATTACAGATGCTAGCGGAAGAAATCAAATCATAAAAAAACTTTCCCAATTAGCTGCTAAACAACAAATTGTTGAGGTAGATCGTGGTAAATTTCAATTTAATGGCCCTCAAGACTATGTTACTGGTACCTTAGATATGACTAGTAAAGGTGATGGTTATGTGGTCGTTGAAGATTTAGAAGACGATATTTTCATTCCTAGTAAGCATATTAACAAAGCATTTCACGGTGATCAGGTAGAGGTATATATTTATAATACCAGAAGAAAAAGCAAGAATGAAGGTGAAATTACCAAAATAATTGAACGAAAGAAAAAAGAATTTGTAGGCGTTATTACTATCTCAGAAAAGTTTGCATTTGTAAACATTCAGGATACTAAAATGTATACAGATTTCTTTATTCCAAAAAGTAAGATAAACGGCGCAGAAAATAATATGATGGTCGTTGTAGAGTTAGAAGATTGGCCAGAAAAAGCCGATTCTCCTTTTGGTCGCGTTATAGAAGTTCTCGGTGTTCCAGGAGAACATGAAACAGAAATACATGCAATTCTTGCACAATATGGATTACCACATGAATTTCCAAAAGAAGTAGAAGAGTTTGCTAACAAGATAGATACATCTATACAAGAATCTGAAATTAAGAAACGTAGAGATATGCGTGATACGCTAACCTTTACAATAGATCCTAAAGATGCAAAAGATTTTGATGATGCCTTAAGTTTTAAGATTTTAGAAAATGGGCATTATGAAGTAGGAATTCATATTGCAGATGTATCTCACTATCTTAAACCAGGTACAATTTTAGATGATGAAGCTTATGAACGTGCAACATCTGTTTATTTAGTAGATAGAGTAGTGCCAATGCTTCCAGAAGTATTATCTAACAATGCTTGTTCATTACGTCCTAATGAAGAAAAATATACCTTTTCAGCTGTTTTCGAGATAGATGAAAACTCAAAAATACACAACCAATGGTTTGGTAGAACTGTAACCTATAGTGATGCCAGATTTGCATACGAAGAAGCTCAGGCAATTATTGAAAGTAAATCAACAAGCATTCCTGCAGATGTTTCTTTAACAGGAAAAGCCTATAAAACAGACGATGCTATTGCAGATGCTATTTTAAAAATGGACAAAGTAGCTAAAATCATGCGTAGAAAACGTATGGGTCAAGGTGCTATTTCTTTTGATAAAGTTGAAGTTAAATTTGAGCTTAACGAAGCTAATGAACCAGTTGGAGTTTTCTTTAAGACATCTAAAGATGCTAATAAACTTATTGAAGAATACATGTTACTTGCCAATAAGAAAGTAGCAGAATTTATTGGTAAACAAGACCCTAAAAAAACATTTGTATACCGTTGTCATGACGAGCCAAATTCAGATAAATTAAGTGCCTTACAAAACCTTGTGGGGCGTTTTGGGTATACTCTTAATTTTAAATCAAGAAAGACTACTACACAATCTTTAAATAAACTTTTACAAGATGTAAATGGTACTAAAGAACAAAATTTAATAGATACGCTTACCATTCGTACTATGAGTAAAGCCTATTATTCTACAGAAAATATAGGGCATTACGGTTTAGCATTCGATTATTATTCACATTTCACATCGCCAATACGTCGTTATCCAGATGTCATGGCACATCGTTTATTACAGCATTATCTAGATAAAGGTAAATCTGCAGACGCAGAAACTTATGAAGATCAATGTAACCATAGTAGTGAGATGGAGTATCTAGCTACCAAAGCAGAACGTGATTCTATTAAATTCATGCAGATTAAATTCATGCAGGATCATAAAGATGAAAAATTCTTAGGTGTAATATCTGGAGTTACAGAATGGGGAATCTATGTAGAAATTATAGATAACAAATGTGAAGGTATGGTAAGGTTAAGAGACATCTCAGATGATCACTATGATTTTGATGAAGAAAACTATGCTATTGTAGGTCGAAAAACTAAAAAAGTGTATCAATTAGGAGATGAAGTTTATGTAAAAGTAAAAGATGCAGATCTTGTAAAACGTCATTTAGATTTTACACTAATAGGAAGTAAAGCCGAAGTAGAAACACAAGGATAGTAAGTATGCATATCTTTGTAAAAAACTAACAATGTTTCAGGACATTTTTACAGCAATACCTCTAGGATTTTTTCTGGCCTTCCTTTTAGGTCCAGTATTCTTTGTATTACTAGAAACTGCTGCAATAAAAGGTTTTAGAGCTGCTTTGTCTTTTGATATTGGTGTTATCCTAGCAGATGCTATTTTTTTATTAATTGCCTATTTTTCTACAAGCAAGCTTTTAGAACGTATAAAAGATGATCCTGCATTGTTTATTTTTGGTGGTGTTATCATGACAACCTATGGTGTCATGGCTTTCATGAAACTTAAAAAAGCATTACCTCAAGAAGAACAACCTGAAATACGAAAACTAAGTAAGAGTGATTATATAGGTCTTGCAGTAAAAGGCTTTCTTTTAAACTTTATAAATATTGGTGTTTTAGGATTTTGGCTAGGTTTAATCATAGTATTTGGCCCTAAGATGGATATGCAACCTAACAGACTTCTCGTATTCTTTGGCTCTGTATTAGCCACTTATTTAGTTGTAGATGTCTTTAAGATGTTGCTCGCTAAAAAGTTAAATCACAAACTAACACCAGTAAGAATATTCAATTTTAAACGTATTATAAGTATTATCATTATCATATTTGGAGTAATACTTATAAGTCAAGGTTTATTTCCTTCAGAATTAGATGCATTAAAACACGAGTTAGAAGAACGTATTCCAGAAACACCATTAAAATAATGCAAGAACAACCTAATAATCCTTTACACGGTGTAAAATTAGCCGATATCTTAGATACTCTTGTAAATCATTACGGTTGGGATGAGTTAGGAGATCTTATTAAGATTAATTGCTTTAATAGCAATCCTACAATAAAATCCAGTTTAAAATTCTTAAGGCGAACGCCTTGGGCTAGAGAAAAGGTAGAACGTTTATATCTTAAAACCATTAAAAAATAAAAAACCCCTAACGTTAGTTAAGGGTTTTTAGAGGTATCGAGCGGATTCGAACCGCTGTACGAGCTTTTGCAGAGCTCTGCCTAGCCACTCGGCCACGATACCAATATTGGACGGCAAATATAACAAAAAATGTTAGTTTAACCGTTCCTATATTGCAAAGCTACAATCTTTTTTTATGATCTTCGCTTTGTACGCTCTACAGTAACCATAGCAACGTCTCCACCAATAGGAGGATTTACTTTACTTACAGAAACAGTAGCGCTTTGTACAATAATTAATTCTTCAAAAATTCTAGTTAAAATACGTTCTGCAACAGTCTCTAAAAGATGAGATGGTTCTTTCATTTCTTCTTTTACAACTCTGTTTAAATGTACATAATCAATAGTATCATTAAGATTATCTGTTTTTGCAGACAAAGATAAATCACCTTCTACAGTTAAATTTACAAGATAGTCGCTACCAATTTTACTCTCTTCAACAAGACAGCCGTGATAGGCAAAGACCTTTATATTGGTTAAATGTATTTTTCCCATGGGTTAAGTTTTTACAAAGGTAATTCAATACATGAGTTTTCCTAAGTATTATAAGAGTTGAAGCGTTTTACTTTCATAACTTTGCAGTTCTGTTTATAAATAAACAGATGCATTATAAACTTAAAATCACCTTAATAATACTAGGTAATTTCATAACATTATGTCTGAAGAAAAATCGCTCAATTTCATAGAGCATATCATAGAGGAAGATTTACAAAATGGATATTCTAAGGAAGATCTAAGATTTAGATTTCCACCAGAACCAAACGGCTATTTACACATTGGCCACTGTAAGGCTATATGCTTAAACTTTGGTTTAGGTGAGCGTTACAATGCTCCAGTAAATTTAAGGTTTGATGATACTAACCCAATGAAAGAAGAACAAGAATATGTAGATGCTATCAAGCAAGACATAGAGTGGCTTGGGTTTACTTGGGATAAAGAATGTTATTCTTCAGATTACTTTCAACAACTATATGATTGGGCTGTACAACTTATTAAGGAAGGAAAAGCTTACGTAGATTCTCAATCTAGTGAAGCAATGGCAGAACAAAAAGGAACTCCTACGCAAGTGGGAAAACCTGGACCTTATAGAGACAGATCTGTTGAAGAAAACTTAGATCTATTTGAAAAGATGAAAAATGGTGAGTTTGAAAACGGCCAACACGTCTTACGAGCAAAAATAGATATGGAAAGCCCTAACATGCTTCTGCGTGATCCTATAATGTATCGTGTTTTAAATAGAGCACACCATAGGACAGGAAATGATTGGCACATATACCCAATGTACGATTGGGCTCATGGCGAAAGTGATTATATAGAAAGTGTTTCCCATAGTCTTTGTTCATTAGAGTTTAAACCACACAGACCGCTTTATGAATGGTTTGTAGATAATATTTATACTAGTAATACAAAACCTAAACAAAGAGAGTTTGCGCGTCTTAATTTAAGTTATACCATAATGAGTAAGCGTAAATTACTCACATTAGTTGAAGATAACGTTGTCTCTGGTTGGGATGATCCAAGAATGCCAACAATATCAGGATATAGAAGACGTGGTTATACACCAGAATCTATTAAGAATTTTATAGACACTGTTGGAGTAGCTAAACGCGAAAATGTGATTGATGTTTCTTTATTAGAATTTAAGATTAGAGAAGATCTTAACAAGAAAGCAGATCGTGTAATGGGTGTTTTAGACCCCTTAAAACTAGTAATTACAAATTATCCAGAAGGAGAAGAAGAATGGTTAATGGCAGAAAATAATCCAGAAGACGTTTCTGCAGGTGAGCACGAAGTTCCATTTTCAAGAGAGTTATATATTGAAAAAGATGACTTTAAAGAAGAAGCAAACCGTAAATTCTTTAGATTAAAATTAGGTGGAGAAGTTAGATTAAAGAACGGTTACATTATTAAAGCAGAAGAAGCTATTAAAGATGCCGATGGTAATATTACTGAAGTTCATTGTACTTATGATCCTAAAAGTAAAAGCGGTAGCGGTACAGAAGAATCTTTAAGAAAAGTAAAAGGTACCCTACATTGGGTTTCAATTAAGCATGCTGTTAAAGCAGAAGTTAGGTTATACGACAGGTTGTTTAATGATGAATCTCCAGATGGACATAAGGACAAAGATTTTATGGAATTTTTAAATCCAGATTCGTTAAAGACCATTACTGGTTATGTTGAGCCTCATTTAAAAACACTTAAACCATTAGATACAGTACAATTTCAACGTATAGGATACTTCTGTGTAGATAAAGATACGACAGATACCAATTTAGTATTTAATAGAACTGTAACGCTTAGAGACTCTTGGAAAGGTAAATAATACTTAAATATAATATATTCCCTTTAAAATGGCTCTCAAATTGGTATTTGAGAGCCATTTTGGCATATATGTACTTTTGGAACCTATTTTGAAGCTCATTTAAGTAATATATGAGTCTAATCATAATTAAGAAAACTTTAGTACTAACGTTCAAATAGTTAACCAGCAATTAACACAGTGTTGTTTAACTTTCACGTAAATTGCTAAAACAGATTAATTAACACAAAACACATTAAAATGGCAAATACAGGAAATACATTGTTAGCATTATTAACAGGTGCTGCAATTGGTGCAGGAGTAGGATTACTTTACGCTCCAGACAAAGGAGAAAAGACTAGAAAGAAGTTAAAAAAGAACGCAGATAAAGCTAAAAAAGAGTTTAGCAAAAAAGTAAAAGAAACTACAGATGATCTTAGTGTACAAGCTAAGAAAGCAAAAGCTACTTTTGAAGAACGTCTTAATGATACTCTTAACTCAGCTAGCCATAAAGCAGACGATATTATTGTTGCAATGGAAGAAAAGCTAGAAGCTTTACGCAAACAAAATGCAAAATTACAGCAAGAAAATGTTGTTGAAAAAACGAAAGCAAACGCTAAGAAAGCAGTAAGCTAAAAACCATTTATGGGATTAGGAAACGTTACAGAAAACGTAAGAGACGTTAATGATAATGCTAAAAAGTATATAGACAGTAGCATAGAGTTTTACAAGCTTAGCTTCTTTAAGAAGTTTATGAAAGCTACCGTAATTCTTAGCATGTCTTTGCTATTAGGCGCAATTGCTTTCATGGCAATTCTAATATTTTCTATTGCAATTGCAAGAAATATAGGACAGGCTGTAGGTGATATCATTACTGGTTTCTATATAATGGGAGGCATATATGTATTATTAATGGTACTAGTATACGTCTTCTTTAAAAGGCCATTAGAAAAATTATTACTTAAAAAATTCTCAGACATATTTTTTGAAGATGAAAAAGATTTATAGTTCTTTTGATGAGATTGATAAGGATCTGAAGATTTTAAAGCTTCAGAAAGATATAGATCTTGAAGAAGTAAAAATTAGTTACCACGAAGTAAAAAATAGCTTATCTCCAATAGGCTTAATAAGCAATGTTGCTGGTGCAATTGCACAAAAAGCATTTGTATTAAAAGCAGTAAATAAACTATTGGGAATAAAGAGAGTAAAAAAAGTAGACGACGCAAAGATTTAGAAAAAGAGAATACCCAAATGTAAAAACCCTGAAGTTTAGCTTCGGGGTTTTTATGTTTATACAGATTTTAAATAGTCGTATTTTAATAAATCTTCTTTAGTAGTAATAGTATTTATTAAGCCATCCTTAAGAATAATATTTTGGGTAGATACCTCTAAGACATCATTGTAATAATGGTCTGTTATAATAATTCCTTTTGTTCTTTTTATAGAATTCATAAAGCCTTTTAAGCGCTCTTTATGTAAAGGTTCTATCATAGAAAACGGCTCATCTATTAATAAAAAAGGATGTGAGCTATTGGCAAGTAATACAACTTCAAAATAGCGACTTTGCCCCAAAGAAAGTTCAGATACCTTTCTAGCTGTAAAACTTGCAATGTAAGGGTCATAAAACACCGCATCTTGTAGTTCTTGATCCTGGTGATACATTGGTATAATATCCCTAACTTTTTGAGAAGACGGTAAGAACGGATGTTGTGGTATATAAGCTATACTCTTATTTAATCTCGAAGCTTTTGGAGTTGTTGAGGTACCATTCACTAATAATTCTATGTTGTTAGCTTTAAGAGTACCAAATAGAATTTTTAATAGTGTAGATTTTCCACAGCCATTTCTTCCATATAACGCTAAAATTTCACCCTTTGAAACAGAAAGAGTAACATTATTTAAAACAGTTTTCTTTCCAAAAGATTTATGGACATTCTTAATACTAAGCGTTTGCAAAAAAGAGCTGTTTAAAAATTATAAATATAACGGCAAANGGTAAACCAACAATAGCGTTTATAATAACTAAGCTAAGCAATAGCTTNAGCTTGCTGATTCCTAAATTATAATAAAAATAAAANTCCTGGCTTTTCAATGANGAAAAGGCCAGGAATCCTATACCATTTGCTACTGTAAATAAGATAAATAATCCTGTTAGGGCATCTACAAATGCTAAGCATACTAATGCAAAGCTGTATATAAATGGAAAGCAATCTTTATAAAACTGCCAATGAGCCCTAATATTCATTATTTGTCATTTTCAGAATCTCTGTCGCCACTCTTACTCTTGTTTACAATTCCTTTTTTAGCATTTGCTAATTTCATTTGCTCACCAATTTGGTTAGAAGCTGTAAATGAAGCAATCATATTATTTAACATATCACTTCCTGCTTGAGGAGAATTAGGAAGTAAGATTAAGTTTGAGTTGGTTTCTTCTCCTATAGATTGTAATGTGTCATAATGTTGCGTTACTACAATTAATGCAGAGGCCTCTTGAGAATTNATCCCAACATTATTTAGNACNTCTACACTTTCCTCTAAACCACGTGCAATTTCACGACGTTGGTCTGCAATACCTTGNCCTTGTAAACGCTTNCTTTCTGCTTCTGCACGAGCTTTTGCTACAATTTTAATACGTTCTGCCTCTGCTTCATATTCTGCAGCCACTTTCTCGCGTTCTGAGGCATTAATACGGTTCATAGCAGCCTTTACCTGCACATCTGGATCTATATCTGTTACAAGCGTTTTAATGATGTCATAACCATAATCAGACATTGCTTCATTAAGCTCAGACTTTACAGCAATAGCAATATCATCCTTACGTTCAAAAACATCATCTAATTTCATCTTAGGAACTTCTGCTCTTACAACATCAAAAACATAAGATGTAATTTGGTCTTGTGGGTTTTCAAGCTTATAAAACGCATCATACACACGAGATTTTATTACCTGAAATTGTACAGAGATTTTCAATTTAACAAANACATCATCCTTAGTTTTAGTTTCTACCAAAACATCTAGTTGCTGTATTTTTAAGTTTATACGGCCAGCAATACGGTCAAATATTGGAATTTTAAAATGAAGTCCAGAGTTTCTAATANTNTGAAATTTTCCAAAACGCTCTACAATTGCAGCTGTTTGTTGTTTTACAGTGAAAATTCCGGAGAATAAGATNATAATCCCGAAGATTAAAATGGGAATGAGAAATAAGATCATAGATATAGATTTTTAGTTGATAGAAAGTTACATAATTTAATAGGATTACATTTGCAGAAAACTATACTTAAAAAGCTCTCTAATGAAATCTCTATACTTATTAGTAGTAACATGCCTACTATTTGTTACAACAACATCTGCCCAGCGCAATTATAATGACAGTTATAACCGTATTGGNTTACAAGGTGGTCTTACAATTTTTGATATTAAGACAGATAATTTTAATACTAATTCTGCTGAAGGTTTTAAAGCAGGATTTACCACTCGTGGTGCTTTTTACAACAATTTTGATTTAATTTATGGCCTAAANTTTTACGACTTAAATGTAAATATCAAGGCTAGAGAAACGGTTGCTTCTCAAGAACGCGATGTTGAGTTTGGTATTTTTGGAGTACAGTTAAACCTATTAGCTAGTTATAATATTATAGGGCAACATCTTAGTATTGAAGCTGGACCAGCACTTTTAATAAATAGTAAGCTAACTACTAATNAGCAATATGAAAACTATATAATAGATGGTTACACAACACTAACCGCAAAAGAAATTGAAGACATTACTAAAATTAATGGCGTAGCAATAGTGGGTCTTACAGGTGGTTTTGAAAATGTGAGGCTTTGGGCTCAATACCAATATGGTTTCACTAATATTTTAAATGGGTTAAATGATGAAAACCTCACTGAANCTACAGAAGATTTTAAGGGTAACTTAAGTTTAATAGCCGTTGGCNTAGTATTTTATTTATAAAACTAAAAAANGGGAACGTATAATTACGTTCCCCTTTTAATGAGTTATAATATACTAGCCTAACGTACTTATTGCATTTCTTAAACGCTCTAATGTTTTATCTTGGCCAAGTAAAGATGCNATTACAAAAACATCTGGTCCNGACATTTCNCCAACAAGACTTAACCTAAAAGGCTGCATGACTTTTCCAAAACCATAATCTGTTGAGTTAATCCAAGATTTTACTTCTTGTTGAACATTTTCTGCAGTAAAATCTTCAATAGTTGAAACCACACCTGCTAATTCTGTCATTATATCGCCAGTTTGATCTTTCCANGCTTTTTTNACAGCCTTTTCGTCGTAAGAATTAGGTGTTTTAAACAAGAAACTACCTTCTTCCCATAAATCNGAAACAAACGTGCAACGTTCTTTTAAGATAGAAACTATNTTGGTGATATATGCTAAATCTTTGTCTTTTGATAAAGAGANACCTTTATCACTATTATTTACATAATTGATAAACTGTAATGCTATATCTTCATTACCAACTTGTTGTAGGTAATGGTGTTGAAACCATTTAGTTTTTTCTGGATCAAATTTAGCACCACTTTTAGACACGTGCTCTAAGCTAAAAGCTTCTACAAGTTCCTCAAGCGTATAAAATTGCTTCTCAGAACCTTCACCTTCATTCCATCCTAAAAAGGCTAACATATTAATAACAGCTTCTGGCAAATATCCATCTTCACGATATCCAGCAGATATGTTATTATCTTTGTCTTTCCATTGTAGTGGAAATACAGGAAAGCCCATTTTATCTCCATCACGNTTACTTAATTTACCTTTTCCTTGTGGTTTCATAATTAAAGGTAGGTGTGCAAATTTAGGAGCATCCCAACCAAAAGATCTATACAATAACACGTGAAGTGCTAAACTAGGCAACCATTCTTCACCACGAATTACATGTGTAATTTTCATTAAATGATCATCTACTATATTGGCTAAATGATAGGTTGGCATTCCATCACTTTTAAACAATACCTTATCATCTAATACATTGGTGTCAATAGTNATTTCACCTCTAATCTCATCATCTAGATATAGTGTTTCATCTTGAGGAGACTTAAATCTTATTACATAATCTTCTGCAGCAATTCTCTTTTCAACCTCTTCTTTAGGCATTGTTAAAGAGTTGTCTAATTTCTCACGNTTGTGCCAGTTATANATAAAAGTTTTACCGTTTTCTTCATGACTCTTACGGTGCGCATCTAGGCTTTCAGCACTATCAAAAGCATAATACGCATGACCGCTACTAATAAGTTGGTCTGCATATTCTTTGTACAGGTGTTTACGTTCACTTTGGCGATAAGGACCATAGCCTTTATCTTTTCCTGGACCTTCGTCATAAGGTATGTTACACCATTCCAAACTTTCTTTTATATAGTCTTCTGCACCTTNNACATAACGATTNTGGTCTGTATCCTCAATTCTTAGNATAAAATTTCCACCGTGTTTTTTAGCAAATAAATAATTAAATAGGGCAGTGCGTACACCACCAATATGTAATGGTCCTGTAGGACTTGGAGCAAAACGTACTCTTACTTTTTGAGACATAAAAGATTTATTTTTAGTGTTNCAAAGGTAAGAGTTTGAGAAACGATTACATAACCCAATTAGCCTCAACTTTATCGGCAGGATTTTTGATTATTTTGAGATATGGCAATCAACAGAATAAATTGTAAGTTTAACAGTTACAGTAAGACAGCTACAATTAATGAATCATTATAATCAAATTATAGATAAGCTAGAGCGGTTTATCAGAAAATATTACACCAATGAACTGCTAAAGGGTATTATATTATTTTTTGCAATAGGATTGCTGTACTTTCTCCTTACCGTATTTTTAGAATGGGCGCTTTGGTTAAGTCCTTTATCTAGGACTATTTTATTTTGGACATTTATAGCCGTAGAAATTGCACTTTTTGGACGATTTATTATTTACCCGTTATCTAAACTATTTAAGCTNTCTAAAGGCATAAGCTATGAGCAAGCATCTGCAATAATAGGACAACATTTTACAGAGGTAAATGATAAGTTATTAAACGTTCTCCAGTTAAAACAAAATACAGAGAGCTCAGAATTATTATTAGCGAGTATAGANCAAAAAGCNGAAGAACTGCAACCTATACAATTTAATTTTGCAGTAAATTTTAAAGACAACACTAAGTATTTAAAATACCTAGCTATCCCAGTTTTAATCTTATTGACAATTTGGATTTCTGGAAAGAGTAATTTATTTACAGAAAGTTACGATCGTGTTGTTAATTACCAACAAGCTTATGAGCCACCAGCACCTTTTCAATTTTTTGTAGTAAATGATAATTTAGACGCNAAGGAAAATCAAGATTTTACTATTGAAGTAAGAACNACAGGAAACATTATNCCNCAAGAAGCTACCATAAATTACAATGGCGAAACTTATTTTATGAAATCNGTTTCTNCTGGTNTTTTTCAATACACATTTAATCAACTTAAAGAACCATTAAGCTTTTACTTATCTGCAAATGAAGTTAAAAGTATACCTTATACTATTTCATTAACCAAAGTTCCTACACTTTTAAGTTTTAATATGGCCTTAAATTATCCAGCATATACCGGTAGGAGAGATGAGGTTTTACAAGGAACCGGCAGTGCCACAATTCCGGAAGGCACAACAATTACTTGGGATCTTGCAACACAGAGTACAAGCCAAGTATCTATGATATTGCGTGATACTACGCAAGAGTTTACCGTAAATGACAAAACGTTTAGTTTACAAAAAAGAATCTTTAATAACTTTAATTATGAGATTTCTACAAGTAACGAGCAACTAAAAAATTATGAAAATCTCGCTTATGGTTTACGTATAATTAAGGATCAATATCCAGAATTAGTATTAAAAAGTGAAACAGATTCTTTAAATAAGCAAGCATTGTATTTCTTCGGAAGTGCTTCAGATGATTACGGATTATCTAAATTAGAGTTAGTGTATTATCCCTCAGATGATGAAGCTTCTTCTAAAAAGTTGCCAATTGCAATTAACTCTACAATATATGACGATTTTGTCTACGCTTTCCCAGACACCTTAAGTTTGCCTAAGGGTGTACCTTATAACTTTTATTTTCAAGTATTTGATAATGATAGGGTTAACGGTTCTAAGCGTGTAAAATCTGAAGTGTTTAGTTTTAGAAAATTAACAGATAATGAAGTAGAAGAGCAACAGTTTGAAGAGCAAAAAGAAACAATTTCTGGAATGAATAAATCTCTTGAAAAGATGAAAGATAGAGAGAAGGAGTTGGAAGAATTAAATCAACTACAAAAAGAGAAGGAAGCACTTAATTTTAATGATAAGAAAAAGTTAGAAGAATTTCTGAAACGCCAAAAGCAGCAAGAACAAATTATGCAGCAGTTTAGTAAGAAGATGAAAGAAAACCTTCAGCAGTTTCAACAAGATAATCCTGAAAACGATCCTGTTAAACAAAAATTAGAAGAACGCTTTCAGCGTAATGAAGAGCAACTTAAAAAGAACGAAGAGTTGTTAGAAGAGTTACAAAAAGTACAGGATAAAATAAATAAAGAAGAATTATCTGAAAAACTTGAAAAGCTTGCTAAACAAAACCAAAATGAAGAGAAAAATTTAGAACAACTCTTAGAACTTACAAAACGTTACTATGTAGAGAAAAAAGCTTTAAAAGTTGCTGAAGACCTTGAGAAACTTGCACAAAAACAAGAAGAACTAAGTAAGAAGGATGGCGATGAAAATACTAAAGAAGCCCAAGAAGTATTAAATAAAGAATTTAAAAAGTTACAAGAGGATTTAAAAGATCTAGAAGAGGAAAATAAAGATCTTAAGGAACCAATGGATATATCTCGTGATGAAGAAAAAGAAGAATCTATAAAAAAAGATCAAGAAGACGCTTCAGAAAAATTAGATAGTGAATCTAAAGAAAATCAAGAGGAAGAATCAAGTGAACAAAAAAATTCAGATAAACAAGACGCTCAGAAAAAGCAAAAATCTGCTGCAGATAAGATGAAGGAAATGGGTCAAAAAATGGCTTCTCGAATGCAAGAGTCTGGTGAATCGGGTGAAAGTGAAGATGCAGAAATGTTACGTCAAATTTTAGATAACCTTGTTACATTTTCTTTTGAACAAGAAGGTCTTATGGACGACTTTAAAGCTATGGAACGTAATAATCCTGCCTTTGCTAAAAAATTAAAACGACAATCTGTTTTAAGGGAGAATTTTACTCACATAGATGATAGTCTTTACGCTCTTTCTTTACGTAATGCAGAACTAGGTGAAATTGTAAATGAGAAGCTAACAGACATAGAATTTAATATAGATAAATCCTTAGAGCGCCTTTCTGATAATTATTTACCTCAAGGTATTTCTAACCAACAATACACAGTTACCGCTGCAAATGAACTTGCATTTTTACTTGCCAATAGTTTAGATAATATGAATGCATCTATGGGTTCTTCGGGAAAAGGAAAATCTGGAAAAGGTAAGGGCAAAGGAAAAGGTGAAGGGCAAGGTAAAGGTTTTCAATTACCAGATATTATCAAAAAGCAAGAGGAGTTAGGTGAACAGTTAAAGAATGGAATGAAACCTGGACAAAAACCAGGTGAAGGTTCTCAAGGTAAAAACGGTAAGAGTGGTGAAGGTGGTGAAGGAGGTTCTTCTGGAGAGAATGGCAAATCCGGTACAGATGGTAAAAATGGAAACAAAGAAGGTGAAGGAAAAGATGGTAATCAACTTGATGAACAAATGAGTGGTGAACTTTTTGAAATTTATCAAAAGCAACAACAATTAAGAAATCAGTTAGAAGATAAAATAAGAGAAGAAGGTTTAGGAGCAGACGCAGAACGATTAGCTAAACAAATGGAGCAAGTAGAACAAAGCTTATTAGACAAAGGATTTGATAATAATGTTTTGCAACAAATGACCAATTTAAAACATCAACTTCTAAAGTTAGATAGTGCTACTTTAGAACAAGGTCAAGACGATAAGCGCGAATCTAAATCTAATTTAAAATCGTTTTCAAACCCCACAAATTCTCAAATTTTAAAAGCCAAGGAATACTTTAATACTACTGAAATTTTAAATAGACAAACCTTACCTTTGCGCCAAGATTACAAGCAGAAAGTACAAGACTATTTTAAAGAAAATGATTAATTTTTTTACAGAAACTGAATTTACTATTAATGAAGATGAGATTAACTCATGGCTGTTATCTGTCATTGCTTCAGAAGATAAAAATTTAGGAGAAATTAATTATATCTTTTGTGATGACGCGTATTTGTTATCTATAAATCAACAGTATTTAGATCATGATACTTATACCGATATTATAAGTTTTGATACGTCTGAAGGCAATGATTTGTCTGGAGATATATTTATTTCTGTTGAAAGAATTAAAGAAAATGCTCAACAGTTTAACGTTAGTGTTGACGATGAATTAAAGCGTGTTTTAGCTCATGGTATTCTACATTTTTGTGGTTATAAAGACAAAACTGACGATGAAGCTAAGCTAATGAGAGAAAAAGAAGATGAAAAACTTAAAATGTTCCACGTGGAACAATAGGTATGTTTGAAAGTGAATATGATGTTATAGTGGTCGGCGCAGGCCACGCAGGAAGTGAAGCAGCAGCGGCAGCAGCAAATATGGGTTGTAGTACATTGTTAATTACAATGAATCTTCAAAATATTGCACAAATGTCTTGCAATCCTGCTATGGGAGGTATTGCTAAAGGGCAAATTGTAAGAGAGATTGATGCTTTAGGTGGTTATAGTGGTATTGTAAGTGATACAAGTGCAATACAGTTTAAGATGCTTAATAAATCTAAAGGACCCGCAATGTGGAGTCCAAGAGTACAAAGTGATCGCATGCGCTTTGCAGAAGATTGGAGACTTAAGTTAGAACAAACCCCAAACTTAGATTTTTATCAAGAAATGGTTGCTGGCCTAATTGTCGAAAAAGACAAACTTGTTGGCGTAAGAACATCTTTAGGTTTAGAGGTAAGAGGAAAAACAGTTGTTTTAACAAATGGGACATTCCTAAATGGTCTAATTCATATAGGTGAAAAACAATTTGGTGGTGGTAGAGCAGGAGAAAGAGCCGCTACAGGAATTACAGCAGACTTATTAAATTTAGGATTTGAATCTGGTAGAATGAAAACTGGTACACCACCAAGAGTTGATGGCCGTTCTTTAGATTATTCTAAAATGACAGAACAACCAGGTGATGATATTCCTTGGAAATTTTCATATTCAGACATTACTAAACCTTTAGAAAAACAACGTTCTTGTTATATGACTTATACAAGTCCAGAAGTACATGATTTACTTCGAGAAGGGTTTGATAGGTCACCAATGTTTAATGGTAGAATACAAAGTATAGGACCAAGATATTGTCCAAGTATAGAAGATAAGATTAATAGATTTGCAGATAAGGATAGACATCAAATGTTTATTGAACCTGAAGGCTGGAATACCGTCGAGGTTTATGTAAATGGATTCTCTACGTCACTACCAGAAGATGTTCAATTTAAAGCTTTACGATCTGTAGTTGGTTTTGAAAAGGTTAAATTTTTCAGACCTGGTTATGCAATCGAATATGATTATTTTCCGCCTACTCAATTAAAACATACATTAGAAACTAAACTTGTTGATGGTTTGTTTTTTGCAGGTCAAATTAATGGAACCACAGGTTATGAGGAAGCAGCTTCCCAGGGTTTAATAGCTGGTGTAAATGCAGCTTTAAAAGTAAAAGAACAAGACGAGTTTATTCTTAAAAGAGACGAAGCTTATATAGGTGTTTTAATAGATGATCTTATTACTAAAGGTACAGAAGAGCCATATAGAATGTTTACAAGTAGAGCAGAATATAGGACGCTATTAAGACAAGATAATGCAGACTTTAGGCTAACTGGAAAATCTTTTGAAATAGGATTAGCTTCTGAAGAACGGTATAATAAAATGCTAGATAAGAAAGATAAGTCTGAAAGCTTTGTTGACTTTTTTAAGAATACTAGCTATGATTGGAAAGAGGCAAATGAAATTTTAAAAGACAATAATTCAGCTACAGTTAAACAAAACGATAAGTTATTTAAACTGTTTTCTCGTCCTCAAATTACTATGGATGATGTTAGGCAATTTAACGACGTTGAAAATTATATTCAAGAACACAATCTAGATACTGAAGTTTTAGAGCAAACAGAAGTACAAGTTAAATATGCTGGCTATATAGAAAAAGAAAAAAATAATGCAGATAAATTACAGCGTTTAGAATATGTAAAAATACCTGCAGATTTCGACTATTCTCAACTTAAATCAATGAGCTATGAGGCAAGAGAAAAACTTCAAGAAATTCAACCTCGAACAGTTTCTCAAGCTAGTAGAGTAAGTGGAGTAAATCCAGCCGATATTTCTGTTTTATTAGTGTATTTGGGAAGATAAACAATTTACGTTCCACGTGGAACATCTTTTTTAATTTATATGAATTACCCGGATTTCTCTTCCTTAAACACCAAACTTACCTGTAAGGATTATACTGTAAGCGAAGAGTACTTTCAGCTTAAATATTGGGATGAATATGATATGTTAGTTACATATGCTCAACCTAAATTAGATGAGTTAGATAGTTATTATGAAAGTGAAGATTATATTTCTCACACAGATTCTAAAGCCACTCTTGTTGATAAAATATATCAAAGTGTGAAGCGAATCATGCTTAACAAGAAATTAGAAATAGTTTCGAGCTTTAATCAAAACAAAGGATCACTTTTAGATGTAGGAGCAGGAACAGGTGATTTTTTAAATGCAGCAAAAAATGATGGTTGGTCCATAAGTGGAGTAGAGCCAAATTCAAAAGCGAGAAATCTAGCTAATCAAAAAAATATATTTTTAGTTGAAGACATTAATCAGTTACCAACTCAAAAGTATGACGTCATTACACTTTGGCATGTTTTAGA
Organism: Croceibacter sp.; assembly: GCF_002716225.1. Lineage (NCBI taxonomy): Bacteria > Pseudomonadati > Bacteroidota > Flavobacteriia > Flavobacteriales > Flavobacteriaceae > Croceibacter > Croceibacter sp. Next base: position 110,911 of record NZ_PAZX01000007.1, on the reverse strand, counting down.
ACATGTGCCGAATCTTTTTGAATATATCGAGACCTTAAAATCTTTATTAAAAGAGAATGGAATCTTAATTATTGCAGTCCCAAATGACAAGTCTTATGATGCAACATACTATAAAGAGTTTTGGGCTGCTTATGATGTGCCAAGACACCTTTGGCATTTTTCCTCTAAAGGCATAAAAAAGTTATTTGCTCAATTTAATTTTAAATTAGAGAATACACTTCCTATGACATATGATGCATATTATGTAAGCCTACTTTCTGAGAAATATAAAAACTCCTCTTTTCAAAAATTGAAAGCGCTTAAAACAGGATACCTCTCTAATTTAAAAGCCAAGCACTCTGGAGAGTATTCTTCGCTCATTTATTGTTTTAAAACTATATAATTCGCTGTTTAAAGTGCTTTTTAAGCCTTCTTTAAGCTGAGTAATATAATTTATAAGCCACACCTGAGAAAATAGCTTAGAGTTGATTTATTTGAATATATTTTGATAAATATAAATTATGATAATTGTAAATTCTATATATTTTAATTATACCGATGTAAAATGCAATATTTCATAAACACTTTCCTATTTTTGCCGCTTAATTTAGAAAAACAAACATTATGAAAACTATTGTAATTGCTTTAGGTGCGCTTTTAGTTTTAGCGTCTTGCAACCAAGATAAAACAGCTTATGTAGACAATACTGTTTTATTAAAGGAATACAAAGAAATGAAAGATACAGAAGCCAAGTATAATACTATGGCAGAAGCTATGAAGAAAGAAATGGATTCTGTAGCAAAACAATTTCAAGCAGAAGTACAAGAATACCAAAGCAACGCTAACTCTATGTCTAATGCCCAACGTCAAGAAGCAGAAGGAAAGCTAATGCAAAAACAACAACAACTGCAACAACAACAGCAAATGCGTTCGCAGCAGTTGAGAGCAGAGAGTGATAAGGAAATAGATTCAATAATTACAAAAGTTAAAACTTATGTAAAGGATTACGGTAAGGATAACGGTTACACTTACATTTTTGGATCTAATGAAACAGCAAACATTATGTATGCTAAAGAAGGTAAGGATATTACTCAAGATGTTCTTGAAGAAATTAATGCTGAAGTTAAAGAGTAACTTTCTAACTAACCAACTTTTTAATTTAGCAGAACGCTTGTCTTAGGATAAGCGTTTTTTTATTTAAAATAATTGAGATGAAACTTGGTAACTATGGGCTTCATGTTTAAATCTCCTTTTGAATCTCCATAATAAACAATGCTATCATAATTTGAAAGGTCTATCTCTGCTTTTACGCGTCTAGCTTTTTCAGCATAATTGCAATTAGGTGTAGAAAATTTACCTGTAAAGACTGAGTCATTATAAGCAACCTCAGTACAAATTAATTGTACACCCAATGCAGCTGCTATTGGTTTAAGCCAAAATTCTAAAGATGCAGAAACAATATATACATCTCCGCCTTTAAGATCGGTTTCAAGTTGTTTTAAGGCTTTTTTTCTAAATAAGGATTCCTTGTTTGCTAATTCTAAATAGCGCTTTGCAAGCTCTTCTAATTCTTCCTTAGAATGTCCCTTTAAAAATAATGAAACCAAAGATTCCTTGGTTTGCCCTCTTTTTAAAATACCTAGTTTGGTGAGTATTAATTTTGGAGCAAACTGTAAAATTTTCAAACAATAATTAAACGTACTTGTGCTTAGTTTTAGGACATCGAAAAGTGAATCACGAGTGGTGATGGTTCCATCAAAGTCATATAGATAAAGTGTTTTCAAAGAGACAATTTCTTAAATATAAATTCTGGAATCATTTTTATTATAGCCATAATATACCTCCAAATTCCAGCTATATATATCGTATTTTTTTTAGACTTATAGCCTTTATAAATAAGATGTGCAGCTTTCTCGGCAGTTATCGTTAAAGGCTTAGGCGTATCTATGTCTTCAATCATTTTAGTATCCATAAAACCAGGTTTTACGGTGAGAACGTGACAATTTTTTGAAACCAAATAGTTTCTCAAACCACTTAAATAAGCTGTAAAACCTGCTTTTGCACTACCATATAAGAAATTACTCTGCCTGCCACGTTCTCCAGCAACAGAACTTAATCCTATAATAGTACCGGAGCCTTTTGAAACTAAATCGGTTGCTATTTTATTAAGCTCTACAACTAACTTTGCATAGTTTATTGTGACAATTTTTAAACTATCGTGTTCATCTAAAATGCCTTTTTTTGCAGGTTTCCCTAAGTAACCAGAAGCACAAAATACAAGTTTATAATCAAGCGCTGAATAATCTATATTAACAGTGTTAGCTAATAAGTTAAATTCTAAAACTTCAATATCAACAGAATACTTAACCTCCAAGTGAGCTTTAAAAGGTGCTAATTCATTAGGATTAGATAAGCAAAGATATACACGCTTTAAGTGTTGTTCTTTGAGTATCTTTTCAACAAAAGCTTTTGCTACATCAGAGTTTGCTCCTAATACTATCATATGGTCTTGTGGGATTTAATTCGTTTATTCTGGATAGAATCAAATTTAGGGTTATGTGCGGTTACATAGTTGGTTAATTTCGGGTTAGAGCAAGAATCTTTTGCTCTATAAATGCGTCCTTCATATTTTAAAATAATAGCATCTAAAATAGGAATCAATTGCAAAACTTTTTTATTCAATTTAAAATCTAATGCCAACGTATACCCTTCAATAGGAAATGAATTAAATGCTTTAATATTTTGTTTGCCAAAAAGCTTCAATACAGCTAAAAAAGATCCTTGTCCACTTTTAGAGATAGCTTCTAAAACTTCTTTCATTGCAGCTTTACTTCGGGCTTTATCTACCACAAATTGATATTGTATAAATCCATTTTTCCCATAAATATTATTCCATTGGTGTATGGCGTCTAAGGGATAAAAAAATGAATCATAATGTACAACACTTGCTGATGTTTTGTGAAACTGCTTAAAGTAATATAGGAGATTAAATACTTTAACTGTGAAAGTATTTAGAGCAAAACTTGGAAAAAAGAATGGAATCTTAAGTTTACCGGAACTGTGTATTTTAAGAGGCTTTTCTAATTGTTTTTTACTTAAATCGGAAGGTGCTGCATGGTCTCCTCTTATAAGTATAGACCTGCCAAGATCATTACCTTTCTTAAGACAATCTATCCAAGCAACGGTATAAGTAGAATCTTCATGGGTTTCAAAAAGCTGAAATACTTCATCAAGGTTTTTAGCCTTAATGCTTTCTTGTTTTATGTATGATGTTTTTATGGGTTTAAGCTGAAATGTAGCACTTAAGATAACACCCGTTAAACCCATGCCACCTATAGTTTCCCAAAACAACTTCTCATTTTCAGTTCTTGAACACGTTATTATTGTGTGTTGTGCAGTTAACAACTTAAACTCAATAACAAACTCTGAAAAACAACCCTCATTATGATGGTTTTTGCCGTGTATATCTGCTGCAATTGCACCTCCAACGCTAATAAATTTTGTGCCAGGTGTTACAGGAAGAAAAAATCCTTTAGGAATTATAAACTCTAATATATCAGAAAATAAGACACCACTTTCACAAGTTATATAGCCTTTCTTGCTATTAAAATTTATAAAGTGTTTTAAAGGTAGTGTAGAAACAACACTACTATTTAAGGATGCATCGCCATAACACCTCGCGTTTCCACGTGGAATTATAGTCTTGCAATTAAAAAACTCCTGAGAATTGTCTGTATTTCTAAGCTTAAATTCTTGAGCTTTAATTTTAGGGAAGTTACCCCAATTGGTTATGTGTTTTAGTTTTGGCATTTACTTGAAGTAAATGATTAGTGCAAATGAGATAAGCCAAAGCGCAATCATAACCTGCATAAAATGATCACTATAAACCACTTTTGTAGGAGATTCTGTTTTATTGTAAACAAACGTAAGTTGCAAATACCTAAGTAATGCTATAATAACAAACAGAGTAGTAAAGTATATGTAGTCTGATCCAAATGCAACAATTACATCGTCTGAAATTGTGTACATCACATAGCATACTAAAGTAATAGTCACACAAATAATTAACGCAGTATTTAAAAACTCCTTATTGTAACCATCTAAAACTTTTCGAGATGTAGAGCTTATTGAAATAAGCTCGCCACGACGTTTACCCAAAGCTAATACTAACGCTAGAAAAAATGTGAGTAAAAAAGCCCACTTAGAGACAAAGATTCCTGTGGCTAAGCCACCAAACACCACTCTTAAAATAAACCCTATAGCAATTATACTTACGTCTAAAATAGGAATATGCTTAAGACCAAAACTGTAACCAAGATTTAAAATTATATAGAGAAGTAATGGCAGCAATAGTAAAAGAGAAAAAGAATATAATCCTAATATTGTAATTACTAATGCTAATATGCCAGCAATAATTAAAGCACCTTTTGGTGTAATCTTACCACTTGCAATTGGTCTATCTTTTTTTAAAGGATGTAATTTATCTTGTGCTCTATCCACATAATCATTTATAATATAGATTAAACTAGCTGAAAGTGAGAATAAGAGAAATGCTATAAATGAAGCTTTAAAAACATTTGGCTCTAAAATTAAACCAGAGAAAAATGCAGGTAAAAAAACAAACAGATTTTTAATCCAATCTTTAATTCTAAGTAAAGAAAAAATCTGTTTTACCATGTTAATTTAAAATTGTCTAGGCGCTTTTTGTGTGTAAGAACCTAGTTAACTTAATACTTAAATCACTAAGAATAATTTTAGGATTTCCATTTCGCTCAATATGATACATTGCATCTTGTAGCGCTTCATTTATTTGCAAGATATTATTTTCGTGTACAAATGGTGCAAACTTATTTATATCAAAGCCAGAGGTTTGTGGCTGTAGGTAAACTAACTCTGGTGTGTTGTAATTTATAAGCAAAGCTTGTCTAAAAAAGTTTTGACAGTATTCTAAAAATCGTTTTTGGGTTTCTCTACCAGATTTAGCTATTGTTTCACTCCAAGTTAATAATGGATTTATTGCCTTTTTATTTCCTTTTGCTCTAAATGCGGTACGTACCCAAGTAATAAACCATTCTTCAAAAAGTGCATCGTCTTCATTCTTGTGTAATAAATGCATGGCAATATTATAATCACCATCAGACTGATGCGCTATTTTTTGAGCATTTACGGTATCTAATCCTTCATAATCAATTAGATGTTTTGCTATGTCGCCTTCTCCTAAAGGTGGAAAATGCAATACTTGGCATCTGCTTAATATAGTTTGAATAATGCTATCCTCATCATCTGTAATTAATAGGAATACAGTTTTTTCAGGTGGCTCTTCTATTAGCTTTAGTAGCTTGTTAGATGCTTCTGTATTCATTTTATCTGCACCCCAAATAATCATACACTTAAAACCACCTTCATAAGCTTTTAAAGACAGTTTTTTTACAACATCTTGAGCTTCATCTACGCCAATTCTTCCTTGTTTATTTTCTATTTCTAAACGCTTATACCAATCAAAAACATCTGCATAAGGTGAGTCTTCAACAAAATCTCGCCATTGGGCCATAAAATGATTAGAAACAGCATGTTTAGACACTTCTTTTGTATTGGCAACAGGAAACGCAAAATGCAAATCAGGATGAGACAGGTTATTAAACCTCATATTACAAGAATTGTCTTCTAAATTATCACCGTTGCTATTATTACAGAGAATATATTGTGCATAAGCAATTGCCATTGGTAAAGTACCGCTTCCGCTTTTACCAACAAACAATTGTGCATGAGGAATCCTGCGCCTGTCGGCAGTTGTTGTAAGGTGATTTTTAATGTGGGGCAACCCGATAATATCCTTAAAAAGCATACGCAAATATAGCATTCCCAAAGCAAAGCATATTGAAAATTAAAATTTATAGAAATGAGTAATATTAACCTCTTTTACTTAACAATGGTTAAAAGAGATATTTCATTACTTTTGCCTTTAAACTTTGTAACTATGAAAACCCTTAACGACTATAATTTCAAAAATAAAAAAGCATTAATTAGAGTAGATTTTAATGTGCCTTTAAATGATGATTTTGAAGTTACAGACACAACTAGAATAGAAGCTGCAAAAGACACAATTATTAAAGTCTTAGAAGATGGTGGTTCTGCTGTTTTAATGTCACATTTAGGGCGTCCTAAAGGAGAGCAAGAAGAATATTCTTTAAAACACATCTGTTCTAAAGTTTCTGAAATTTTAGGTGTGCAAACAAAATTTGCTTCTAATTGTGTAGGACCAGTTGCAGAAGATGCAGTATCTAGGTTAGAAAACGGTGAAGTATTACTACTAGAAAACCTTAGGTATCATGAAGAAGAAAAGAAAGGCGATCAAAAATTTGCAAAGCAGCTGTCTAAATTAGGTGATGTTTATATAAATGATGCTTTTGGTACAGCACATCGAGCTCACGCCTCAACAACAGAGGTAGCAAAGTATTTTGAAGACAAATGTGTAGGTTACCTTTTACAAAAAGAAATAGAGAGCTTAAACAAAGTTCTTAATAACTCTACCAAACCAGTTACAGCTATCCTTGGAGGTGCAAAAGTATCCACTAAGATTACTGTTATAGAAAATATTTTAGACAAGATAGATCATCTTATTATAGGTGGCGGAATGACATTTACTTTCATTAAAGCCAAAGGTGGTAAAATAGGAAGTTCTTTAGTTGAAGAAGACAAACTAGACCTTGCTCTAGAAATTATTGAAAAAGCTGAAGAAAAAAACGTGCAAATTCATCTTCCTTCTGATGCGATTGTTGCAGACAGTTTTTCTGAATTTGCAAATACAAATATTGAAGCTGTAGATAACATAAGTGATGGTTGGATGGGCTTAGATGTTGGCCCAAAAACTCTTGAGGAGTTTAAAGGCGTAGTATTACAATCTAAAACTATTTTATGGAATGGTCCATTAGGTGTTTTTGAAATGGAGCCTTTTGCAAAAGGAACTATAGAGTTAGGTAATTATATAGAAGAAGCCACAGAAAAAGGAGCGTTCTCTTTAGTTGGTGGTGGTGATAGTGTTGCTGCCGTTAAGCAATTTGGTTTTGAGAACAAAGTAAGTTATGTATCTACTGGTGGTGGTGCAATGTTGGAAATGCTAGAAGGAAAAAAATTACCAGGAATTGCAGCGTTGGAAGATTAAAGAATAATTTTCCTATTTTATCGTTTGCTCACAAAGCCCATTTATGTTTAGATATATCTTTATTACGCTCCTAATAGGAGCAACAAGTGTTAGTGCTCAAGACAGTATTAAAAAACCACGTAAGATTATTCAGGATTCAACAGGAATAACAATGTATAAAAGCATTGATACTACAGTTGTAGACACAAAAAACCCAGAGTTTAAACGTACCATTCCTGCTGCATTAGTAAGACTTGAAAATAAAGAACCTTTACAGGATATTAAAGAAGCCATACGTGTAGATTCATTGTGGATGGCAGAGCTTTCCAACGAAGATATTTTCGAAGAGCTTCACGCAAAATTAGACAGTTTACCATATAACGAGACAGTAATTTTTGATTTACCAACAGACACTCTTAAAGCACGTTTAGCAAAACTTAACGCTAAAACGCCTTTTAATATTGAATATAATCCATCTTTAGAGAACGTCATAAAATCGTACTTAAAACGAAATAAAGAAAGTTACGAACGCCTTATGGCTATTAGTGAATATTACTTTCCTATGTTCGAACAAATGTTAGACAAGTATGACATACCTCTGGAAATGAAATATTTGGCTATTGTGGAGTCTGCTCTTAATCCACGAGCTAAATCTCGCGTAGGAGCAACTGGCTTATGGCAATTTATGTTCTCTACCGGTAAAATGTATGACTTAGATGTGAGTTCTTATGTAGATGAACGTATGGATCCTATCATGGCTACAGAAGCAGCTTGTAAATACCTTTCTAAGCTTTATGATATTTTTGAAGATTGGGATTTGGCACTAGCAGCCTACAACTCAGGTCCAGGTAATGTAAATAAAGCAGTAAGACGTAGTGGCGGTTATAAAAATTATTGGAATTTAAGACCATTTCTTCCACGAGAAACAGCAGGTTATGTGCCTGCATTCCTAGCTTCCATGTATATTTTTGAATATGCTGAAGAACACGGCTTTCAACCTAAAAGGCCTGAGATTCCATACTTTAAAACAGATACAATTCATATAAAAGATATGATCACTTTTGATCAAATTTCAGAAGTAACGCAATTAGACTCTGGAATGTTAGAGTTTTTAAACCCAAGCTATAAACTAGGGATAATACCTAAGATAGAAGACGAAGCTTACTATTTAAGATTGCCAACAGAGCAAGCAGGAATATTTGTAACTCATGAAAATGCAGTATATGCATATGCTAAAACAGAGTTAGAAAAAAGAGAGAAGCCGCTACCTAATTTAGTTGAAGCTAATGATAAGGTTAGGTATCGTGTAAGATCTGGAGATGTTTTAGGAAAAATTGCAGAACGCTACGGCGTTAGTGTAAGCAGTATAAAACGCTGGAACAGGTTACGTAGTAATAATATAAGAATAGGACAACGCCTAACCATTTATCCAAGAAAGCCTGTGGCAGCAACCAGAAATAGTGCTAGTAGCTCAAAACCTATAACAGGAAAAGTATATACAGTTAAGTCTGGCGACTCACTTTGGAGCATTGCGAATAAAATTCCTGGTGTTTCAGTTTCAAATCTTAAAAATTGGAACGATATTAGCAGTAATTCCTTGAAACCAGGAATGCGACTAAAACTATCTAAAGGTTAGGCGCGTTCGCAAAACCAACATCATGAAAAAATTTGTACTACTGTTAAGTGTTCTAGCAACAGTGTTTACCTCTTGTGAAGACGAAAAGGTTATACTCACAACCTCTTCAGGAAACATTAATAACCTTTCTGTTATTGTAGAAAATGATTTGTGGAAAGGTGAAGTTGGAGATGCCATAAGAACAAACCTTGCAGCAACCGTTGAAGGTTTACCACAAGAAGAGCCTTTATTTAACATGAATCAAATTCCACCAAAGGCATTTAGCGGTTTTGTGACAAAAAACAGAACCTACCTAAAAGTTGAAAAATCTGATTCCATAGCTTTAAAAATTGTAAGAAATCAATTTGCTAGGCCACAAACGGGTGTCATTGCTAAAGGGCCAGATGCGGCTTCAATTGCTAAATTAATTAATGAAAGAGGAGCAGATATAGTTGCAGTGTTTAAACAAACAGAAATAAAAGAGAAGCAACGCAGGATTAACAAATCCTTAAAGGCAGATGATGTTATTAAGAAGAAATTAGGTGTTTCTTTAAAATTTCCAACAGCATACAGGTATGCTAAAGAAGACGATAAGTTTTTCTGGCTTCGTAAAGATCTTAAAAATGGAGGTATGAATATTATGATATATGAAATACCTATGCAAAAGATAGATGCAGATACAAATGTTATCTCAAGTATAATTAAAATGAGAGACAGTATTGGTCAAGCACATATTCCTGGACCTGTAGACGGTAGTTATATGATTACTGAGGCTGCATACGCACCATACCTTTTCGAAAGTGAAATAGATGGTAGGTTTGCTTATGAAACAAAAGGAACATGGGAAGTTAAAAATGCATTTATGGCAGGACCTTTTCTTAACTATACAATTGAAGATAAGGCAAATAACAGGTATATTGTCCTAGAAGGTTTTACCTTTGCTCCATCGGCTCCTAAACGAGATCATATGTTTGAGTTAGAGGCCATACTAAAATCAGCCAAAATAGGATTTTAAAAACCACCAAAGATTATGAAACATATATTACTAGTAGTATCTATTTGTTTCTTCTCTCTTACATACTCCCAAAACCAAGCAGAGTTAGAAAAAGTAGCTTATTCTGAATACCTACAATCAGATAAAGAACTTAAAAGTCTCTTTAATTCTATTTTAAAGGGTCACAATGAAAATCCTGAATTTTCAAAACGCTTAAAGCAATCTCAGGAACTGTGGTTAGGGTTTAGAAATTTTGAGTTAGAATCAAGATTTCCAAATTCTGAAGTAAACCGATCTTCAAATAACAACTATGGGATCTGTGAATCCATGTTTTTAACTGAATTTACATTAGATAGGATTAAGTATTTTAATACCTGGTTTAAAGACACAACAACAGAGCCTTGTAATTAAGCTAAAGCTCTATGTATTCTACTTGAAGCTATATAGCTCGCTATGATTCCAAGAGACATAATTGTCACAAAAACAATCAATATGTTTTTTATGGTAAGACTTACGGGATATGGTAAGCTAGGAGTAATCATGACCATATTAAACTGTAGTTGGGCATAAATAATTACTACACCTACAAAGAGCCCTAAAACGCCTCCTAAAAGCGTCATTAACGTTCCTTGTAACAAGAAGACCTTCTTTATCTGAGAAACGCTTGCACCTACATTATATAGAGTTTTAATGTTATCCTGCTTATCAAGAATAACCATAATAATAGAGCCTATCACATTAAACAAGGCGATAATTAACACTAATGTAAAAATGAGGTATACAGCAAGATTTTCTGTATTAAGCATTTTATAAAGCTTATCATTAAGCTGTATTCTATTTTTAATATTTATAGGCTTATCAAATAAATTATTTAGAGATGCTCTTACATCATCTTCTTTAGCTGTGGGACTTAGTTTTATTTCGAGAGCAGAAAATTCATTTGCATCTAATTCCAGAAGTTCTTGAGCAAATGCCAAGCTTGAAAAAACATACTTATTATCTAGTTCCTCATTAATGCTATAAATGTCAGAAACCACACTTTGCTTAGCATTAAAAGCATCTGTGGGATTTGTAATTTGACCTTTTCCTGGCTTTGGCACCATTAATCTTAATGTGCTACCATAATCATATGTTCCAAGAGATAGTGATTGCGAAATACCATTACCAAGTACAACATGGCTAGGTTTATCACTTAACCAAGTGCCATAAAATAAAGAACTATCAATAGCATTTACACTTTTAAAACGCTCATCGACACCTTTAATAAAAGCCATCTGGTTTTTTTCTCTAAAATCTAAAAAGACGCGTTCTTCTATAACTTTAGAGTATGCTACTATTCCTTCAATTTCAGAAATTTTTTCTTGCAAAAGGCTATCTACAACTATTGTTTTGCCTTGTTCTGGAAGTAGTTTTAAATCTGGATCAAACTCATTAGTAAATGAAAGACTAAAATCTTTAAGACCAGAAAACCCTGATAGCACAATAAATAACGCTAAAGCACCGGCAAAAACACCAATAGTAGCTATTAATGAGATAATATTTATAGCATTGTTTTTACTTTTTGTAAATAAATACCGCTTAGCGATGTAATAGGAAAAATTCAATTACCTGCTTTCTTGCGTTTATCTAATAAATCTCTGTTTTCAATTGGGTTTTCTTTACCTTTTACAGCATCTTCTATTCCTGCGATATAATCTAAAGAATCATCGTTAAAAAACTCTAGGTTAGGCATTCTGCGTAATTGGTTCTTTGTTTTAAGCGCTATTTGATGCTTAATTTGATATTTCAACTTATTTATTTCAGCAATTACTGTTTCTGCTTTATCTGAAGGAAATATACTTAAATAGGCTTTTGCCTGAGACAAGTCTGTAGTTACCTTTGCTTGAGTCACAGAAATAATGATTCCTTGAGTGCCAGCTTCGCGTAAAGCACTTTGCAAAACATCTGCCAAATCACGCTGCAATACGCCTGCTATTTTCTTTTGTCTGTTTGTTTCCATAGTGCAAAAATACGATATTTAGCGCATTAAGTTAGATTTACAACGTGTAAACCAATCACAATTAAAATTGAATTATGTTAACTAAAATAGAACATATTGGCATAGCTGTAAGCAACCTAGAAGAAGCTAATAAAACATATGAAACATTATTAGGTGTTGCTCCTTACAAAGCAGAAGATGTTGAAAGTGAAGGTGTAACTACTAGCTTCTTTAAAGTTGGAGACAGTAAGATAGAACTTTTGGGCGCAACGCATGAGGATAGTGCCATTGCTAAGTTTATAGCAAAGCGTGGTGAAGGCATTCATCATATAGCATATGCTGTCGAGGATATTGAAAAAGAAATGAAGCGACTAAAAAATGAAGGGTTTAAATTATTAAATGAAACTCCTAAAAAAGGCGCAGATAATAAGCTTATTGCATTTCTGCACCCTAAATCTTCTAACGGTGTTTTAGTAGAATTATGTCAAGATATTAAGAAATGATACATTTAGCTTGCCTGAAATTTATCAAAGTGTTATTTTTGCGCTCTATTTTGGCAAACACTTGTCAAAAGGTCCCATAGCTCAGTTGGTTAGAGCACCTGACTCATAATCAGGTGGTCCTTGGTTCGAGCCCAAGTGGGACCACAGAAACTAAAGCCGTTATCATTTGATAGCGGCTTTTTTTTGTTTCTAATGTATACCAATCGGTTAATGTAAAGTTAACAAGAGATATAAAAAGTTTTCGTTTTACATTTTTGTCTTAGTTTTAACTTCATGAAAATTAAATCTAAACTACTAATAGTAGGTGCAATACTTGCGCTAATAGCCTTAACAACAATGCAAGGCTATTTAATTTTCAATACGTATGACTTAAGAAAGAAAAGCTATGCTGTGGAGTCTAGAACTAAAATAGGCAGTATAGTAAAAACACCATATGTAGATTCACTTTCCTGGAATTATAGAATGGAATTTGTAGAAAAAATTCCAGAATATAAAAACGGAATAATAACTAAAGACTCCTTACTAAACAGTTTGGAAAAGTTTTCCAGCTTAAAAAACGATACGTTTTTAGACTACTTTAAAAAAGGAGCAGAGTATTACAACTTAGATGATAATATTCAGTTTAAAAAAATTGCTACATCTATTCAGCTGTCCGAAAATGGTGAAACAGAAGATCTTTTAATAGATGGAAAAGATGAACCTATTTTCTTATTAGGCACAAATTTCCCCACAGATGAAGGCTTAATTATTAATGCCTGGAACTGGACTTTTGATAAAGATTATACTAATACGCTTAATCAAGAATCTACTGTAGATATAAAGTATAGAGCAACAATTTATATGAAGATCCTAAATTGGGATACTATCATATTTAAGAGATTATTATTACTGTTTTTTGTTGCCTTTTTGCTCTTTCTCTTTATCATTCTTTTAGTAACATATTCTATAAGAAACCTCTTAAAGTTAAAGCGTATATCAGACATAAAAACAGACTTTATAAATAATATTACTCATGAGCTTAAAACACCTTTAGCAACGCTATCTATTGCTACAAAAACGCTAACTAACAAGTTTGCAAAAGACAATAAAGAGATAGCAAAAGACTCTATAGATACCATTAATAGGCAAAATAAAAGACTCCAAAACCTTATAGACCAAGTAGTAGACAATAGCGTTGGTTATAATGATATAAACCTTAATAAAGAGCAGGTAAACCTCTCAAGCTTTCTTAAAGATTTAAGTGAAGACTATGCATTAACACTGCCAAAGCATATTCAATTTATAAAATCTATTTCAGATGTTTCAGAAGAGGTAAGTGTAGATCAATTTTACTTTAGCACAGCAATTGTCAACATATTAAACAATGCAGTAAAATTTGAAGGAAGCGTTATAAAAATAACGTATCAAATTGAAAATTTTGAACATATTATTTCTATTTCAGACAATGGAATAGGAATTTCTAAAAAAAATAAAACACTTATCTTTGGTAAGTTCTTTAGGGTAAGTGAGAAAAACACACACAATTTTAAGGGTCTAGGTTTAGGCCTTTATTATTGCAAACAAATTATAAATGCTCATAAAGGAACGTTGGATGTTAAAAGTCGGAAAAATGAAGGCTCTACATTCTTTATAAAACTTCCTTTAAGCAATGGAAAAAAGAATCTTATTAGCAGATGATGATATAGATTTTGGCACGACTCTAAAACAGTATTTAGAACTTAATAAGTTTGAAGTATTTTGGGCTAAAGATGGTGTTGAAGCTTTCGATTTGTTAAAAATGCAATCTTTTGACATTTGTATTGTAGATGTAATGATGCCAAAGCTTGATGGCTTTAGTCTTTCCAAGAAAATTTCCAAGAAATTTCCAGCAACACCTTTTTTATTCTTAACAGCACGAAAAAACAAACCAGACCGTATTAAAGGGTTAAGTATTGGTGCAGACGATTATATTTCTAAACCCTTTGAGGTAGAGGAGCTTATCTTAAGAATAAATAATATTATTAAAAGAACAAAGCAGCAGCAAACAATTAATATCGAAGAAGAGGTCTTTGAAACCTTACAAATTGGAAAATACTTGCTAGATGTAAAAAACCTTTCGTTAACTATTGAAAACCATACTTTTAAGATTACCGAAAAAGAAGCACAGTTAATTGTTTATCTCTATAAAAATAAAAATAACCTTATACCACGAGATGATATTTTAGACAATGTTTGGGGGCAAAGTAACTTCTTTTCTGGCCGAAGTATGGATGTCTTTATTTCAAGAGTTAGAAAACACTTTAAAGATGATAAGAATATTAGTATTAACAGTGTAAGAGGTGTTGGTTTAGAGTTTGTGATTAAAGATCAATAAAAAAAGCTCTCATAATTGAGAGCCCTTTTTTAATTATAGTTGTTAATCTATCTTACTACTGCTTTATTACTTTCTTCATAATACGTTTTCCGTCTTGGTCTTTTAACTCTACAAAGTATATACCTGCATTTAGGTTTGTAACATTAATAGTTTCAAGCGATTCACGTTTAGAAAATACTTTTTTACCATTAATAGTATAAATGGTAATAGAGGATATATGCTCTCCAGTTATATGTAACGCGTCTTTTACAGGGTTAGGGTATATGCTAACGTCACTTAAACTATTTTCTGAAGTGCTTAACACTGGATTTGTGTCGTAGCTAAAGTTATCAATAAATAAATTGTCAAAAGTAGAAGCAGCAACATACCTAAAAGCAATATATTGATCTGTACCAGTATAGTCTTCAAAGGTTACAATCTTCTGTTCCCAAGCATCATCAGTTAAATCTGCATCTGTAAAAACCTGATATGGTGTAAAGGTTGTAGCATCATTTTTATTAGCCATTGTACCAACTTCTAAAGCACCCATATCATTATCATAAACATAAAAACTAATTTGTTTTGTGGCATCTAAATCTAATAGTTGAGGACTAATTAATAATAAATCAATATCTGTGGAATTTCCGCTATAAAGTCTTGCGCTTAAGCTACCATCTTGTGCTTGTGTACTACTATACGTTATTGTAGGACTTGTAGAAAAAGGAGTAATTAAACTAGACCAACAAGGCTCAATAGGTGTATTGCTCTCAAAGCCCTCAAAACTGTGTGTAAAGTTATCAGACTCACCTACACAAAGTGTTGTAAATGTTATGGGAGCAGACCAATCACTATAACCATCTGTATCACAATTTGCCCTAACATATATTTCATAGCTAGTATTAGCGTCTAACATACTAAAATCTGAATTTGAAGTATTACTCATCGTGCTTTGTCCAGAAACAGGAATTCCAGTATTTAATGGTTGTACAATATACTCCCATTGTGTTTGGTCTCCAATAAACTCCCAACTTACGCTTACAGAAGAAGCTGTAACATTATTCGCTGTAACATTAAACACTTCTGTACAATCTGGTTGCTCTGTAATTGTAACATCATCTAAATATAGAGCAACACTAGCAGCATCTCCAGCTTCATGCTTTAATACAACATAGTCATTATCATTAAAAGGTAAGTTTACAAAATACTGTACATTTTCTCCAGAAGTACCTCCAGTTAATACAGGTACCGCTGTAATTTCCTCAAAGGTATTAGCGTCTAATGGATCACTCATTGTACCAACAATCAAGTTAATATCTGTATTAACATTTGTTTTTCTTGCATAATATTCCAATCTATGATTACCATCATTAGCAATTGTGCTTTGTGGCAGTATTAATAGGATATTGGCATTAGGATCATTACCAGTATTCATTATTAAAGAATTACTACCTGAGTTTGCATAACTGGCAAAACTGCTTACTTGCACTAACGGAGAACCTGTTGAAGTTACGTTCTTAGACCAACAAAAAGGAAAATCTGCATTACTATAGCTTTCAAACATTTCTGTAAAACCATTGTTTAACGGAGCGCAATCTGTTCTCAAATCATATGGACCAAACCAACTACTATATCCTGAGCCATCACTTCCCGCAGCATCACAATTAGCTCTTATAAACACTCTGTAAGGACTGTTTGGTAAAATAGAGCCTCCATCAGAATCTGTTGTAATAGGAGTTGTAAGTGTGTTCACTACAATTGGCGTCTCTAGGTCTGGATTAAAATTTAAGTCTGTTTGTACAACAACCAATTCCCATTGAGTTTGTGGTTGTATATCTGCCTCCAGTGTAAGGTTAAATGAAGTGTCTGTAATTTCACTAGCTTCCAAGTTTAATACCTCAAAACAGCTTGGTTGCGATGTAATCACAATATCATCTATACTAACAATCTTATTAAACGTAGATGTTGTTTCTATGTTAAATGCTAAATGATCTGCGTTAATATTTTCAGGTATGTTTACATAGTATAAAGTATAATTATTATTATTGTTTGATGAGCTGTTTAGTGTAAATGAAGACAGCGCTTCAAATGTTGTTTCGCTATTGGGGTCTGTCATAAGACCTACATTTAAAGTAGTTTCACCACTTGTGGTAGAATTAACTTTTGCAGCAAACTCAATTCTTTTCGTACCATCTGCTATAGTTAGACTTTGTGGTGAAATAACAAATAACTCATCATCTTCATTAATTTGAATTTCATAATAATTATCTGGAGAATAGGATTGAGACGCGCTTGAATTTACTTTGTAAGATGCCTCTGTCCCTGTAGATGTTGAAATTACAGACCAACAATATGGGATAGTTAATTCATCTGGTAAACTTTCAAAAGATTCAGAAAAATCGTTTACAGTTTCACAACCAGTTCTAAAATTTATTGGGCCAATCCAATCACTTGTATCATCTGTATCACAACTTGATCTTACAAAAAACTCATAGGCTGTATTGCTATTTAAACCTTGTGGGTTAATTGTGGAAGAAGAAGCTTCAACTGGTGTTGCAGCATCTGGGTTTCCTAAGTCTGCAAATTGGATAACATAGTCCCAGTTAGTTACAGGAGATTCCCAGCTTATAGTAACTGCTGTAGGCTCTATGGTACCAATGGCAATGTTACTTGGAGGAAAACAAGTTATCTCATTAAAATCTATTTCTATATTTGGTCTATAGTAATCTCTTGTACCACTTGGAGGAGACATTGGGTCTGGGTTTGTAAAGTTATTTCCATAGTGTAAAACTCTACCATTTGCTTCAGAGAATCCTAGGTTATGTGTAATAAAATCATTGCTATCACTATCGTCTTGATTCTCATCTACAATTATAACAAGGTTAGAAGTGTTACTGTAGTTAAAAGGTGTATCTAGTATTATTGAAACCTCATTGCCATAAACCTCATATGTTCCAGAAAAAACTTCAGTAAGACTACTAAACGGAAGCCAATCATCATTGGATGAAAAGACATCTTCAGTTTTTTCTGCCATATAAACGGTAATGTCATTTGAATTTTCTAAGACACCATCTGTATAATATGTAATTTTGGAAATTGTCCCAGCAACATTAATTTCAGATTGCAAATATATACTTTGTGAGTACGAGTAATTATCATCTGCATCTATAGGGGTTTCTTGAAAAGTACTAGTAGAGATTCCACCTAATGTAATGTCATTAATTGAAACTACTTGAGCATTTATCTTTAAGGTTGCAGCAACAAGAATTAAAATGATGTAAATGTTTTTCATGATATCTAAATGTTTAATCTGAATATTAATTTTTAGTGATGTAAACTTATCTACTTATTTGATTTTAAAAAAGTTCACTTCGGTTAACGATAAGTTAACGGTTAAAAAACACCTACTTTATAACTTGTTTTTTTTGATTTTTGTTACACTTAAAAACCACTTATTATGACTAGATATATACTTTTAATTGCTTCGCTAGTATTGGCTTGCAACCTAAGTGCACAATCTGACGAAGCAAATGGAGCAGTTGCTACAGAGCTATCTGCAACTTATGAATGCGAAAATTCAGAAATCTCAAACTTTCAAGGCTTTACAAAGTCTGCAGAGTTTAACTGTGTAGATTATGATTTTTGGGTAGATTCTTGGTACACATTTACACCAACTGAAACTAAGATGTATGCTATTGAAATAGAGTCTTTAAACTCTAACAATCAAAATGTGCGCATTGGTATTTTTACAGGCACACCAGGAAATCTTACAAGCCAAACAGGATGCGCTACAAGATATTACAGTGCAGTCTTAAATAGTGGCCAAACATACTACATTAACGCACGTGGTGCATCTGAAACAACACAATACCGTATGTGTGTTTATCCATTTCCAGACTCACCAGATAATAATGATACAGCAAATGCAGAAGAGATATTAGAATCTACCATAGATATGTGTGAGAACAGTGTCGTTGGGTACACTGCAAACGCAAGCACCTCTGGAGAGTCTTATTGTACAAACTCTAATCCGGATGTTTGGTATACTTTTACACCAACAGAAAGCGCAGAGTATACATTTTCTGCATCTTTAGTAAATGGTGCAGCGCCTTTATCTATTAGTCTTTATAACGGAACTCCAGGATTTTTAAATCCGCTGTCAGAAGAATTTCCTTCACAGACCAACCAATGTGAAGATATTGTATTGGGAGATTTAGAAGCAAATGAAACCTATTATATAAATGTGACATCTGCATTATCTTCACAAGCAATTTATTTTGATTTGTGTGTTTACAAATCTCCTGTACCACCATCTAATGATGATTGTACTAACCCAATAGCATTAAATGTTGGACAAAGTTTTGAAGATAGCTTTATAGTAGCTACAAACACTTCAGCAACAATAAATCCAGGCAACTCAAACTTTCCTAGTTGTGGTACTTTAGATTTTTCTACACGAGGAAGAGATATTTGGTTTACAGTGGTAGTACCAGAATCTGGTAGCTTTACTATAGAAACTAGGGTTGAGCCTGACGAAACAAACCTTTATGATACTGCAATCGAAACCTATACAGGATCTTGCGGTACAGACACTTTAGAGCCTTATTATTATAATTTACCACCACCAAATACCACAACAGCTTATTGTAATGATCAATTTGTAATAGGAGGTAACCAATTTGCAGGAATTTTATTTACAGATAAAACACCAGGTGAAACGGTAATAGTAAGAGTTTGGGGATGGTCTCAACAATTTGGTAAATTTAGAATCGCTGCTTATGATTCTTCTACGCTAAGTACAGATGAAGTTGAATCAAATGAATTAGAAGTTTACCCAAATCCTATTAAAAATGAAGTTAACATCTCCTATAGTAATATAATTGATGAAGTTGTAATTTATGATATTAGAGGTAAGGAAGTCTTAAAGAATAAGGTAAACAATAATTATATTAACCTAAATACTAACAGCTTAGAATCTGGTTTATATATTATAAAAGTTAAATCGGAAGACAACGTACACACTTATAAAATTGTTAAGAACTAGTTTATAGTGTTTAAAATTAAACCTTTAAAAAGCCACTATTTTTTGATAGTGGCTTTTTTATTTAGGACACTCTTAGCAGCATAATAACCACACATACCATGAACACCACCACCAGGTGGCGAAGATGCAGAGCAAATATAAATTGAAGGATTAGGAGTGGAATAAGGGTTTAACCTTGCAACTGGTCTCGTAAATAATTGAGAAATATCTGAAACTCCGCCAGTAATTGCACCTCCTAAATAGTTAGGATTGTAATCTTGAAATCCTTTTGTTGAGGTTTTATGTCTACTTAGTATAATATTCTTAAACCCTGGCGCAAAACGCTCTATTTGACTTTCTATAGCAGCTGTCATATCTTTTGTAGATCCATTTGGTACGTGACAATAAGCATATCCTGTATGTTGCCCCTTTGGTGCTCTAGTTGCATCAAATTCACTTTGTTGACAAAGAATTAGAAATGGTTTTTCAGAATGTCTGCCTTCCCACATGTCTTTTTCACTTTTTGCAATCTCATTAAAAGTACCACCAACATGAACTGTTGATGCTTTTAAGCAATTAGGATCTTTCCAAGGAATAGATTCAGACAAAGCCCAGTCTACTTTAAAAATTCCAGGGCCGTATTTATAGTTATGAAGACGGTTTAGGTAAGATTTTGGCAACTCATCTTTACAAATAGCAGCAAGCTGCTTAGGGTCTGTGTCAAACAAATAAGCTTTAGCTTTTGGTAGTTGATCAAAATTAGTAATACTAGTATTGGTTGTAATATTACCTCCTAAGCTTACAAAATAACCTGAAAGTGCCTTTGCTAAATTTTGTGAGCCTCCTTTTACTATTGGCCAATTGGTAACGTGGCCTTGTATTACAAACATCATAGCAAAAGCTGAGGTTAACATTTTGTCAAATGGTAAAATACTATGACCAGCACATCCCGCAAACAATGCCTTAGCTTGTTCATCTTTAAAATAAGAGTTTACAAAAGATACTGCAGAGCGTGCACCTTTTAAACCAAATTTAGAAAGTAAAATAGGATTATTGGGAATTTGTAATGGTGCCATTGTATCTTTAAACAGAGCGTCTGATGCACCTACAAACTCCTCAAATAAAGACATCCAGCGATTAGAGTCCTGTCCCAATTGTGTAGCAGTGTCTTTAATAGATTTTTTTAAAAGAATAGCAGGAGCATTGTCTAATGGATGTGCAACAGAAACCTCCGGATGTATCCATTCTAAACCAAACTTCTCTAAAGGTAATGTTTTAAAAAACGGTGATATAAACCCTGAAGGGTGCACGGCAGAACAAACATCGTGATGAAAACCAGGTAAGGTAAGCTCTTCAGTTCTTGTGCCACCACCAACCTCTTTATGAGCTTCTAAAATAAGTACGCGTTTACCTTCTTGAGATAGTGCAATTCCGGCAGCCAGTCCATTTGGTCCAGATCCTATAATTACAGCGTCATATGCGCTCATAGTTTTTAATGTGTTATAGAGATGTGTCTATTATATCCTGAACAACTTCAGGATTTAGCAAGGTACTAATGTCTCCAAGGTTTTCAGAATCTTTACTAGCAATTTTTCTTAAAATACGGCGCATAATTTTACCTGAACGGGTTTTAGGAAGCCCTTTTGTAAATTGAATCTTATCTAACTTGGCTATTGGACCTATATATTCGGTGATTAATTGATTTATTTCTGACCTAAGATTATTGTGATCTCTTCCTTCTCCCGTTTCCTTTAGAGTAATAAACCCATATAGTGCATTTCCTTTAATATCATGAGGGAAACCCACTATAGCACTTTCTGCCACAGCTGGATGTTCATTAATAGCATCTTCAATAGGTGCAGTACCCATATTATGCCCAGAAACAATTACAACATCATCAACGCGCCCTGTAATTCTATAATATCCAGTTTCATCTCTTAATGCACCGTCACCTGTAAAATACATACCTTTAAATGCTGAAAAATAGGTGTCTTTATACCGTTTATGGTTTCCATATATAGTTCGAGCTATACCAGGCCAAGGATATTTTATGCACAAACGGCCATCTACTTGGTTGCCTTTAATTTCCTCTCCATTTTCGTCCATTAATGCTAACTGTACTCCAGGCAAAGGTAATGTTGCATATGTAGGTTTTGTTGCTGTTACATACGGAATAGGAGATATCATTATACCACCAGTTTCTGTTTGAAACCACGAATCTGCAATAGGGCTTCGTTTTTTTCCTACATTAACATTATACCAATGCCAAGCCTCTTCATTGATAGGTTCTCCAACGGTACCTAATACTTTTAAGGAAGACAGGTCGTGACTTTCAATAAATTTAAGGTTTTCTTTTGCCAAAGCACGAATTGCTGTTGGCGCAGTATAAAACTGATTTACTCTATGCTTTTCTACAATTTCCCAAAACCTTCCAAAATCTGGGTAGCTAGGGACACCTTCAAACATTAAGGAAGTGGCACCATTGGCTAAAGGACCGTAAATTATATAACTGTGCCCTGTAATCCAGCCAATATCTGCTGTACACCAATACACATCATTTTCTTCATATCTAAACACATTTTTAAATGTATAGGCGCTATATACCATATAACCTCCACAAGTATGTACCATTCCTTTTGGCGTACCTGTAGATCCAGATGTATACAAAACAAATAATGGATCTTCAGCATCCATTATTTCTGCAGGACAATTTGCACTAGCCTCTTTCAACAATGGTTGTATCCAGAAATCTCTGTTAGGTGTTATTGAGACCTCAGAATTAATACGCTTAACCACCAATACGTTTTTAACGCCACTACATTGCTCTAATGCTTCATCTACAATTGCTTTTAAATCTATTGTTTTGTGGCCTCTATAAGATCCATCTGAGGTAATGACCATTTCACAGTCACAGTCGTTTATTCGAGTTGCTAAAGCTTTAGATGAAAACCCTGCAAAAACAACAGAGTGTATGGCGCCAATTCTTGCACAAGCCAATACAGATACGGTGAGCTCAGGTATCATGGGTAAATAAATACAAACGCGATCTCCTTTTTTAACCCCTTTTTGTTTTAAGACATTTGCAAGCTTACAAACACGCTCATACAACTCTTTGTAAGTTATATGTTGTACCTTTTCTTCGGGATTGTTTGGCTCAAAAAGAAGTGCCGTTTTATTTGCTCTTGTGGTTAAGTGCCTGTCTAAGCAGTTTTCTGTAATATTTAATTGGGCACCCTCAAACCATTTAAACTCAGGCTTGCTAAAATCATAACTTAAAACGCGATCCCATTTTTTTCGCCATAAAAAATGCTCTTCGGCTATTTCACCCCAAAACAGCTCGGGATCTCTAACAGATTTTCTATATACTTGATAATACTCTTCAATATGCTTTATGCTGTAATGGCTCATTGTTAGCTATTTTCATTCTAAGATACAAAATTGTTTAAAGCTGTGTTTGAGGAAAAAAGAAGTCCTAACTTTAAATATTATGAAGAATTTACTTTCAACTATTAGAGGCTGTAGCCTTTGTGCAGATAAGCTTCCTCTTGGCCCTAGACCAATTATTGAAGCTGCAAAACACTCTAAAATAGTTTTGATAAGCCAAGCTCCAGGCCGTAAAGTTCATGAAAGTGGTGTAGCGTGGAAAGACCAAAGCGGAAAGAAGCTTAGAGAATGGCTTGGGGTTACGGAAGAGACTTTTTACAATACAGACAATTTTGCAATTTTACCAATGGGATTCTGCTATCCTGGTAAAGCTAAAACAGGAGATTTACCACCAATGAAAATATGTGCACCTACGTGGCACGACCAAGTGTGGAATGAGCTAAAACACGTTAAGCTTAAATTATTAATTGGTGCTTATGCTCAAAATTATTATTTACCAGATGATAAACGCAACTTAACAGAGAAGGTTAAAAACTATAATGACTATTTACCGGAGTATTTTGTAATCCCGCATCCTTCACCAGTTAATCGTTTTTGGAGAATGAAAAATCCTTGGTTTGAAAATACAGTTGTAACCAAGTTGCAGGAGCATGTAAACTCTATTCTTTGAGGCTAAAAGTTTTTTTAGTTACATTTATAAAAAACTAACTATGAGAACACTACTACTTTGCTTTATCTTATTAACTATAACTTCTTTGTCACAAGCACAAGCCGTTGCTAATCCAGCATCAGATTTAACTGCTTGTAGCGACACAGATTTTTCTCAGTTTGACCTTAGTGTAAATGATGCCCAAATAATAGGAAATCAAAATAATGTAACTGTATCGTATCATACCTCACAAACCGATGCAGATAATAATATAAATCCATTAATTAGTCCTTTTACAAATACTACTAATCCGCAGACAATTTATGCGCGTGCAGAGGATACTACGGATAGTACTTATGACACTACAAACTTTATAATTAGTGTTGGACTTAATCCTGCAACTGCAGAGCCCATAGATCTTATATTAGAAGATATTAATGAAGACGGTACAGAAAGTTTTGACCTTTCTGAAAACACTCCTATTGTTTTAAATGGCTTGTCGCCCTCAAACTATGATGTAGTATATTTTGAAACAGAAAGTGATGCCTTAGCAGATAACAATGCCATAGTAACACCAAATGCTTACAATAACTTATTTTCCCCACAAACAATATATATTAGAGTAACTAATTTTGAATTTGGATGTTTTACTATTGAAAATTTTGATTTGGTTTTAACCCTGCCAGATAGTGATAATGATGGGATAAGCGATTCTGATGAAGACTTAAATACTAATGGAGATTTAAATGATGACGATACAGATGAAGATGATATTCCTAATTATTTAGATGATGACGATGATGGCGATGGTGTAGATACATTAACAGAAATAACAGGTATTGGCGCAGGTTTACAATCGTTTGCGTTTATTGATACAGATGAAGATTTAATTGAAAACTACTTAGATGATGACGATGATGGTGATGGTGTTTTAACTATAGACGAAGATTATAATAACAATGGATCGCCTTTAGATGATGATACAGATAATAGTGGTGTTCCAGATTTTTTAGAATCGAACATTAGCCTTTCAATAGAAGATAATAAACTTAGCGAAGTTTCAGTTTTCCCAAACCCATCGACAGGTATTTTTAACTTAAACGGCATTACCGTTGATACTATTAATGTAAAAGTTATAACCATTTATGGTAAAACCCTTAAAAGCTTTACGTTTAATAAACATAGTCCTTCTATTAATCTAAGCAATTTACCAAGTGCTTTATATTTTTTGCAATTAGAAGTTAATGGATATAAACGTGTTCAAAAGATTGTTATAAAATAACATCTTAAATAAAATACCCTGTTAGATAATAAAGACTCTAACAGGGTTTTTTGTAATTGAAATAGTCATTTAGGTAAGGCTCCTAAATCTTATATTATTTCTGCATCGTGTTGTTATCACGCTTAACATCTGCCATAAGTTGACTTGGATCTATTTCTACTTTAGAAATTTCTTTATCCATTTTTAGCTCATATGTAGGCATAGCCCAAGGCCAATCTTCTTGAACATTTTCTGCATTTGGTTTTACCCAACGCATCATACGTAATGGAATGTGAACCATTTTGGTTGTGCCATCTGCAAATGTTACTTTAGCATCTATTGGCATTGGCATTAAACCTATACGCTCTAATGTAGCAGTGTTCCCTTCAATGGTTTTTACTGCATAATCTATTGTATTTGTAGTTTGACCAAAGTCTATCAAATACCAACCTAATTCTGCTCCAGATACTTTTTCAGCAACGCGTATAAAATCGTTTGGTGTAGGATGCTTAAACTTCCATTGGTTATAATATTCTTTTATAATTTCATCTTGAAGATCATTTCCTAATAAATACTCTAACTGTGCTAAAAATACAGCGCCTTTAGCATACGCTGTAATGCTGTAAGCTTGGTTTACATTATATCTGTCTGCGTGTGTAGTCATTGGTTGCTCTACACCAGAGTTTGCTAAATAGGTATAGCCTCTGTAAGAACCAGAATGTGGGTTTTCTTTATTTTCGCCCATAACTACATTCATAGCTTCAGAACTAATAAAGCTAGTAAAACCTTCATCCATCCACTCGTGTTGCGCTTCATTAGTTGCTAGTATAAACTGAAACCAGCTATGTGCCATCTCATGTGCTGTTACACCTACTAGGCTTCCAAACTTACGCTCTCCAGTAATTAAAGTACTCATACCATACTCCATACCGCCATCACCACCTTGTATTACCGAGTATTGTTCATAAGGGTAAGGTCCTATATTTTCATTGAAAAATTCTAGAATCTGCTCTGTTTTTGGCTGAAGGTTCTTCCAGTTTTCTTTAATTCTGTCGTTGTCTTGATATAAGAAATGTAAAACAGTACCATCATTAGCAGTTACTTTATCATGAATATAGTCTGGATCTGCTGCCCACGTAAAATCATGAACCATAGGTGCTTTAAATTTCCAGGTAAGCTTTCCTTTTTTACCTTTCTTTCCTTTAGGGCCTTCATCGCCATAGTTATATCCTATATCTTCTGGGTTTTGAAGGTAACCTGTTCCTCCAATAATGTAATCTTTATCAATAGTAATGTTTACATTAAAGTCTCCCCAAACACCATGAAACTCACGTCCTATATAAGGATCTGCGTGCCAACCTTCAAAATCATATTCTGCCATCTTTGGGTACCATTGTGTCATAGATAGAGATACTCCTTCTGCATTGTTACGACCACTTCTTCTAATTTGCTGAGGTACTTGACCGTCAAATTCCATTTCAAAAGTAGCTTTGTCACCAGATTTTATAGGTGTTGCTAATTCAACTTCTAAAACAGTACCTACAGTTTTGTAAGTAACTTCTTTACCATCCTGTGTAAGAGATTTTACTTTAATGTAACCCATTTCAGATTCAGAAAGAGACATAATTCTACTCTTCTTATCTTCAGTAGTCATACGACCATCTGGATCTTGAATGTTTTGTAAACGAACATCCATTTCACTTCCTGGTTGAAATGCATTAAAATATAAGTGGTAAAATACACGGTTTAAATCATCTGGTGAATTATTAGTGTATTCTAATTTTTGGGTTCCTTTATATTGAAAGGTTTCAACATCCATATCAATATCCATATTGTAATCAACGTGTTGTTGCCAATATGAGGTGTTGTTTTGAGCGATAGCTGAAAGGCTTAAAAAGCAAATCAGTACTGATAAGTATTTTGTCATAGTTATAAAGTTTAGTGTTTAAAGGCTCTTACTGTAAACAATAAGAATAGTCTCTCTTATTTCTTACTTGCTAAAATTAAAGCATTGTAAAGGTTTACCATTTTACCTGAAGTAGATAAGCTTGTAAACGGTTTTGTATTGCTGGATTCACCACCAACTACAACAGTTTGTGTTGTGCTTAAACCACTTTCCATTAAAACTTGTTTTACTTCTGATGCTTTTAAGTTAGGAAAGTAAGAACGAACCATAGCAGCAACACCAGCAGCTGCAGGCGCGGCCATAGATGTTCCTTGTAAGTACTCATACTCGTTTAATGGTGTTGTGGACCAAATTTTAGAACCTGGTGCAAATACATCTACATTGCTTTTTCCGTAATTTGAAAAAGACGATACCATTTCTGCTCCATATGTGTATGTTAATGAACCTACTGTTAAAAATGTATCAGATATTTCCTTTGGTTCTGTAGGTGTTTGATCGTTTGGATACACTCTTTTTTCATCTAGGTTTAAACCTTCATTTCCAGCGGCATTTACGATTAGAACATCTTTTTTAGCTGCATATTCTATAGCATCATTTACCCATTCTGGATGTGTAGAGAAATACTTTCCGAAACTTGTATTAATAACCTTAGCACCATTATCTACAGCATAGCGTATTGCATTTGCTATATCCTTGTCATACTCATCACCATCTGGCACTGCACGTATAACCATAATCTCAACATTTTGTGCAACACCGTTCATACCAACACCATTATTTCTAGATGCTGCAATAATACCAGCAACGTGTGTACCGTGTTTTGCATCTACTTTTTTAGGGTCTGGACCATCTACATCATTATTACCGTAATAACGCGTTGACCAATCGTCTGGATTGTCTTTTAATATAGTTGCTCTAGCATTTAATTTTTGATTAAAATGTGAGTTTAATCGACCTGCAAAATAATCTACGCCTTCTTTTATACCTTCCATAAATTCTGGAATAGTTTGACCTTCTGCATATGTATACATTTGCGTAAGAAAACCTTTGTATTGCCCTAATTGCTCAGATGTTGTTGTCATTTCAGACAATTCTTTCTTGGTATAATCTTCTTTACCTATTTCTTTGCTTACTGCGGAATGTGCAGCTTTAAGCTGTTGGTAAATACCTTCGTACTGTTGTTTGTTTTGAATAGCTTCTCCGTATTCTTTATCATATTCTGCTTTAGCTTCAACATACTGGTTGTAAGCTTCTAGGTCTTCTCCAGAAAAATCTGAAGCAGATGCGTTTTCAAACTTTGAGTAGCCATCACGAAGAATTCTCACATATTCCATGTTTTCTTCAACAATATCACCTAGGAAATTCCATCCGTGAATATCATCTATGTAACCATTTTTATCATCATCAATTCCATTATTTGGAATTTCATCTGTATTGGTCCAGATTACATTTTTAAGGTCTTCATGTTCTATATCTACACCACTATCTATTACAGCAACAATAACGCTTTGTCCTTGTTTGTCTTTAATGATTTCTGTGTAGGCTTTTTCAACACTCATTCCTGGAATAGTATCGCTTACAATATCTGCGCCACCCCAACCTTTTAATTGTACCTCATTTAGGCTTGTTGTCTTTAGAGGTTGCTTATCTATGTTTTCTAATGGTGTAGAAACAATAGTAGGTACTGCACTTCCACAACCTGAAAGTATAATACTAGCTGTAATAGCGGCAGTTGCTACCGCAGGAAATTTTATAGTCATGTGTTTTAGTTATTTAAATAATTGATTAAATGTGTAAGTATCTTTAAGACGAACGCCTTTGTCTGTATGTTGCACGGTTATAATTTCATTATGAGCATCGTGTTCTAAAAATATGTAATGATTATGGTCTGCAGCTTCGTTTAAAAACTGTGCTTTTTCATCTAAGGTTAATAGCGGCCTTGTATCATAACCCATTACATAAGGTAGCGGTATGTGGCCGGCAGTTGGCAATAAATCTGCTGCAAATACAAGTGTTTTTTCTTTGTAGTCTATCCTCGGAATCATTTGTTTTTCTGTGTGACCATCTGCAAAAAAGATTCCAAAATCTAACTCAGATGATGTTTGGAAAGAATCTTTAGTCGTTTTCTTGATAAAGTTAAGTTGTCCGCTATCTTGCATAGGCAAGATGTTCTCTTTTAAGAAAGATGCTTTTTCTCTTGCATTAGGGTTTACAGCCCAGTTCCAATGGTTTTCATTGGTCCAAAATTTAGCGTTTTTAAAAGCAGGCAGATAACCGTTACCGTTAGGGTTGTTTATTATACAACCACCACAGTGGTCAAAATGTAAATGTGTTAAGAAAACATCTGTTATATCATCTCTATGAAATCCAGCTTTGGCCAGAGACGCATCTAAAGAATGGTCTCCCCACATATAGTAATATCCAAAGAACTTTTCACTTTGTTTGTCACCCATACCTGTGTCAATTAGAATAAGCCTGTCGCCATCTTCAATTAAAAGGCAGCGAGCCGCCATATCAATCATATTATTAGCGTCTGCAGGGTTAGTCCTTGTCCATAAACTTTTAGGAACAACGCCAAACATAGCGCCACCATCTAGTTTAAAATTTCCAGATTCAATAGGGTGTAATGTCATAGCTTGCAAATTACTAAATGCTATTCAAATTAAAACGAAGTTTAGAGGATTGTGCCTTGCATTTAACAGAATATTATATCCTTTTTTCGTGTCCTCATTATGTTTTGAGCTCAAAAGGTGTTATTTTCCCGAAAAAATACGTAAATGTTAGAATTAGCAGGTATCATCATTTTAGGAATATTGGCACAATGGGTTGCTTGGAAGTTTAAAATTCCAGCAATTTTGCCGCTTATTTTAATTGGGCTTTTAGTTGGTCCTTTAGCAACGTTATACACAGATGGCGGTGTTAAATTAATACAACCTATATGGAATGGTGAAAAAGGCTTATTTCCAGGAAAGAGCTTATTTTATTTTGTAAGTCTTGCCATTGGAATTATTTTATTTGAAGGTGGTCTTACTTTAAAGTTAAGTGAGATAAAAACTACGGGTTCTGTAATCACTAAGCTTATTTCAATTGGGGTTATTGTAACGTTTTTTGGAGCAGCGTTAGCCGCACATTTTATCTTCTTTTTAAGCTGGCCAATATCATTCTTGTTTTCAGCTTTAATAATAGTAACTGGACCTACAGTAATTTCACCTATACTTAGAAACGTGCCACTAAAAAAAGATGTTTCTGCTATTTTAAAATGGGAAGGTATTTTAATAGATCCAATAGGTGCTTTATTTGCCGTTTTGGTATTTGAATTTATAAGCGTTGGAGCAGGTAGCGAGTTTACTATTACCGCTTTAGAAGAGTTTGGTAAAATTGTACTTTTTGGCTTTACGTTTGGTTTTACATTTGCTCATGCTTTAGCATTTGCAATAAAGAAAAATGTGATTCCTCATTACCTACTAAACGTATTTACACTTGCTATGGTATTAGCAGTGTTTGTACTTTCAGATTTGTTTGCACACGAAAGCGGATTACTTTCTGTAGTTGTTATGGGTATGGTTATGGGTAATATTAACCTTCCTAATATAAAGGAACTTTTATACTTTAAAGAATCTCTTTCTGTATTATTAATTTCAATACTATTTATTCTGCTTGCAGCTAATATTAATATAGATGATTTACTATTAGTCTTTAATTGGAATGCAGTAGTGCTATTTGCAATTGTAGTATTACTAATTAGGCCTCTTGGCGTCTTTTTAAGCAGTATAAACTCAGGATTACAGCTTAATGAAAAACTATTTATAAGTTGGGTAGGACCACGTGGTATTGTTGCTGCAGGTATTGCTTCCTTATTTGGTTTACAACTAACACAAGAAGGAATTGAAGGCGCAGAGTACATTACGCCATTGGTATTTATGATAGTGTTAGGAACGGTATTATTAAATGCAACAACTGCAAGGATGTTTGCCAAACTAGTGGGTGTATTTTTGAAAAACTCAGAAGGCATTTTAATCATTGGCGCTTCAAAGGTTAGCCGCTTAATAGCTAGCTATCTTCATAAAAATGGGCGTCACGTTGTTTTGGTAGATAGTAACAACTTAAATATCAAAAAAGCAAAAGAACTAGGCTTAGAGGCAATGGAAGCTAGTGTTTATGCAGATGATTTAATAAGTAATATTGAGTTGAATGATGTAGGGTACTTAATGGCTCTAACAGGAAATGCAGAAATTAATAACTATGCGTTAGATAAATTTGAAGCTCAATTTGGTGAAAATGGATCATTTAGGCTCATTAGCCCAGAAGAAATGAATAACCCTCAAAAAAACCCAAGACAAGGTTTATTCTCACATACAGATGATTATATAAAACTTACAGATGTTGCTAGAAAATATCCAGCAATACAAGAAATAGATATAGATACTAAAGAACAATTTGAAGGCCTTATAGAAATGACCAAATCTGAAAAAGATATGGTACCTCTATTTATAAAAAAGGCAGATGGACAAATAGATATACTTAGCTCATTTAGCAAAGACGTAAACGTTGAAAATTTTGAAGGACATAAATTAGTTTACCTAGGAAAACCAATAGACGTTGAGCAATTAGCAGACTCTACAACTGCTATGGAAGATGAAGATAACTCTATGTAATGCTTATAAAAAATGCTTTAAAAAATATAGTTTAGTATATCTTTTAAAGCATTACTATTTTAAAAAAGGAAAGTCTTAATAAAAGACTTTCCTTTTTTGTTAGGTTACTGTTGCAAGTAAACTTAGTCGTTTAGCTTTAATACAGCCATAAATGCTTCTTGTGGTATTTCTACATTACCAACCTGGCGCATACGTTTTTTACCTTTTTTCTGCTTTTCAAGAAGTTTACGCTTACGGGAAATATCTCCACCATAACATTTTGCGGTAACATCTTTTCTAAGCGCTTTTACGGTCTCCCTAGCAATAATTTTAGCACCAATGGCAGCTTGTATAGGAATGTCAAATTGCTGCCTAGGAATTAGCTCCTTTAGCTTCTCACACATCTTTTTACCAATATCATAAGCATTGTCTTGGTGTAATAGGGCAGAAAGGGCATCAACCGTATTTCCATTTAAAAGAACATCTACTTTTACAAGCTTAGATTCTTTCATACCTATTGGTGAATAATCAAAAGATGCATAGCCTTTAGAAACTGTTTTAAGACGATCATAAAAATCGAATACAATTTCGGCTAATGGCATATCAAACGTTAACTCAACGCGCTCTGTTGTTAAATAAGTTTGGTTAGTTATAATACCACGCTTTTCAATACAAAGAGACATAACATTTCCTACAAAGTCTGACTTTGTAATTATTGTTGCCTTAATAAAAGGTTCTTCTACGCGGTTAAGTTTAGATGGTTCTGGAAGGTCTGAAGGGTTGTTTACCAATAATATTTCATCTGGATTCTTATTGGTAAATGCGTGGTAAGATACGTTAGGTACTGTAGTAATTACAGTCATATCAAACTCACGTTCTAAACGCTCTTGTATAATTTCTAGGTGAAGCATTCCCAAGAAACCACATCTAAATCCAAAACCTAATGCTGCAGAGCTTTCTGGTTGAAACACTAAAGACGCATCATTAAGCTGAAGTTTTTCCATACTTGAACGTAGTTCTTCAAAATCTTCAGTATCAACAGGATAAATACCAGCAAAAACCATTGGTTTTACATCCTCAAAACCACCAATCATATTTTTGGTAGGGTTTTTAGCATCTGTAATAGTATCTCCAACTTTTACTTCTCGTGCATCTTTTATTCCGGTAATTAAGTAACCAACATCACCAGTTTTAATTTCTTGTCTAGGAAACTGTTTAAGCCTAAGTGTACCCACTTCATCTGCACCATAGGTTTTCTTGGTGGCCATAAACATAATCTCCTGATTCTTTTTAATGCTACCATTAATGACTCTAAAGTAAGTTTCAACACCTCTAAAAGGGTTATAAACAGAGTCAAATATTAATGCTTGTAAAGATTCATCTGGGTTTCCTTTTGGAGCAGGTACTCGCTCTATAATTGCAGTAAGAATTTCTTCTATACCAATTCCTGTTTTTGCACTTGCAGGAATAACTTCAGAAGGGTCACATCCTAATAAATCTACAATGTCATCTGTCACTTCTTCTGGGCTAGCAGAAGGTAAATCAACCTTATTTAATACAGGAATAATCTCTAAATCATTTTCTAATGCTAGGTATAGGTTAGAAATTGTTTGTGCTTGTATACTTTGAGCAGCATCTACCACCAATAAGGCACCTTCACAAGCTGCAATACT
The DNA here is from genome assembly GCF_002716225.1 of Croceibacter sp. Lineage (NCBI taxonomy): Bacteria > Pseudomonadati > Bacteroidota > Flavobacteriia > Flavobacteriales > Flavobacteriaceae > Croceibacter > Croceibacter sp. The sequence continues at coordinate 77,842 of NZ_PAZX01000007.1, read as the reverse complement.
TCGTGATACCTCGTAAGAGAAATCTACGTGGCCTGGCGTGTCAATAAGGTTAAGGGTATATTCTTCGCCTTTGTGTGTGTAATTCATCTGTATGGCGTGAGATTTTATGGTAATACCACGTTCTCGCTCCAAATCCATACTGTCTAACAGTTGTGCCTGTGCTTCTCGAGCAGTTACAGATCCTGTAAAGTCTAAAAGGCGATCTGCCAAGGTAGATTTACCGTGATCAATATGGGCGATGATACAAAAATTGCGAATATGCTTCATAGTCTACGTCTAAATAAGGCTGCAAATATAGTGGTTTTCAAATCGCTATTTTAAAATGAAATCAATTTTAAAGGTGCTTTAATCACTTCTGTTTAGATAGTTCTTGCTTAAACTCTTATTTTTGCATTAAAATTTAAGTATTTGGCTAAGATAGGCGATATAGACGTAGGTAATTTCCCATTGTTGTTAGCACCAATGGAAGATGTTAGTGATCCACCATTTCGTGCACTCTGTAAGGAACAAGGTGCAGATGTTGTGTATACTGAATTTATTTCTTCGGAAGGTTTAATTCGAGATGCGGCAAAAAGTGTGATGAAGCTTGATATTTATGAGAAGGAAAGACCTGTTGGGATTCAGATTTTTGGTGCCAACTTAGAGTCTATGCTAAAAAGTGTGGAGATTGTTGAAGCTTCTGGACCAGATATCATAGATATTAATTTTGGTTGTCCCGTGAAAAAAGTCGTTTCTAAAGGTGCTGGTGCTGGAATCTTAAAGGATATAGACCTTATGGTTTCCTTAACTGAAGCTATGGTAAAACACACCAAACTACCTGTTACTGTAAAAACCAGATTGGGTTGGGATGAAGAGTCTATAAAAATTGTTGAGGTTGCAGAACGCTTACAGGATGTAGGTTGTGCTGCAATAGCCATTCACGGTCGTACGCGTAAGCAAATGTATAAGGGTGATGCAAAATGGGAGCAAATAGCCGATGTAAAGAATAATCCTAGAATGCACATTCCTGTTTTTGGTAATGGTGATGTAAACACACCAGAACGCGCTGTAGAAATGCGCGATAAATACGGTTTAGATGGTGCTATGATTGGTCGTGCAAGTATTGGGTATCCTTGGTTTTTTAGAGAGGTAAAACACTTTTTTGAAACCGGAGAACATTTGCCACCACCAAATATGATAGAACGTTTAGATGCCGCACGCCGTCACCTACAGATGAGCATCGATTGGAAAGGCGAAAAACTAGGCGTTTTTGAAACCCGAAGACATTACACCAACTACTTTAAAGGCATCCCACATTTTAAAGAATACCGTATGAAAATGGTAACGAGTGATGACAGTAAAGATGTGTTTGCTGTATTCGATGAGGTTGAGAAGGAGTTTGGCGATTATCAATTTGTTTAAAAGTTGACAATGAGGGTTTTTATAGGCATAGTCTTAGTTGTGCTAGGTTTGTCTTCTTGCAAGAATACTGACTCCTCAAAACAAAGTTCTCACGAAAAAGTAGTTTCAAAAGGATTTTATAATGACTCTATAAAAGGACTCTACATAGGAACCCTACCTTGTGCAGACTGTCTAGGAATTAAAACAGAATTACACCTAAAAGAAGATTATAACTTTACGCTCAATCAAGTATATTTAGAAACTTCAGGTTCAGAATTTACTGTAGTAGGAAATTATACAATAAAGCAAGATACCATAAAACTTTATGGAAATACTATTACCCCAGAAGCTCATCAATATTTGTATTTAAAAGATACATTGATTAAGCTTAATTTAAAAGGTGAACGAATTAAAGGGATGTTGTCACAAAAGTATAAGTTACCTAAAAAAAACTTTTAGTCTTTAATAAATGAGATACTCTTCAATACAACTAAATTTAACTGTTTAGATAAGGTATCACTTTCCCAAGGATGTTTGGTGTTAAACACGTGATCTGCATTGGCAATCCATCGCAACGTGGCGTTTTCATTCCAATTTTTCAAATTCTCAGCATTATAGTTTTTTACAGACGTGTCATTCGTGCCATGAAAAATAAGAAGTGGCTTTTCTAAACGCTTTGCCACTTTTTGAATATTTAGGCGTTCTTCATTAGCCTTAAAATCTTCAAAAAATGAGAAATAATGAGGCATCTTTTGCTTTGTTCTTCCGTTAACAACGTGCATTACGCCATCTTTTTTCCAAGCTTCAAAGTCTTTTCCGCGAGGAAAACGCGCTTTGTAATCGCTTACAGATGCTAAGGTTATCACTTTAGTTACTCTTGAGTCTTCTTCAGCTTTAATTAAGACAATACCACCACCACGAGAATGACCAACAAGAGTAATATCTGTGGTATCTATCTGTGATGCATGTTCAAAATCTTCTGCGGTAAGCCAATTTAAAACAGACTCTAAGTCATCTAATTCTTTAGTATACGTGTTGTTTCCAAAGGCCTCAAGATCTGGAAAATCTATAGGTTGCTCCAACGTACCTCCATTATGTGAAAAGTTAAATTTCACGAAAAACAAACCTGCATTGGCAAACGCTTCAGCCATAATATTCCACGCACCCCAATCTTTAAAGCCTTTATAGCCATGGCAAAAAATAACTACAGGTTTTTTGTCTGTATTTTGTTTAAAAAACAAATCTGTTACAATTGGTTTGTTGTGCTGTCCTTTAACGGCTATATTTTGTGTTATGGTCATCCTTTAATTGGGTCTTTAAGTTCTTTTTCTACAAACGGAATATTAGGATTGCAAATGTCTTTAATTAGTTGCTCTAATTGCTTAGAAAATGCCTTAAATGTTTCGGTAGTTATTTCTGTGTTTTTATTATAATTGAATGGTAGAAATCCAGATTTCAAATTTTTAAATGAAATTATTCCAGCTTCAATAGGATTTAAAAAGGGTGTTTTTAAATGCATCATATATGCATATTGAAGAATTTGAAAGGATTTTGAATACTTATCATAATCTGTATTTAGATCGTCCCAGCTTTTAACGGTTACTTTAGCGAGATCTACATTACCTGTTTTATAATCTATAATACGCGTTATGTCATTTGTTTTCTCTACACGATCTACTTTTCCTCTTAAATTAACAGGAAAGTCTATCCCAGTTATTGTTATAGGAACATTATTATCTTCTTCTAATTTTAATATTTGAATATCTTCACCATTATCGAGGCGTTTTTTTTCTAATTTCAGAAAATTATGAACGTAACGCTTTGCAACTTCAAAGATTAAGAGGTTCATACCTTTGTCTAAAGAAGATTTAGAATAGGTGTTGTTAAACTCTAGGGCTACTTGCTTATCTGCTTTAGTCGTCATAACTTTAATAATATCAGCATTAAGCAGCTCACCAATGTATGGTGTATATAATTGCTCTAAGGTGTCATGCACAACTGTTCCTAAGGTGTTATACGCCACTGTTTCTTCAACCTCTTCAGTATCTCCTACACCCAATACATAGCGCGTATAAAAATCTATAGGGTTTCGCATATATAATGTTAGTGCAGATGGAGAAAACCCAGATTTAGCTCTGTATTTTATTTGATCCATTACCTGAGCTGTTTTTTGTACAGTTCTTAATTGCGAGGTGATTTTTGGAACTTTAGGAAGTGTAATTAAATTGTTATACGAATGCTTTGGGTAATTTTGAGCCTCTACCTGTAATTGTGTAATAAATCTACTTTTTTCACCACTATTTAAGTCGTCGGCTTCTGTGTTAAATATAATATGTGCTTGGTTACAACGCTGTAACATATGGTAAAAGTGATAGGTATATATGGCATCTTTTTCTTTGTAGGTAGGTAAGCCGTATTCTTTTTTTAAATCATATGGCAAATAAGAATTATCACTTTTTCCAGATGGTAAGATACCTTCATTTACAGAGGTTAAAATGATGTTTTCAAAATCTAGAACACGAGTTTCTAAAACTCCCATTATCTGTAAGCCATCGTGTTTTTTCCCTATAAAATCTAAGGTTTCATTAGATAGCATATCCTTGTAAATAGTGTGTAATACAGAAATATTAGATATATGAGAAAAGGTAGACAGTAAATGTTCTAATTTATTAAATAGCACATTAAAACGGTATAGATACTCTCTTAATACAGACTGCTCTACAGATAAATTTTGCTTTAGGTATTGAATTATTTTTAAAATACGGGAAATGAAGTGCTCTGGATTGTTCTCTGAACTTGAGAAAAGCAATTTTACTATTTCACTTTCTTCAGCGCTACTTTGCGCAATAAGGCTATCAAATTTTATTGAAACAATATTTCCTGTATTTATATAAGATACAACATTAAGCTTTGAGGCCTCTAATACATATTGTAATGAGGGATGATTAAATATTTCTAAAACGTGTTTATAATATAACTCTGATGTATTGTTAAGTTGCAATGTAAACAGAAGTTCAAAAAAAGAAGCTAACGGTACTTTTTGTAACGGTAACCCCATTGTAATATTTACATCTTTAATATGCTTAGGGATTGCATTTAACAATGGTAGTAACAAAGTTTCATCTCCTAAGATTACAGCTGTACTAGATAGTTTATTTGCTGGTATGTCATTTAAAATTTGACCTACTGCTTTTGCCTGCCCTATTTTTTTTGGTGTTCCAATGATTGAAATTTCTTTCTTATTAGAAAAATTTTGGCCACCATTAAACTGTTTTTTCTCAAAAACTTTCCAATTCTTATAATATGATCTTATAAAATGTGAGGCGTCGTGAAATGTATCATTGTAAAACACCTCATCTAAGTCCCAAAACACCTCTGCACAGTCCTTTTTAATTGATTGTTGTATGATATGTTGCTCAGCATTATTTAATGCATTAAACCCTATAAAAATATGTGTTTTGTTATTTGTAGACATATAGGTGTCTATGTTGTTGGCAGCTTCTCTGTATATTAATCCTTGATACCCTTTTTTAGAAGAAATAAGACTGGAATATAACGCGTTATAGAGTTGAGGTAGTTGCTTCCAGAATTTTAAATAGTTTTCAATGAGTGTTGTTTTTTCATCTGCTAAGTACCAGTGGTCTTTATCTTTAATTTCAGATAGATAATTAAAGAACTCATCGGAAGGAATAAGGTATCTATCTATTTCATTAAAATCTCCTATTATAGTTTGCGCCCAACCACTAAATGTTTCGAAGGTTTCTTGGTCTTCTTTGTTAATTAGACTTATGTAAACTTCGTATAGCTTGAAAAGTGTAGTGGTATTATCTATTTGCTGTAAGCCAGCGACCTTTTCAATAAAACTTTCAATACTATAAATTTCTGGGAGAAATGTGGCTTTATTGGTACGTTTTGCCATGAGCTGTTTTAAAAAACTAACTGCTCTTTGGCTGGGAAGAATAAATATAGGTTTACTTAAATCCTGGTAAGTGTTTTCAATAGAATTTAAGGTTTGCTTTAAGAATGATATCATCTTCTAAAAATAAAAAACGCCTCGAATATTTCGAGGCGTTTCCTAATATTTATTTAGTTAAAGACTACTTTCTGTCTTTCTCTAATTTAATTTCAACACGACGGTTTTGTTGACGACCTGCTGCAGTTTTATTTGTAGCAATTGGTCTTAATTCACCATAACCTTCAGATGTAAGCTTGTTAGCAGCAACTCCTTTAGTAGTTAAGTAAGTTCTTACAGAAGCAGCACGCTCACGTGATAGCTTCTCGTTGTAAGCTTCACTACCTTGACTGTCTGTGTGACCTTCAATATGGAACTTAGCTGTTGGATATTCGCTCATTATATCTGCAATGTTCTGTAAAGTTTCGAAAGACTCAGAACGGATAGTTGACTTGTTAAGGTCAAATAAGATAGTTCTTGAATACTCATTTAATTCGTTCATTACTTCAACAGTAACTTCTGGACAACCGTTGTTAGCAACAGTACCAGCAACATCTGGACATTGGTCATCTTTGTCTAATACACCGTCACCATCTTTATCTTCGAATGGGCAACCGTTGTTAGATGCAGGACCTGCTTCGTTAGGACAGTTATCTTCGCTATCTTTTATACCATCACCGTCTGCATCTGGGCATCCGTTTAATGCTTGGATACCTGCAACTGTAGGACAGTCATCTTTAGGATCTGGGATACCATCACCATCTGTATCAGGGCAACCGTTAAACTCAGCTGTACCAGCTACGTTAGGACAGTCATCCTTACGGTCTTCAATACCATCGCTATCTGTATCAGGACATCCGTTAAACTCAGCTAAACCTGGAGTTTCTGGACATTCGTCTTGATCATCATAGATACCATCACCATCTGTGTCTTTTCCACCAAATGTGAAAACAACACCTAAAGAGTGCTGGAAGTGCTGTGCACCGTAAGCATCTTCAAATACGTGCTTGTAAGTAGAAGCAGCGTTAATTGCAAGGTTTTCTGAAATCCAGAAGTTTAAACCTGCAGTAACGTTACCAGTACCAACACCAACAGTACCTAAGTCACCATCATCGTTACTAAAGTTATCTGGTAAAGCAGCGTTGTTAGATTCTTCTAACCAAGTGTAACCACCACCAATACCAACGTATGGATCTGCCCATCCGCCAGGACCGTTAAGTACGTTTCTTAAGCTATAGCTTAACATACCATCGATACCGTAGTAAGCAAGGTCACCAACTTCTACATCACCAATTCTGTCGATTTGGTTAATTGTACCTACTGCAGTTGCAGAGAAACCGTTACCAATGTAACGACCTACAGATATTCTTGAGATAGATGGAAGGATATTCCAGTGATCTTCTACGTTAAAAAATTCTTGAAAATAAGAACCAAGAGGACCTTGGTCTTCACCAGCTGAAAAATAATCAACTGCGTTTACACCAACGCCAATAGCCCAAGGATTATTTTCGTCCTGTGCCTGAGCAACAGAAAATCCAAGAACAAATAACGTAGCGAATAAAACTTTGCTAAGATGTTTCATATTCTAATTAATTTAATTTTTAAAGTGTTAATTGCTAACAAAAGTAAGCGCTTACAACTAATCATCAAAGACATTTGTAATAAAATTTTCTTAATGCCTTTAACATCAGAGGCCTTGATTTACCTTAAATAACGTTTAAATCCTTTCCAACTTTTATAAATGCTTTAACGGCTTTGTCGATATGGTGAGTTTCGTGAGCAGCAGATAGTTGCACTCTTATTCTTGCTTTATCTTTAGGAACAACAGGGTAAAAGAACCCAATTACATAGATTCCTTCTTCTAATAATCTGTCTGCCATCTCTTGGGAAAGCTTAGCATCGTATAGCATTACTGGTACTATTGCAGAGTCTCCGTCAACAATATCAAAACCAGCATCTTGCATTTCCTTTTTAAAGTAAGCAGCATTTTTTTCTAGCTTATCACGTAACGTAGTATCATTTTTTAACATATCAAACACTTTTATGGATGCTCCTACAATTGCTGGAGCTAAAGAGTTTGAAAATAAGTAGGGTCTAGAACGTTGTCTTAACAACTCTATTATTTCTTTCTTACCTGTTGTAAAACCACCCATAGCACCACCAAGAGCCTTACCGAGTGTTCCTGTAATAATATCTATGCGTCCTAAAACACCTTTAGCTTCTAATGTTCCTATTCCTGTTTCACCAATAAATCCAGATGCATGACATTCATCAATCATAACCATTGCATCATACTTATCTGCTAAATCACAAATTTTATCTAAAGGCGCTACAAGACCATCCATAGAGAATACGCCATCTGTTACAATTATCTTAAAGCGAGCTCCATTTGCGTTTGCATCCTGAAGTTGTTTTTCTAGGTCTTGCATATCTCCGTTTGCATACCTATACCTTGCTGCTTTACAAAGTCTTACGCCGTCGATTATAGATGCATGATTAAGAGAGTCTGAAATAATAGCATCTTCTTTAGTAAGAAGTGGTTCAAAAACACCACCATTTGCATCAAAGGCTGCAGCATAAAGAATGGTGTCTTCAGTTTCAAAAAAATCTGAAATCTTTTGCTCTAACTCTTTGTGTATATCTTGAGTACCACATATAAATCTTACGCTGGACATTCCAAACCCATGAGTATCCATAGTATCTTTTGCAGCTTGTATTACATCTGGATGAGAGGACAACCCTAAATAATTGTTGGCACAAAAATTTATAACTGTTTCACCTGTTGATATTTTTATTTCTGCACCTTGTGGTGACGTAATAATACGCTCTTTTTTAAATAGCCCATTATCTTTTATTTCTTGAATTTCGTTCTGTAAATGTTCTTTTATTTTTCCGTACATAATATAGGGTTGATTTTTCTTGTAAAATTACACATTCTTAATGGTAAGGCTTTCATTAGTGTAAACCAAAATAGTTTTTGTAACAGTATAACCTATGTCTTCAAGTGCTTTCTTGTATTCTTTAACTTGACGCTCATTCTGCTCATTAAACACTCCGGTTTTGTAATCAATAATTACTGCAGTGTTATTTTCTACCACATTAATTCTGTCTGGTCTTAAGATTTTACCTTCTCTTGAAACCAAATCTCTTTCGTTATAATTCTTGTTTGCTTCCTTAAAGTATGTATTTAATTCTGGATGCATAATAATAGTCTCTACCTTTTTTCTTACCCTCAAAACATCATCATTTGGCAAAATACCTTTGTCTACAAATAAGTTTATGGCAGATTCCAAATCTGAAACGGAATTTATATTTGCCATAATATCATGAATTAATATACCTTCATCAATAGCTTCTTGTTGTGTAGTGCCCCATAACCTTCCTGAATTGGTAGATAGTGTTATTGAACGTTCCTTAAATGGTAGTGTTTCTACTTTAGACTGAGTTTGTGTTGCTTGTGAAGATGAAGATTCTGTAGATACTTTAAAATGAGGTTCTCCAAAATGAAAACTTGTCTGAGTGTTGTCCCAAATGTTTTCATTAATTAAAAAATCTATTAATAAACCTGAAACCGTTTTTGTATTTACAACTCCCTTTGCGTTAATATCTTTTTTACTTAAAACATAAAGTTGCTCTTTAGCTCTGGTTAGTGCAACATATAGAACGTTAACACCATCCATCTGCTTTTCATTTAATAGATGCTCATAAGGTACTGCCATGCTTTCATCCAGCGTTTCTAGCTTAGAGCTAGCAGAAATGTAAGCCTTTGGAATATCATTATAGGGATCTTTTAAATTAACCCAGATATCATCCATTTTAGTATCAAGAATATTTTCTGAAGCGTATGGATATATAACAACTGGAAACTCAAGTCCTTTAGCTCTATGTATAGTAAGCAATTGTACTGCATCTTCTCCTTTAGGAACAACAATACTTAATTTATCTTCGTGTTGAGACCAATGCTCTAAAAATCCATGAATACCTCCAACATTTTGATTACCGTAATCGAAAGCGAAATCTAAAAAGTATTGTAAATAAGCGTTTGAAGATTGTAAAAGGTTAAAGCTTGAAATAATATACTCTAAGGCATCATAGAGAGCTAAACTTGTCAATAAATTATCATCAAAATTTATATTGTATTCTTCTAAAGAACTGTAAAAATCTTCGTGATCTTTTTGAAGGCTTTCTAAAATAAACTGCGTTTCATCTTTTTGAATCTTTTCTGAAGCAATCAAATAGTGGAGCAAGTTAACTTTGGTAAGTGCATCTTTAGGGTTTTTTATTAGCTTAAGAACATCAATTATAAATAGAACCTCTTTAGAGTTTTTTACCAGTAAGGTTTCAGAAGAAATTAAAGAAATGCCTTTTTCGCTAAGATAATCTGCTATAATTACGCCTTCTTTTCGCTTTCTACTTAGTATGCAGATATCAGATTTTTTATAACCAAGAGCTTCACATTCTTTAATAATCTTTAAAACTTCTTCAGGGAAAACCTCATTCTCTTCTTCTTTGTTTTTTAGATCGAAGAATTTAAGATTAACATAACCTTTGTCTTTTTTTATTATTTCCTGTGGTGATTTTTCATAAAGTGATTCATAATCTTCAACCTTAAAATATTGAGCAATATGCTTAAATAATGCATTATTAAAATTTACAACTTGAGGTAAACTCCTGAAATTATTTGGAAGATTAGTGACTTCTGGATTTATAGAAAACGGCGATATCTTATTACATAAATTTATAAACTGTTCTGCTTTGCCACCACGCCACCTATATATACTTTGCTTGGCATCTCCTACCAACAATAAACTTCCTTGATTTTCATCTTCATCTAAACTAATTAGAGGATTCTCTGCTAATGGAATAATATTTTGCCATTGCAATTCTGAGGTGTCTTGAAATTCATCTATAAAAAAATGTCTATACCGTTCGCCTAAACGTTCGTATATAAATGGTGCTGGTTGTCCTTTTATAGCATTTGCAATTGTGTTGTTAAATTCTGAAATGAGTAATAAACCACGTTCTTTCTTAATTGCTTCAACCTCTTTTTTAATGCTGTTTAGTAAAGAAAGTGGAATAATGTTTTTGGAAATGTGCTCTATAAAATTAAGTAAAAGAACCTTGTTTTTCGAGTCTTCAAAATATGACCCAATGCGTTGTTTAAGGCCATCTAAAATACTTTTTTGTTCTTTACTTAAGTCTTTGCTGGATTTTGAATAAATTGGCTTTGTGCCGTTTATTAAATCATTTTGCCAGCCTGCAGTAAATGTTAGTTTCCCTAAGTTTCCTTCTTTAAGGTTATTAAAATATTTATATGCATACTTACCAGTAAATGCATATTCAGGTAAAATGCCATTCTCATTTAAAAGATTAAAGACATTTTCTGCAATTTGCTTAATAGCGCTTGTAATATCTTGTTTTTTGTCATTTAAAGTTTTAGTGTAAGTTTTAAAATCTTTTAAGTCTTTATTCTCAAAAGCCTTTAAATGATCAAGGTTATTTTCCTTAGTTAACAGCTTTGCAATGCTGTATAGTTCCCTTGAAATGTCCCAACTTTTGTCATCATCTGCTTTACTTAATGCAAAATCTATTAAAACTTTAGTGAGCTCTTTATCTTCTCCAGCTTTTGCTATTAGCTTATCTACAGCTTCGTGCAAGATATCATCTACCTGCATAGTGACCTCAAAATTAGAAGGTAACCCTAAGTCTTTGGCAAATGTTCTTAATACTCTATGCGTAAAGCCATCAATTGTTGAAATCTCGAAAGCTGCGTAATTATGAATTAGTTTTTTTAGTAGGATTACAGATCTTGTTTTTATAAGATCCTGACTAATATTAGTACTATTGGCAACGGCATTTAACATGGCCAAATAATCCTCTTGCGTGTTATCTTTTGAAAACGCTATAAGGTTTTCAACAATTCTAGATTTCATTTCAGCAACGGCCTTGTTTGTAAAGGTTATTGCTAAAATGGACCTGAAAGCATCTGTTTTTTTAGCTGAAAACAATAAAGAGAGGTAATCTCTAACCAAGGAAAAGGTTTTACCAGATCCTGCTGAAGCGTTATAAATTTTGAAGGGAGCATCTTGCATAGGATTAAAGGTACAATCTTTAAGCTTTTTATAACATGGAAAAGTTTTTAAAGCTTTCTATAATCATTAAATTTGATGGAAACTTATAATAACTAATAAAAAATCTATAATATGTCTTTCGAATTACCGAAACTAAAATACGCGCATGACGCACTAGAGCCACATATTGATGAAAAGACCATGACTATACACCATGGAAAGCATCACCAAGGTTATACAAATAAATTAAACGCTGCAATTGAGGGAACAGATCTTGAAGGCAAGACTATTGAAAATATCTTGACAAATTTAGAGATGAGCAATACAGCCGTTAGAAATAATGGTGGTGGTTTCTTTAATCACAGACTATTTTGGGAAGTGATGTCTCCAGATGGTGGCGGAAAGCCTACCGGAGAACTTGCTGAAGCCATTGATGCTAAGTTTGGTTCTTTTGAAGCTTTTAAAGACGAATTTTCAAGTCAAGCTGGAGGCCAGTTTGGTTCTGGTTGGGCTTGGCTTTGTGTACAAGAAGGTGGTAAAGTAGAAGTGTGTTCTACAGCTAATCAAGATAACCCACTTATGCCAGGAATTGGTTGTGGTGGTTACCCTATCTTAGGGTTAGATGTTTGGGAACATGCATATTACTTAAACTATCAAAACCGTCGTCCAGATTACGTAAATGCATTTTTTAATGTGATTGATTGGACAGAGGTTTCTAAGCGTTATGCAGAGAATAAATAATCTGAATATTTAATCAGACTTAAAAAAGGAGGCTTTTTAAAAGCCTCCTTTTTTTTATGCATTATATGCAAATAAAAAAGGGTGGTTTATCCACCCTTTTTTGCCCCAAATCTACCATAAACTTAACCTACTTAGTTATGGTATCGTCAAATGTAATATAGTCAACTTAAATAAATATGTGTTTTTCAGTAAATTAGATAAAATACATATTACTCGGACTAACGACGCGTTTAGTAGGCGCGCTCTTTATTACCTTCAACAAAATTTATAAATGCTCTATTTACGACTCTATTGCCACCTACAGTAGGATAATCTCCTGTAAAATACCAATCTCCTAAATTCTTAGGGCAGGCTTTATGCAAATTATCAATAGGTTGATAAATTACTTTAACTTCAGCATTTACAGTCTCATCACTTAAAAGTTCTGCTATTTTTTGAGAAACAGCCTCATAGCTAAACGGCGCATATACTTCTTTAACAAAGTTCTTTACGTCCTTGTCTTCTAGGTGTTCTTGAGACTTACATTTCTTATAAACATCATCAATAACATGATATTGGTTGGTTTCTTTTAATAGCTCCAATGCCGCTTTAAAAGCTACAAAATCTTCAATACGAGCCATATCTATACCATAGCAGTCTGGAAAACGTATTTGTGGTGCAGATGATACAACTACTATACGTTTAGGTTTAAGACGGTCCATCATCTTAATAATACTCTTTTTAAGTGTGGTTCCGCGTACAATACTATCATCTATAATAACTAGGTTGTCTTCTGGCTTTACAACACCATAAGTAACATCATATACGTGTGCTACAAGATCATCTCTGCTGCTATCCTCGGTAATAAACGTTCTTAACTTAGCATCTTTTATTGCAATTTTCTCGGTGCGAAGTCTGTGCGAGAGTATTTGCTCTAAACGTTTATCTGTTAGTGTTTCCTTTTCATTTAAAATTGTTTCGTTCTTGCGTTTATTAAGGTCTTCTTGAGCAGCCTCAACTAAACCGTAAAAAGAAACTTCTGCTGTGTTTGGTATAAAAGAAAATACAGAATTTGTGGTATCGTTATCAATTGCTTTTAAAACTTCAGGATAAAGTAGTGCACCTAGCTCTTTTCGTTCTTTATAAATTTCTGCATCACTTCCTCTTGAAAAGTAAATACGTTCAAACGAACAGGCTTTACGCTCTAAAGGCTTTAATATTTCAGGAATACTTACAGATCCATCTTTTTTGGTGATAATTGCGTGTCCTGGCGCTAGTTCTTTAACATCATCAAACTTTACATCGAAAACGGTTTGTATAACTGGTCGCTCTGATGCTACTACAACAATTTCATCATCTTTATAATAATATGCTGGTCGTATACCTGCAGGATCTCTTAATACAAATGAATCACCATGTCCTAAAAGACCAACCATAGCATAACCGCCATCCCAATCTTTAGAAGATTTTTTTAGGATTTTTTCAATATTTAAACGCTTAGCAATTTCTGGAGAAGCCTCAATCTTACTAAACCCTTCTTTTTTAAGTTTTTTGTAAAGTTTCCTTACTTCAGAATCTACAAAATGGCCTATCTTCTCCATTACCGTAACGGTATCTGCCTTGTCTTTAGGGTGCTGTCCTAACTTCACTAAATTATCAAATAACTTAAACACATTGGTCATGTTAAAGTTACCAGCCATAATAAGGTTGCGGTGCATCCAGTTATTTTGCCTTAAGAATGGGTGTACACTTTCTATACTATTCTTACCAAATGTACCATAACGCACATGGCCTAAAAGTAATTCTCCTATATAAGGAATGTGCTGCTTTTGTAGCTCGACATTATTTGCATATTCTGGATTGTCTGTAAGCTCTTGATTAACGCGTTCATTAATTTGAGCAAAGATATCTTGTATAGGTTGAGCTTGATTACTTCTTACTCTACTAATATATCGCTCTCCAGGCTTAACATCTAACTTAATACTAGCAAAACCGGCACCATCTTGGCCACGGTTATGCTGCTTCTCCATCATTAAGTACATTTTGTTAACACCATAAAATGCTGTGCCATATTTTTCCTTATAGTATTCTAAAGGTTTAAGCAAGCGTATTAGGGCTATACCACACTCGTGTTTTAAAACATCACTCATAATCGTTTGGTGTTGTACAAAAAAACGCCCCAAATAATTTAGGGCGTTTTTTAGTTATGATAATTCTATTTTGAATTGTGTTAATTTCTTAAACTGCTCTAAGCGTTCTTCAACTTCTTTCTTGTCTAAACTTTCCATTCGCTCTGTGCCAAATTTCTCCACACAGAAAGACGCTAGGTTAGAGCCGTAAATTATGGCATTTTTCATATTCTTAAAGCTGTAATCCTCAGTTTTTGCTAAATATCCACTAAAGCCTCCTGCAAACGTATCTCCAGCTCCAGTAGGGTCAAACACTTCTTCTAACGGTAGTGCAGGAGCAAAGAACATTTTGTCATCATGAAAAAGTAATGCGCCGTGCTCTCCTTTTTTAATAACAACATATTTAGGCCCCATTTTTTCTATTTCTCTTGCTGCTTTTACTAAAGAATACTCTCCAGACAATTGTCTAGCTTCTTCATCGTTTATAGTAATTACATCTACTTTGGCAATAACTTGTTTAAGTTCTTCTAGGGCGCTGTCCATCCAAAAATTCATTGTATCTAATACAATTAGCTTAGGATTTTTCACTTGTTCTATCACGCGCATTTGTACAAATGGATGCAAATTTCCTAACATGACTACATCTGCATTTTGATAAGCAGCTGGAACAACAGGATCAAAATCTGCAAGAACATTTAATTCTGTCACTAAAGTATCTCTAGAGTTCATGTCATTATGATACTTACCGCTCCAGAAAAATGTTTTACCACCTTTTACAATCTCAATACCATCTATATTTACATTGTGTTCTGTTAAGAGGTCTAAGTGTTCTTGTGGAAAGTCTTCCCCAACTACTGAAACTACACCGCTATCAATTCCAAAATTTGAAGCAGACAATCCTATATAAGTAGCAGCGCCACCTAATATTTTATCTGTTTTTCCAAAAGGTGTTTCTATAGCATCAAAAGCTACGGTTCCTACGATCAATAATTTGCCCATGTTGAGTTTTTAATTTGAATTTGCAAAGGTACAATATCAAAAATGGATTTCCGAATTATATATTATATCAAGAACAATTTTGACGGTTACTTTCTCCCAAAATCTGCGGGAATTTCTCCCCAAGCTTTTGTTTCCCATTTTACAACAGGTGTATTATAAGAATTGGTTTTTAACCAATGCTCAGCACGCTTTACCAACTCAAACACATTTTTATTTTTGGCATTTAATGATAGTTTGGTGTTGCATTTCTTCTTACGAACCCAACCCATAGCTATTCTCGAGTCTGTATATATTATCCTATCACTGTTGTGTTTTTTTAAAAAGGCCAAGCCATGAACCAACGCTAAGAACTCTCCTATATTATTTGTGCCTTGTAAAAACGGCCCTTGATGAAAAAGTTGTTTTTTAGTTTTAGTGTCTACGCCGCGATATTCCATTTTCCCAGGATTTCCACTAGATGCAGCATCTACAGAAATTGAGTTAAAGTTAGGGGTTCCATATTTTAATTTGTCTGCTTCAGAAAGGACTCTAGGCTTTGCGCTTTTGCCTTTAAAATCTTCGTAATTACCATTATAGGCTTTTTGTGCTGCTGCAAAGGTTGGAAAAGATTTATACAATGCACCTTTATAGCCATCTATGCTAGCTTTGCAAGACGCCCAAGTTTTATAAATACCTGGTTTTTTTCCTTTCCATACAACATAAAATTTGGGAGACTTAGTTGCCATTTGTGTCGTAGCGTTCTGGGAATAATAATTCGTTTATAACTTTAGGAAAGTGCTCCATCTCTAACTTATTTATTTTAGAAGCAACATCCTCTACAGTGTCAGTTGGCTTTAACTCTGTTTCAAATTGAGCAATAATCTTTCCGTCGTCATAAACTTCATTAACAAAATGAATGGTAATTCCTGTTTTTTCTTCTTTTTGCTCAACAACAGCTTTATGAACATTTGCTCCATACATGCCTTTTCCGCCAAATTTTGGAAGAAGAGCTGGATGAAGGTTTATAACTTTATCTGGGAAGGCTTCTACAATCTTTTCTGGAAATAACCATAAAAAACCAGCTAACACAATAAGGTCTGGTTGTATGTCTTTTAAGAGGTTAAGCATTTCATTAGTTCCATAAAATGAAGACCTGTCAAAATGTATAGCGTTGACATCCAGATTATAGGCGCGTTTTAAGATCTTGGCGCGCTTGTTGTTACTGAAGACGTGAGTCACTTCAGCTTGATTGTTTTTTTTGAAGTATTTAATAATGTTTTCGGCGTTGGATCCGTTGCCGGAACCAAATATGACAATACGCTTATGATGTAGAGAAGTGACCAAATTAAATTATTTATGAATATCGGTTAGACCCCAAAATTAGGTGATGTAGGATAAATTTACAGAAAATCCTGCCACATTTTAAGACATTAAACATTTATTAAGGTAAAGTTTTTTATTTTTGCCGTCTAATCATTTTAAAAACTAGAGATTATGTCAGACATTGCATCAAGAGTAAAAGCAATAATCGTAGACAAATTAGGTGTTGACGAAAACGAAGTAGTTAACGACGCAAGCTTCACAAACGATTTAGGAGCAGATTCATTGGACACAGTGGAATTAATTATGGAATTCGAAAAAGAATTCGATATTCAGATTCCAGACGACCAAGCTGAAAACATTGCAACAGTTGGTCAAGCAATTTCTTATATAGAAGAGGCTAAATAATAACTGCATTATGGAGTTAAAGCGAGTTGTAGTAACAGGTTTAGGGGCATTAACCCCAATTGGTAACAATATTAACGAATATTGGAACGGGTTGGTAGAAGGGAAGAGCGGCTGTGCCGGAATTACTTCCTTTGATCCTGCTAACTTTAAAACGCAATTTGCTTGCGAAATCAAAGATTTCGATCCTTTAAAGCATTTTGATAGAAAAGAAGCCCGTAAGTTAGATAAGTTTGCACAGTACGCCCTTGTTTCTTCAGACGAAGCTATTGCAGATGCAGGTATAGACCTAGATGCAGTAGACAAGTTTCGTGTAGGAGTAATATGGGGAGCTGGTATTGGAGGAATACAAACATTTCAAGATGAGGTTGTAAATTTTGCTCAAGGCAATGGTACACCACGTTTTAATCCGTTTTTTATTCCTAAGATGATTGCAGATATAGCGCCAGGAAACATTTCTATTAAACATGGGTTTATGGGTCCTAATTATACCACAGTTTCTGCTTGTGCATCATCTGCTAACGCAATGATAGATGCCTTAAATTATATTCGACTAGGCCATTGTGATGTTATTATCACAGGAGGAAGCGAAGCAGCAGTGACTGAGGCTGGTATGGGTGGTTTTAATGCTATGCATGCACTATCTACCAGAAATGATAACCCACAATCTGCTTCCAGACCTTTTGATGCTAACCGAGATGGTTTTGTATTAGGAGAAGGTGCTGGAGCTTTGGTTCTCGAAGAACTTGAACACGCAAAAGCACGTGGCGCAAGAATTTATGCAGAAGTTATAGGTGGCGGTATGTCTAGTGATGCTTATCACATGACAGCACCTCATCCAGATGGCATAGGCGTAAAACGCGTTATGGAAAACTGTTTAAGAGATGCAGGTATAGATGCCTCTGAAGTTGATGCTATAAACACACACGGTACATCAACTCCTTTAGGAGATGTTGCCGAATTAAAAGCAATCAGTCAAGTATTTGGACAGCATGCCGGGAAGATTAATATTAATTCAACAAAGTCTATGACTGGTCACCTTTTAGGTGCTGCTGGTGCAATTGAGGCTATTGCGTCTATCTTATCGATGGAACATAGTGTCGTGCCACCAACAATTAACCACGAAACGGTTGACGAGAATATAGACCCAAATTTGAACTTAACATTAAACAAAGCACAGGAAAGAGAAGTAAATGTTGCTATGAGCAATACATTTGGTTTCGGAGGACACAATGCTTGTGTATTGTTTAGAAAACTTAATGAGTAATACGAATGAGTATCATTCGTAACATATTAAATTCCCGTTCAAAAAAGGACGGGAATTTTTTTAGTGCTATACAAAACCTTGTTGGGTTTAAACCAACAAACCTAAAACCTTATAAAAAGGCATTTACACACAGATCTTTAAATGAAGTAGATGAATTAGGGAATGCGCAAAACTATGAACGCTTAGAGTTTTTAGGAGACGCAATGCTAAGTGCTATTATCGCTGCACATTTATTTTCTGCTGTACCTGGAGGTAATGAAGGGTATTTAACCAAAATGAGGGCCAAAGTAGTTTCCAGAAAACACCTTAACGAGTTAGGTAAAGATTTAGATTTAGTAAGTCTTGTAAAAACAAATATTCCAAAAACTCAATTTGGAGCAAACATTCACGGCAATTTATTTGAAGCGTTAATAGGCGCTATTTACCTAGATAAAGGTTACAAATGTTGTAAAAGATTTATACATGAGCGTGTAATAGAGCCTTATGTAGACATAGAACAATTAGAGAACAAAGTTATTAGTTACAAAAGCTTACTAATTGAATATTGTCAAAAAACAAAAAAAGAATTTCACTACGATGTATATGAAGACACAGGAGTTGGTGAAATGAAACACTTTGCTGTTAAATTACGGATAGATAAAAAAGTGGTAGCAAAAGCACGAGCAACCTCAAAGAAAAAAGCCGAGGAAAAAGCATCTAAAAGAGCATTTTTCGCATTTCAGTCTAAGATTAAAAAGGTTTTCGACTAAATCTTATGAGTCGCAAACGTTTTCGTAATATATTTAATTAAGATTTAATCTTTTTCCCTCTTATTTTTATACCTCATATTTTATCTTTAGCTGTTAGCTTGTAAAATATGAAAGGTAATAAACTCATTTTAGACACTGTTTTTGAAGACGAGTTTAAACTCATTGCAATTCATTGCTCTTTGGAGCCTTATAGAATAGCATACTTTGTAAACAAGCAACTAAAACTAAAACTTGAAAGAGTAAGTGACATAGAAATTTATCAAGGAGATACTGTAATTAACGCACCTTTATTTCAGTTTGAAGATGCTATAAGAGAAACAGATTATTACTTGACAGCAAATAAGTTTAAAACATCAAATAAAAACATAACAGGAGACGATCTTTTTGGAAGCAAACAAAACAGATATTCTATAATTTCATTACTTAAAGAATACAAGAACGCAGATTATTTTTTAAAAATTGAAGATGAAGATGTTAATGCAATTCCTATAAAGCGGATATTGTTTGAACTTAATCAAATAAAACACATAGTTACAGCCTATCTTATAAACACTGAAGATTTAAAACAGAAAGAAAGGCTCGTATTTAAATAATAGTTAATAATAACTTTAGCCCATTTTATGCCTAATAGAAAGAAAACCAAAATTGTAGCAACCTTAGGACCATCAACGTCTACTAAAACGGTCTTAAAACAAATGCTTGAAGCAGGTGCCAATGTATTTAGAATTAATTTTTCTCATGCTAATTATGATGATGTAAAGAAACGCATCTCAATGATTAGAGAGCTTAATGAAAAGTATGGATTTAACGCATCTATTCTTGGAGATTTACAAGGCCCTAAATTACGTGTAGGTGTAATGAAAGGTGAAGTTATTGTAAGTAAAGGCGATAAATTATCCTTTTGTACCGGCGAAGAATTTGAAGGAACAGCAGATCGTGTTTATATGAACTACGACACCTTCCCAAGAGATGTAAAGGCAGGCGAGCGTATTCTTCTTGATGATGGTAAACTAATCTTTGAAGTTTTAGAAACAAATAAAAAAGATGAAGTAAAAGCCAAAGTTATACAAGGTGGTCCTTTACGTTCTAGAAAAGGAGTAAACCTACCTAATACCAACATTTCTTTACCTGCATTAACAGAAAAAGATGTTAAAGATGCCATTTTTGCTTGTGAACAAGGAGTAGATTGGATGGCATTATCTTTTGTACGTCACGCAGAAGATCTGCAAGAATTACAAGAACTCATTAAAAAACATAGCGAGCACAAAATTCCAATAATAGCCAAGATAGAAAAGCCAGAAGGCGTTGAGAACATAGATAAGATAGTTGCTTACTGTGATGGTTTAATGGTTGCGCGTGGAGATTTAGGTGTTGAAATTCCAGCACAAGAAGTACCTTTAATACAAAAGCAATTAGTACTAAAAGCAAAGCAAGCAAGAATACCTGTAATTATTGCTACACAGATGATGGAAACAATGATTACTAGCCTTACGCCAACACGTGCAGAGGTTAATGATGTAGCAAACTCTGTGATGGATGGTGCAGATGCAGTAATGTTAAGTGGAGAAACCTCTGTAGGACAATATCCAGTTCAGGTAATTCAAAAAATGTGTCAGATTCTTAAAACTGTGGAAGACTCTCCATTAATTCACGTACCAGAAGAGCCACCACATATTCGTACTAAGCGATACATAACAAAATCAATTTGTTATCATGCAGCACATATGGCTAATGAAATTAAGGCTAAAGCTATTTGTACACTAACAAATAGTGGTTATACAGCATTTCAAATTTCTGCTTGGAGACCTAGTGCACATATATTAGCATTTACATCAAACAAACGCATACTTACACAATTAAGCTTACTTTGGGGTGTGCATGCGTACTACTATGACAAGTTTACTAGTACAGACGATACTGTAGAAGATGTTAACGGTATTGCAAAACAAATGAAGTATGTTAAAAAATCTGAATTCGTTATAAACCTAGCAGCAATGCCAATTTCAGATAAAGGTATGGTAAACACATTAAGAGTTTCAGAGATTAAATAATTCTAAAAAATATAATTTTACACACCCTAAAGCGAAGCTTTTATTAAGCACACTTTAGGGTTTGTTATTTTTAAAAAGAGGGAATTTTATTATAAGCAGTATCTTTGAAACCTATGGACCAAAGCTTTCCAAATACAGAACATTTAAAAGGAAAAACACTTATAAACGAGTTGTTCTTAAATGGAAAATCTGTAACTGCATACCCATTAAGAATGTACTATATACCTTTAAAAGATAATGATGTAAAAGGTTTTAAAGTTGGTGTATCTGTGCCTAAGAGAAACTTTAAACTAGCGGTTCATAGAAATAGAATAAAACGCTTACTCAGAGAATCATTCAGAAAAAATAAGTACCTTGTCTATAATGGGACAACGCAACACTTTGCGCTTCTCATCGTTTATATTGGCAAAGAAACACCTGAATATGAATTTGTTGAAACTAAATTTAAAAAGCTTGTTGGGGCATTTCTCAAAGCCGTGTCTTAGTTTTTGTGTGTTGTTGGTTTTAGCTTGCGGAGAAAATTCTACAGAGTCTTTCTCAAAAGAATTTACAATTGAAAATTCTGAAGATTATTTAGAGGAAACTATAATAGAAACCACAACAAACTCAAATTTAAATACATCCCAAGAGCAAAAAATTATAAAAACAGGTGTATTAGAGTTTCAAACACAAAATCTTTCTAAAACATATTCTCAAATTAAGGCTTTGCTTAACACCTATGAGGGTTATATTCAAACCGATAATTCTGGCAAAAATTACAACAGGCAATACCAAAATTTACAGGTAAGAATACCATCTAAAAACTTTCAAGTCATTATTGATAGCATTTCTCAGAGCGTAAACTACTTTGATACAAAATCTATTTCCAGACAAGATGTAACAGAAGAATTTATAGACCTTACAGCACGCTTAAAGGCTAAACGAGAATTAGAATCAAGATATATACAGCTTTTATCTAAAGCAAATACTGTAAAAGAAATTTTAGAAATCGAGAGAGAACTTTCTACAATTAGAGAAGATATAGAAGCTAAACAAGGAAGACTAGAGTATTTGCAAAGTCAAGTATCTTATAGCACACTAAACATAAATTTTTATAAGGAAATTTCTAATACTGGGATTACAGTTTCCTACGGAACAAAAATTGTGAATGCTCTAAAGTCAGGTTGGTTCGGTATTTCTTCTGTATTTTTAGGCATCTTAACACTATGGCCATTACTTATAATAGGACTTGTAGTTGCTATTATAATAAGACGTTGGCTTAAGTCTTCAAATAAAAATACTTCAAAATAATGAAAAAGCGCATTATACTTTCGGTAGTAGCTGTCGGTATTTTTTTTACAACAGTAAGTTTTAAAAATGATTTCTTCGAAATTGCTAAGCAGATAGAGATTTTTACTACGCTGTTTAAGGAATTAAACATGAATTATGTAGATGAAACAAACCCTGCAGAACTTATGGATACTGCCATAAAATCTATGTTAACAGAATTAGATCCTTATACTAAATTTTATAATGAACAAGATGTAGAAACAGCACGTATTCGAAACTCTGGAGAGTATACTGGTATCGGAGCATCTGTAAAAACACGAGACGATAAAATTACAATCATAGAGCCTCATAAAGGCTATCCGGCAGATAATGCAGGCCTTAAAGCAGGAGATGAAATTATAAAGATAGGAGATATCGTACTGTCAGATTTTGATAGTGATGCTGGAGAGTTATTAAAAGGATCACCAGGTAGTGAAGTACAGGTCACCTATTTACGACAAGGAAAACAAGAAACAACCACGTTAAAAAGAGGAAAGATAGATGTTGAAGCAGTGCCATATTATAAGCTACTAGAAGACAAAACTGGTTATATAGTGTTATCTAAATTTAATGCTAAAGCGTCTACCCAAGTTATTGATGCTTTAAAAACATTAAAAGCAGATGGTGCTGATAAAATTATCTTAGACCTAAGAGGAAATCCTGGAGGCTTATTAAGTGAAGCTATAAATGTGACAAATATTTTTATACCAAAAGGAGAGTTAGTTACTACTACAAAGTCTGTTATAAAGAAGTATAATAGAACGTATGTTACTAAAAATGAACCTATCGACACTGAAATTCCATTAGTGGTTTTAATTGATGGACGTAGTGCATCTGCCAGTGAAATTGTTTCTGGAGGCTTGCAGGATTATGACAGAGCTGTAATTGTTGGCGCAAGAAGTTTTGGGAAAGGCTTAGTGCAAAGACCAAAACAGCTTACTTATGGTACACAACTTAAAGTAACTATTTCAAGATACTACACACCAAGTGGTCGTTGTATACAAGCATTAGATTATTGGAATAGAGACGAAGATGGTAATGCAGTGCGAACAAAATCTGCAGAATATAATGAGTTTAAAACTAAAGCAGGCCGAAGTGTTTTTGATGGCGGTGGCGTACTTCCAGATGTACAGTTAGAAACTTCTAAATTTAGTGGCGTAACATCAGCGTTAGTTCAAGATGAAGCCATTTTTAACTTTGCCACAAACTATTACTACACTCATAAGTTAGAGTCGCCAGAAGATTTTAAATTCACTAGCTCAGATTTTTCAGACTTCAAAGAATTTTTAAAAACAACTAACTTTAAGTATACTACACAAACTGAAAAAGAATTAAAAGAAACGCTTGAAATTGCAGTTAAAGAAGAGTTTGATGATGATGTGCAGAATAACTACAATAACTTTCTAGCATCAATACAACAAGCCAAGACAAAAGCTATAGATGATAAGAAGCCAGAAATAGAGCGTCTTATAACAGATGAGATTATAAAGCGCTATTTCTACAAAGAAGGTCTTTATGATTATTATGTTATTAATAATCCAGAGATAGAAGAGGCAAAGAACATACTAAACAGTACAAACAGGTACTCTAAAATTTTAAAATAAATCACAATCATAAATGAGGGTATAGGATTATTAATGTCCTCTCATTTTTTGTAAATTCCCATCATTAAATCTAGATAATGATTAAAAAGACAGTAAAAGACGTAGAAGCAGCATTGCAAGGCGTACAAGATGGCATGACATTTATGTTAGGCGGTTTTGGATTAAGCGGCATACCAGAAAATGCAATTGCACATTTAGTAAAATTAAACGTAAAAGACATTACGTGTATTTCTAATAATGCAGGTGTAGATGATTTCGGTTTAGGGTTGTTGCTTCAAAAAAAGCAAATACGAAAAATGGTATCGTCTTACGTTGGAGAGAACGATGAGTTTGAACGTCAAATGCTAAGTGGAGAGTTAGAAGTGGAGCTTATTCCACAAGGTACCTTGGCAGAACGATGCCGCGCTGCACAAGGAGGATTTCCTGCATTTTTCACACCAGCAGGTTATGGTACAGAAGTAGCCGAAGGTAAAGAAGTACGAGAGTTTAACGGGAAGATGTATGTGTTGGAAGAAGCATTTAAAGCAGATTTTGCATTTATAAAAGCTTGGAAAGGAGATGAAGCAGGAAATTTAATCTTTAAGGGTACAGCACGAAACTTTAATCCAAATATGTGTGGTGCTGCAAAGGTTACTGTGGTAGAGGTAGAAGAGTTAGTTAAGCCAGGAGAATTAGACCCTAACCAAATACATATTCCGGGCATATTTGTACAACGAATTTTTCAAGGCGAACGCTATGAAAAGCGAATTGAACAAAGAACAGTAAGACAAAGAGATTAAGCAATCATCAAAATTTTCAAATTGAGTATATGTTAGATAAAAATGGAATAGCACAACGCATAGCTAAAGAAGTTAAGGATGGTTACTATGTAAACTTAGGCATTGGGATACCAACATTGGTCGCAAACTTTGTTAGAGATGATATCGATGTAGAGTTTCAAAGTGAGAATGGTGTTTTAGGAATGGGGCCATTCCCTTTTGATGGTGAAGAAGATGCAGATGTCATTAATGCTGGTAAGCAAACTATTACAGCCTTGCCAGGCGCTAGTTTTTTCGACTCTGCTACAAGCTTTAGTATGATAAGAGGCCAACACGTAGACCTTACAATTCTGGGTGCTATGGAAGTAGCAGAAAATGGAGATATTGCCAACTGGAAAATACCAGGTAAAATGGTAAAAGGAATGGGCGGAGCTATGGATCTTGTGGCAAGTGCAGACAATATTATAGTGGCAATGATGCACACTAACCGTGCTGGAGATTCTAAATTATTAAAACGCTGTAGCTTACCGTTAACTGGAGTTGGTTGTGTAACTAAGGTGGTTACAAACCTTGCAGTGTTAGAGGTTACTAAAGAAGGCTTCAAGCTTTTAGAACGAGCGCCAGGCGTTAGTGTAGATGAAATACAAAAGGCAACAGAAGGTACACTCATTATAGATGGAGATGTTCCAGAAATGAAGCTTTAATTGTATAAAATAAGCCTTTAATGCAAATTTAATAATGACTCAAGAAGAGAAGATTAAACAGTTAGAGGCTGAAAACAAAAAGCTAAGAGACACCTTTGCGTCTCAAAAAGAATCTAAGCGAAAACGAAGAAAATTAGGGTGGAGCTTTTTAAAACGTTCTTCAGGTATGGTTTTGGGTGTAAAGCTCAAAACTTCAATCGAAGATTTTTTAAATGAATTAGGAGATGACCGTCGTGTTTCTCGTGAAACATTGTCCAATTTACTTTCTGCAGTTGTATTAAGGCTTACTAGAGTTGGTTTCCTATTGGTGCTTACGGCAATTTTACCTTCAGTTTTACTTATTTTTCAAACCTATTACCTTGCCAAGCAAACCACGTTGATAGATGATCAGAAAACATTATTTCAAAATCAGAATATTCGTTTAGATCAACAAACCTATTTGCAAGAGGCAGAACGTCGTGGCAATGTCATTATTTTATTAGATAACATGATTAAGGATGTTAATGATGAAATAGACAGAACACCTTCAAACAGAATTTCTAAACCAACTACAGGTCGTTTAATTGCTTTAAGTAAAATGCTAAAGCCATATCGTTACTTAAAGAATGATAGTCTTACAGAACGCGTTCTAAGTCCAGAACGAGGCTATTTGTTGTTGTCTTTAATTGAAAGTGATTTAAGTTTAAAGCTAAGTTCTAACACGTCACTAAACGGATCTTTATTAGAACGATTAGATTTTAGTTATGCAGAAATGGTGGGCGTTTCCATCATTAATGAGGATTTATTAAATATTAATCTGTCTTATGCAGACCTAAGTAATTCAAATTTTAGTGGGAACGATTTTGAAAATGCAGATTTTAAATATGCAGATTTAACAAATACAGTTTTAGATTTAGCAAACCTGGAATCTACTAACTTTAAAGGAGCTATTCTTAAAAACACAAGTTTCAAGCGTGCAGATCTAACAAAGGCAGACTTAAGTTTAACAGACCTTAGAGGCTCAGAATTCTCTGTTAAATCGCTTAAAGGAGCAACACTTACAAATGCAAGGGTTTCAGAAAATTTTAGTGTAACAATGAGTAAGCAACTAAATAAAACAGACTATGCGTGGTTTTCAGAGACCTATGAGGTTGTTGAGGTAGATGATGATAACTTCCAAATTCTTAAAAAATAATTACCTAAGATTTCTAGGAGCTTGCCTTGTGCCGCGTTCTTCAATGTCTGTTAGTTTGTAATAGAGTAGTTTACCACGTTCTGTGTAGGAAATTATAGCGTCATTAGAGGACAATTTGAAAGAACCATTTTTAGAAAATTGAGGTGGTTTATTTCCATATTCTTTTACAGGATCGGCATTTAAGATACGGTCAGTTTGTTTAGGAAACTTCCCTACATATACCGTAGGCGCACGTAGTTCAGGCTTTAATTCAACTTGTTTATCCCTAAAGAAAACCTCTTTTAATTCAATAGAGTTTAAATTCTCTTTTAAAACTATGGTAACGTGTATTCCTGCAGGAGATGTTCTTGTATGTTGAGGCCAATCTTGATAATAATATTCAACTATTTCAAAAGGCACCTGTTCTTGTAGCACAAAGTTTTGTAACTGCTGGCTTGAAGAACAACTGGAAAAAAACACTAAGGGAATAATACCATAAAGTAAAGTAGCTAATTTCATAATATTGAGATTTTCAGTTTAAAGGTACAAAACAAATTAAGTGCCAAAGCGTTGTAAAACAATGATAAGACCTAACTAAAAGAGCATTTGTGTTAATAAAAACTTAAAAATAATTTAAGACTATGTTTTACATAGTCTGTTTGGTTATTTTCGTCGACAATTCATCAATCAATTAAAAATCAACACTCTTGAAAAACGTTTACTTATTTTTAGCAGTCTTCTTCATTTCGATAACATCTATTGCTCAAAGTGTTACTATAAAAGGAACAATAGTAGATGAGACTACGAAAACACCTTTAGAAGCAGCAACTGTTTTTGCAGAAAAAGTTTCAGATAGTACATTAATAACCTATTCCATTTCAGACAGAGCAGGTCTTTTCTTATTAGAAACAGAATCTAGTTTACCAGAAATGCGAGTAAATATTAGTTTTACTGGCTACGCTGGCTATTCTAAAGTTGTAAAGATAAACTCATCAGAAATAGATCTAGGAACCATTCCACTTGGTTTGCAGGCAGAATCTTTGTCAGACGTTGTAATTACTGCTACACGCGCACCAATTACTATTAAAAAGGACACATTAGAGTTTAACGTAAAGTCGTTTAAAACTAAGAAAGATGCCAACGTTGAAGATCTTTTAAAACAATTGCCAGGTGTTGAGGTAGATCCAGATGGCACCATAAAAGTTAATGGGAAACCAGTAAACAAGATATTAGTTAATGGAAAACCTTTTTTTGGTAATGATCCTACAATTGCAACAAGAAACCTAACCAAGGATATTATCAAGAAAATACAAGTAACAGATACTAAAACAGATTCTGAGGCTTTTACCGGCGAAGATGGAGAGCAAACCAACAAAACCATAAATCTTACTATAGATGAAGATAAAAATAAAGGAATTTTTGGTAGGGTAGCTGCAGGTGCAGGCACCGATGAACGTTTTGAATATGCCGGACTTTTAAATTATTTTGATAACGATTTGCGAGTTAGCGTATTAGGTGGTGGTAATAATATTAACTCACCAGGTTTTAGTTTTGGAGAAATACAAAGGCTCTTTTCTAATACGCGTTCTGTAAGCTTTAACGGCAATGGCAGTTTTAATGTTGGTGGGCGTTCTTTTGGTGGTGGCCAAGGTATTACTAACTCAAGAACAGCAGGCGTTAATTTTGCTA
The DNA here is from genome assembly GCF_002716225.1 of Croceibacter sp. NCBI lineage: Bacteria > Pseudomonadati > Bacteroidota > Flavobacteriia > Flavobacteriales > Flavobacteriaceae > Croceibacter > Croceibacter sp. The sequence goes on along the minus strand of NZ_PAZX01000007.1, from coordinate 49,604 downwards.
ATGAATTATGGAAAAAAACAGACATTACTACAGATTATTTTTACTCTGCATCTAACTCTTATAATGACGAAGTTACTCAGCGTGAAAACATTTTGCCAGACAATAGGTTTATTACAAATTCTATATCAAGTTCAGACAGTAATATAGATTCTCATACAGTTAATGCTAGATTTAGGTCTGAAGTAGACTCAACATTTGTAATATTATTTAGACCTGAATTTTCATACAATACAGGACTTTCAAACTTTGATTCTAATGAAGAAAGCAGAACGATAGATGGTGAACTTACAAACCAATCTGAAGCCTCTACACAATCTGATAGAACAGGCACCAACTTTCAAGGAGAGTTAGACTTTACAAAGAAGTATGGTAAAAAAGGTGGATTTGTAAGGTTAGGAGTAGAAAACAATATTAATAAGGATGTAAACGAAAGATTCTTGTTTTCTAATACCGAAGTTTTTGGAGACACACCAGAAACAATTACAAGAAATCAATTTACAGACGGTGAAAATACAGACAATGGTTTTCAGGTCTCAGCAGATTGGAGAATTCCTTTAATAGAGAAAAAACTATTCTTAAATGCTGAATATACCTACGAACAAAATACAAGAGAAGATAACCAGTCTGTATTTGACTTTAATGACACTAACCAAAACTATTCAGATTTTAATCTTGAACAGAGTACAGATTTTGAAAATAAGAATAGCAGTTCTGAACCAGAGTTAGGGTTACAATACCAAACCGATAAACTAAGAGCCGGTTTTAGTGCTGGTTATATACATAGGACTTTAGAAAGTGACGATGCATTAAGAGACATTAATTTTGAAAACAATTTTGATGCACTAACACTTTCAAGTAATTTTAGATATAACTTTACTAAACAATCTAGAGCCTATATTAGTTATAGGCTCCGTAATGATGCTCCAAGCGTAAATCAACTATCTCCTTTTGTAGATGTGTCTAATCCACTAAACACTATACAGGGTAATCCAAACCTAAGCCCTTCTAACAATCATAATATTTATTTAGGATATAACTCCTACGATTTTAAAACCCAATCTGGAGTTTACAGCTATGGTAATGCCACATTTACTAATGATCGTGTGGTAGCTCAAACTACTGTTGATGAAAATTTTGTAAGAAACACTACGTATACCAATGTAAATGGTAATTACAATTTAAATTTTAGCATAGGAGTTAATAAACAAAAGAAGGTAGATTCATTACAAAGCATACGTTACGGGCTTAGAGGAAGCATAAACGCCAACAGAAACGTAAACTTTAATAATGCAGTACAATATGCTAGTAGAACTGTAACGTATTCGCCATCTGTAAATATTGCCTATATACTAAAAGATAAATTTGAGTTTAGACCATCTTACACAATTAACTATACAGAGAATAGCTTTAATTTAGACCTGTTTGAAGGTAGAGAGTACGTAAGACATACCATAAACCTTTTTACTACAGCTACGTTCTTCAAAAAGCTTGAATGGGTAAATGATGTAGATTATAATTACAATGCAGATGTTGCTGAAGGATTTGAGAAAAGCATCCTGTTCTGGAATAGTTCACTTTTATACTCATTTTATAACGACGCTTTTACTGCTTCTGTTAAGGCGTATGATATCTTAAAGCAAAACAATAATACAAGACGAACAGCTACTCAAGATTATATTCAAGATACACAAAGTACAGTATTACAACGTTATGTTATGTTTGGACTTAGTTATAAATTTAATACTCTAGGAAAAAAAGGCGAAACGAGAGAGTTTAACTGGAGAAGACATTAATATAAAATGAAATGTATTTTATAATTAAGCTGTTATTTAATGAAGATTAAAAAGTATAATTACTTTACCATTTAACTTTTTTACACTCAAACAAGCGGTTAAATATTATAATATTCTAAAATATTATTAAAAAGATTAACTAGTCAACTTCTCAAATCATTTTACAGAACGTAATTTTACCTTTCGTCGATTTTAATTGTGCTTAAACGATAAATGATATTTAATTAAGAAATGCCATAAAGGGACATAAAGATAGGTTATATTTGTCTTGTAATGAGACACTTGTATTTTATAATTATGTTTCCTTATATGTTTTTTGCTCAACAAGGCGTAGGAATTAACACCAACGACCCCCAACAAGCACTTCACATTGCAGGAACAACAAGCACAATTAGACTAGACGGTTTAAATGCAGTTAATAATGCAAGTAATTCAGGTGATTTTGATGGTAACGGAAATTTAAGTGATAATACATTTCCACTTTATATAAATGAAGATGGAGACTTTTTATTAGATTTTAATACACTCTACATTAGTGAGGATGAAGATGCCATCCAAACTACAACGACTATTACATTAAATCCATTCACAAACTCAGATGGTAATGGAGCAGAAGAGGTGTTTTCTTTTAACGTCACTACTACAAGGCCAACTATTCTAGAAATAAAATATAACATAAGCTTTGAAGTAAACTCTAATGCCGCAGGTGATGAGATTGAAGATTATCTTTCAAGACGAATTACAAATTACTTTACTGTAGGTGGTGCCACATATGGTATTGCCTCCAAGAATTTTACAAATCGAACACCCTCATTTTCTTTTGGTAATACAGGGTCAAATGAAACTTATTATAATGTAGGTAGAGGTTATGTTTCATTACCTGCAGCACAAACATATACAATTCGTTTTTTTGGCGAAGTTTCTTCTGGCGATAGCTATTTAGCAACGAGTGTTGTTTTTGGTTCTGGAATTGATTCACTCCTATTTAGAATGTATTAGAATGAATGTATACTTACTTCCATTTTTATTTTTACCAATGTTAAGTTTTGCTCAAGTAGGAATAGGTACAACTCAACCTCAACAAGATTTACATATTGCAGGAGATACTTCTACAATTAGAATAGAAAGCTTAAATGCAATAAATAACCCTTTTAATAACGGAATTGACCTTGCTCCAGTATCTATTGATGGTTTTGGAAATTTCACATTGGTCCCGCAATACAATACACCTTTGGTGTTTTTGTTAGAAGAAAATAATTTCATTCCTGATAATCCCAGTAATTTAGATTTTAATACAGGTACTGTTATAAATAGTGACCTCGCATCTACCTCAAACGAAGCTATTATTATTACTAAAGCAATTACAATCCCACAACCATCAATAATAGAAGTTAACTATGCGGTTACAATGTTGTTTGCCGGAGATGATTTAAAATCAAATACACTTTCACCAATTACCGATGCTAAATCTAGAACAGGTGAAATATTTTTTAGAATAGACCTCAATAGTGATGGTCTTAATGCTACTGAAATCTCTAAGAAATATGGAATCAAAGGAATATATTATACATCCAGTTCTGGTGGAGTTGCTGGATACGCTTATGTTAATAGTCAAGGCTATGTTACATTACCAACAGGAAATCATACTATTTACTTTTACGGTGTTGTCAAAGACGGCAACTCATCCTATACTAGTATTGGTTTTGGAGGCTCAAAGGATTATCTCAAAATTAGACTTTATAATTAATGTTTAACACTAGTCACATACTTAAAGTTTTATTACTATTTATATTAGTAACGACGCTCTCGAGTGCACAAGTTGGTATTAATACTACTTCGCCGCAAGAGACTTTACATATCGCTGGTGATGATACTACAAATATTAAAGTTGAAGGATTGAGCGCTGCTAATAATGTAAATAACCTCGGTATAGGAAATAGCACTAGAGTTTATGCTAATGGAAATGGTGATTTAACTTTAGCAACGTCACCTCCTAGCGTTGAAATTGTTTTAGATTTCTCTAATTATTTAGACGATAATGGTGTAACAGTTAACCAAACTGGTGGAGGCTCTGCTTTTACCAGAACCAATAGGCCATTAAACACAACATTTACCTTAGTAAGAGATGCAATCATCCAAATTAATTATTCTGTATCTTGGAGTATTCGAAAGAATAATAACTTTAAAATTAGTGACCAAAGAGCTAGAATAATTCAAACTGGAATTTATCTTGTGGATGATTCTGACAACAGTTTTGTAACTCAAGATTTAGATGGTAATGCAATAAACCCAGCTACTGTAAATTGTAATCTTTTTGGAGATTTACTAAACTGTCTTGGTACAGAAGCATTACTTGGTCTTAGTGGACAATTTTATAATAACTCTAGCAGAACAGTAGGTGAAGCAAATGGTTTCCATAATACAGGTTCAGATTATGTACGTTTGCCAGCAGGAACTTACAAAGCATTATTTGCAGTTCAAGTTAGTGTTGGTAATGCAAGTGGTTCTGGTAATATCCAGTTTAAATTAGGCACAGCTAATGACGATATTCAAATAATAGCATATTATTATAATTAAAAAAGCTCCAAATTTTATTTGGAGCTTTTTTAATTAGGAATAAAAATTATTAGTTATTCAATGCTTCTGCACCACCAACAATTTCTAATATTTCATTTGTAATACTTGCTTGTCTTGCTTTGTTGTAAGACAATTTAAGGCTATCTCTAAGCTCTGTAGCGTTATCTGTAGCCTTATGCATTGCAGTCATACGTGCACCGTGCTCAGAAGCAAAAGAATCACGCATAGCTTTATACAATTGCATTTTTAAAGACTTAGGAATTAAGTCGTTTACTATTTCCTCTTTAGAAGGCTCAAAAATATAATCTGATACGCTAGACGTATCAACATCATCGTTTTGTTTTGCTACTAATGGAAGAAACTGTTCATTCATTACAATTTGCGTAGCTGCATTTTTAAAACTATTGTAAACGATAACTATTTTATCGTATTCACGGTTTTTAAATTTAGCCATTAAATCCTCAGCAACTTCAGCAACATTTTCAAATGATAAATCATCAAAAAGGCTGTTGTTGTTTGTTGTAACTGTATGCGTTTTCTTTAGGATATCATTAGCCTTCTTACCAATAGTTATAACCTCTGTAGAAATTCCTTTATATGTAGTTTCTGTAAGAGATTTAACTTTCTTAATAATGTTGGTATTAAAAGCTCCTGCTAATCCTCTGTTAGATGAAATAGCAACAATAAGCACTTTATTTATCTGGCGCTCTTCTGCATAATCGCTTCCGCTATCTGCATCTAAAGTAGCGCTTAGACTTTGTAATAATTCAGTAAGCTTATTAGAGTAAGGGCGCATTTTTGTAATAGCGTCCTGAGCTTTGTTCAACTTAGCAGCAGATACCATTTTCATGGCACTAGTAATCTGCATCGTTGAGCTTACCGATGTAATTCTATTTCTAAGTTCTTTTAAGTTTGCCATTCGTATTAAGAGTATAGATTAAAGAGTAAAGAATATAGGTGATCTTATTAGAGCACCTATACTCTAAAGTCTATGTCTTTGTTCTATTTAGTATTTACTAGAAAGCTCTGCAGCAACTTTTTCTAATGTGTTAGTCACTTCTTCTGTTAGTTTTCCAGCTTTAAGTGTATCTAAAACATCTCTGTGCTTAGCATTTAAGTATTCTAAGTAATCTACTTCAAATTCTTTTACTTTGTTTACAGGAACCTTACGTAGTAAGTTCTTAGATCCAGCATAAACGATTGCAATTTGATTTTCTACAGTGTAAGGATCATTTTGACCTTGCTTAAGAATCTCAACGTTACGTTTACCTTTTTCAATTACATTTAAGGTTGCAGCATCTAGGTCTGATCCAAACTTAGCAAATGCTTCAAGTTCACGGAACTGTGCTTGGTCAAGCTTTAATGTACCCGCAACTTTCTTCATAGATTTAATCTGTGCAGAACCACCAACACGAGATACAGAAATACCTACGTTAATTGCTGGACGTACACCAGAGTTAAATAAATCTGAAGTTAAGAATATCTGCCCATCTGTAATAGAAATTACGTTTGTTGGGATATATGCAGAAACGTCACCTGCTTGAGTTTCAATAACAGGAAGAGCAGTTAAAGAACCACCACCTTTTACCTTATCTTTTAAGCTGTCTGGTAAGTCGTTCATATCTCTTGCAATACCGTCATCNTTNATNACTTTTGCNGCACGNTCTAATAATCTTGAGTGNANGNAGAAAACGTCNCCNGGATACGCCTCACGTCCNGGTGGACGACGTAATAATAAAGANACCTCACGGTAAGCNACNGCTTGCTTAGATAAATCNTCATAAATAATTAANNCNGGACGACCNGTATCTCTAAAGTACTCTCCNATNGCAGCTCCNGNAAATGGTGCNTANACCTGCATTGGNGCAGGATCTGATGCNTTNGCNGCTACAATAGTNGTATAAGCNANNGCACCTNTNTCTTCTANNGTNTTNGCNATACCTGCAACNGTAGANGCTTTTTGACCAANNGCNACATAAATACANTATACNGGCTCACCNNNATCNTAAAATTCTTTTTGNTTTAAGAATCGTNTCNATACAAACGGTAGTTTTACCTGTTTGACGGTCACCAATAACAAGCTCACGTTGTCCACGGCCAATTGGCACCATAGCATCAATAGATTTGATACCAGTTTGTAATGGCTCTGTTACAGGCTCACGATAAATAACACCTGGCGCTTTACGCTCTAATGGCATTTCGAAAGTTTCACCTTCNATAGGGCCTTTACCGTCTATAGGATTACCAAGAGTATCTACAACACGACCAACAATACCTTCACCTACTTTAATAGATGCAATACGTTGTGTACGTTTTACTGTAGANCCTTCAGAAATACCAACAGATGGTCCTAAAAGTACCACACCAACGTTGTCTTCCTCCAAGTTTAAAACGATAGCTTCAAGGCCAGTTTCAAACTCTACCAATTCACCATATTGTGCGTTGCTTAGACCATATACACGAGCAATACCATCACCTACGGTTAAAACGGTACCAACTTCGTCTAATGAGGCTTTGTTTTCAAAACCTGAAAGCTGTTGTTTAAGTATTGCTGATACTTCAGCTGGATTAACTTCTGCCATTTTGTTTAATCTTTAAATCAATTATAGTTTTGAAACGTAAGTGTTGTTTGTAAACTCACGTTTAAGTGTATTCAATTTGTTTGCAATACTCGCGTTGTACTGTAAATCTCCAACACGAAGGATGAAACCACCAATTATGCTTTCATCAATTTTATTTTCTAAAGAAACGTCATTTCCTGTAAGCTCTTTAACTTTTGCTAAAACTTTTGCTTCTAGCTCTTTNGTTAAAGGTACTGCAGTAGTAACGGTTGCAACTTCTGTTTTGTTCATTTGGTCGAACAAAAACGTATATTTTTTTGCAACATCTTGTAATATGTCTACGCGCTTGTTTTCAATAAGAATATCGAAAAGACCAATAGTGATAGCGTTNCCGTCTTTAAAAACCTGTCTTAAAACTGCTTTCTTATCTGCAGATTTTACTACAGGACTTGTAAGCATAAGCTGTAAGTCATCACTTGCAGCAATGGTNTTGCTAACAAGCTTCATGTTCTCGTTAGTTTCCTTTGCGTTGTTTTGGTCAATAGCCAAATCTAAGATGGCTTTTGCGTAACGTTGTGCTGCTCTTGGTGCTGCCATGTTATATTAGTTTAAAGTAACGTCACCTAACATATCTTCAACAAGCTTAGCTTGTTTTTCTTTGTTAGATAATTCTTCACGAACTACTTTTTCTGCAATATCAATAGACAAGTTAGCAACTTGGTTTTTAATATCTGCAATAGCAGCTTGTTTTTCTGAAAGGATAGCAGCTTGTGCTTGCTTGATAATTTGATCTGCTTTAGCTTGAGCTTCATCAGAGGCGTCTGCAATCATTTTATCTTTCATAGAACGTGCTTCTTTAATAATTGAGTCACGCTCTGTACGTGCTTCTTGAAGAATACGCTCATTGTCTGCTTGTAGGTTTTCCATTTCACGACGTGCAGCCTCTGCAGAGTCTAAAGCACTTTTAATAGAAGTTTCTCTATCGTGAACTGCTCCTAAAATAGGTTTCCAAGCAAATTTCTTTAAAAGGAAAAATAAGATAAGGAAGGTAATAACCGTCCAAACCACAAGTCCAAATCCAGGTGTTAATAATTCCATTTTATAATAATTAGATAATTAATTCAACTAAAATTAACTTCAACAGCAACCAACCGTTACTGTTGAAGTTTTGTAATCCTTAATTAGATAAGTGATGCAACAACACCNAATAGTGCTACCGCCTCAACGAATGCTGCTAAGATAAGTGCAGAAGACTGAATCTTACCGTGCATCTCTGGCTGACGAGCCATTGCCTCCATTGCTGAAGAACCGATTTTACCAATACCGATTCCCGCTGCGATAGCTGCTAAACCAGCTCCAATTGCTGCAATTCCTGTAATAGTCATAATATATAGTTTAAAATTAATTAAGTTACTCCGTTNTTAATGGTGATCGTGATCCTCTACAGCCATACCAAAGTAAAGCGCAGATAATACTGTAAATATGTAAGCTTGTATTGCTGTTACAATTATCTCGATAATACTAATAAACAATGCAAATGCTACAGATACTGGTGCCACAGCTAATGAGTTGAAAATAAATATTAAAGAAATTAAACTTAAGATAATAATGTGTCCTGCAGTAATGTTAGCAAACAAACGTATAGCTAATGAAACTGGCTTAACAATCATCCCGATTAATTCAATAGGGATTAAGAATATTTTAATTGGTACTGGTACACCTGGCATCCAGAAAATGTGTTGCCAGTAATTTTTGTTACCACTAAATGTTGTAATAATAAATGTAAATCCTGCTAATACAGCTGTAAATGCAATGTTACCGGAAAGGTTTGCTCCATTTGCAATAGGGATTAATCCAAAAATGTTGTTAATCCATATAAAGAAGAATACCGTTAATAAGAAAGGCATGTATTTTTTGTACTTGTGCTCACCAATCATTGGGATACCAATCTCATCNCGTACAAAAATGATTAATGGCTCTACAAAACTTGCAATACCACTNGGNACATTAGTATCAGANTTTCTGTATTTTCTTGCTGCTGTAATAAATATAAGGAGAAGAACAATAACCGAAATAAACATCATAAACACATTTCGTGTTATAGAAATATCAATTGGTATTTGTGCATTTGTAGCATGACCTTCTTCGTCTAACTGTACAGAATCTGCACCAGCGTCTAACTGATACACTTTTTCATGAAGGTTAATAAACTTCCCTCCATTTTTTTCTACAACAACTTCACCGTGATAATCGTGATGAAACTCTGAAGACATAAATGTAGTAAGACCATTGTCTGTCCATAAAATAACAGGAAGAGGAATGGAGATTGCGTGACCGTTATAGTCTATAATATGCATACCGTACGCATCTTTAACGTGGTGCATTATCATTTCTTTCACGTTAAAGCCTTCCTCAGGTTCTTCTGTATTTGCGTCTTTTGCAAAACCGCTAAGTACGGTAGTTACTAATGCAAGGCCTAAAATAAATTGTCTAAGAGTAATATTCATTGCAAAATTGCGTTAAAATAACCTGTTTAAATTTGGTGCAAAAGTACGCACATTAAATGAATTGGCAAACAAAAAAATTAGTCAAAGTTTTTAGTTTGTTTTTTCCTTTAAAAAATTGGTGACGGTCCACACTTCTAACCCTAAATAAATGAAATACGGAAAGAAGAAGTTAAGCACGTCTGGCACCTTGTTTTCTAAGGATGAAAGTAATACGGGTAATAAAAATACCACAGCCANGATCATCTTTAAAAATGTAAGTATCATAAAAACATTAAACACATCTGTCTTNCCNGAAGTATGCCTGTAGTTTATAAAGCTATAAATAAGNAATACAACTATAAAGTGAAATGCATAAACTGTCCATAGTGGTATCTTGAGATCAACAGAAGCTGCAAAGTAGTAGTATATATAATAATGAAGCCCAAGTAAAATAACAGTAATGGCGCTAAGAAGGCCTACAAAACTTATTTGGCGTCTTCTAAATTCTTTTTCTTGAATAGAATTCATAAAGTTGGTTTTAAGAACAGTGCGTTTTAAGACGCATTATCATCTTTGCTCATTTTTAAAATTTGCCTAATGACAAAAAATATAGCTGCAAGTACAGCNACTAAGCTAAAAATTATAGTGTAAAGGTTGTTTTGGTTATTTAGATANTCATCTAGCTTTACACCTCCAAAAGCACCAATTGCAATTATGGCAAACATTTGAAAGGCTATGCCTGAATATTTAGCGTAAGAAGAATTAAGCGGACTTTTCTTTTCGTTTGTCATCGTCGTTTTTTAACGATTTTACATTGCCTTTCATTGCACATGACGCGTTAAACGTCGCACCTGGTTCAACAGCAAGCTTACCTACTAAAACTTCACCTTCTATGTGAGAAGAAGACCTAAGTGTTAATGTATCTGCAATATCTAATTTCCCAGAAAATTTTCCTTCAAAATCTGCATTTTCACAAGTAAGTGTACCACTAATAAAGCCACTTTTGCCCACAACTACTTTTCCAGGAGTTGTAACAGTACCTTCTACAGTGCCCTCTATCCTAAAAGCTCCTTTGGCAACAATATCACCTACTATTTTTGTGCCTTGTGAAATTTTATTTTGTTCTCTCGAAACCTGTTCATTATTTCGAGATTTTTTACCTGAATTATTGTCTGAAAACATAGTGTGATTGTTTTAGAGTTAAGGCCTATTTATTGAGTTGAAAACTCTCTGTAAGCATCAATATTTTTATGAATCTGTACAATAGTATAGTTTTCTGAAGAAATACCAAAAAACTCATTTGTAATTTTATAGTTCTTGTTGTCTTTTAAAAGCTCGCCAAATCCTTCTGCACCAAGGCTGCTGTTTAAACCATGTATTACTAGGAAGTTTTGGAAAGGATTATAAACATCATAAGATGTATACAGGTTAGTGTATCCTAAATCTTCAATAGCTTTATCTACTTTTTCCCTAAGTGCTTTTGCATCAACTGTAGTGTCGTTTTTGTCTATTGGATAAATTAATTTAAACTCACCTTCTTCACCATCTTTTTCAAATTCCTTAAATTCTAACGATGGAATAGATTGTTTGTAAATTTTGGCAGCCTGTTTACCTTCATCACTTTGTGGATAGTTAAGGGCTACAAAGTTTAAACCTTCTTTGTAAGCTTCAAATCCTAAATAACGGCCTTCAGCATATGCTTTTAATAACTCAAATTTAGGAACAATATCATCTCCTGTAAATTGTTGAATATACTCTTCAGATTTTTCTAATACTAAAGCATAATTTTGCTCTTGAAACTGTTTGTATAACGAGGCGTAAATAGCTTCTGGACTATTTTCATCATTCTTTAAGGATTCTGGGTTTCTTAAAATTGAAGCATACCTGGACTCTGGATGATTATTTAAAATATCGTTCTTTACACGATCTGCATTGGCAGTATCTCCAGTGGTTTCGTAAACTTTATACAGATTGTACTTAGAAGGTAATATTAAGCGTTCTTCTGGATTGTTGTTTAATAAGCCTTCAAGCTTTTCTGAAGCTAAACCGTATTCCTTAAACTTTTCTTTATAAATAAGACCTAATTGGTAATAGGCAAAATTACGCTCTGTAGATAAACTATCAAGTACTTTTTGGTCTTTAGGTATTAAATCTACATAGGTTTGAGGGTCAAATCTCGGATCTTCCTCTAAAGCTGCAATAGGATCTATATCTTCTTCTTCTGTTTCTGTATTAGAAAAAACAGAACCGCCAGTTCTCCAATTGTCTTCTAGTTTACGATTGCCCCAAACTTTTTCAAACTCCTGTTTTCCGTAAGCTACTGTTGTAGGGTTGTAAAAGTAAAAATCGCCTTTTACTTTAGGGCCACCTATTCCTTTTAACTCTCGAGAGTTGGTTTGCTTATTGTAAAAGGAGTTTGTTGCACCAGTAACTGGTAACTCTTCTGCTCTTGCTTGTGCTATGGCAGTAGCTTTAAGACCATCTGCATAGGTTTGGTAATATGAATATTGATCTTCTGCAGATAAATTAGCAACATTTAATATACTATCGTTTGCTCTTGCAATGCCTTCATAAAGAATCACATCGTCTAGATTAACACGACGTTTTGTAATGGTCCTAAATTCTCTTGTGGTATTATCTAGGTTGGTTAGTGTACTGTCAAAATAATTACCAGCTTCTTTATATTCTGCATTGTCAAAATTTATTTCGGCCAGCCTTAAATAGTTTCTTGAAACTAAATAATTATCTGCAGATTGTGTTCTTAGAGATTTATTGTAATAAGTAACAGCAAGATCTGTAGAGTCTAGTTTTTGATAGTAGTCTGCCATCACCAAATATATTCTATCTAGATATGGTCTGTTTTCATAATATGTTTCAAGGCGTGTAAGTAATTCTTCAAATTCAGCTTTATCGCCTTTATCTAAATCAAAGTTCTTTGCTTTTTCAACATAAGCATTAATTAGATATCTGCGAGGAATGCTTCGGTTAAGCTTTATAACTTCATCAAATGCAATATTGGCACTGTCTATTTTACCAATATTATTATAAAGTTGTCCCTTTATAAACGTATATCGTGCTTGTTTTTCTTTATCATCTATAGTTTCTGAAGCCAATTTAATTGGCATTATAGCACTATCTAATTGTTGAAGGTTTATATAGGCTTGAGAAAGCATTGCAGCTGCTTCTGCAACAGCTTGTTTGTTTAGATCTTCTTCTTCAGCTTCTTCAAGAATTTCTTTTAAATTTTCAATAGCTAGCTCGTTGTTGTCTAGTCTAATATTTACTTTTTCTTTCCAAACACGAGCTTCTGTAATTGTGTTACTAGTAGGATAGCGTCTAAGCACATAGTTAAAGGCTTCTTGTGCCGGTATAAAACGACCATCAAAATAACGCGCTTTACCTAGCATTATAAAAGCTTCATCCATTTGAGGGTTATTTTCCTCGCCATCAATGTACATGCTGTGTTTTTGAATGGCTTTAGTTGCTTTTTCTTCAGCACGTTCAAAATTTGCATTCTTGGTTTCTCCTTGTAATAAGGCTTGCTCTTCTATTTGTAACCGCTCTACAGGCAGTATTGCCCAATAGTTATCTCTAAAAGAGGCCTCAAGCTCTGCTTCACCTTGTATAATAGCTTGTTTGCCATTAAACATAGTGTTGTAGTAGGCTGTCATAGCGTGCCAACCACGGTTTATAAATTTGTCCTTTTTTCTAGAACACCCTACAAGAAGTAAAAGTGTTAAGGAAAGTATGATGTATTTATGCGTAGATTTCAAAATCAAAAAGCGCTTATTTTGTGTACTATAACTAACTGAAAACCGCCTACTTTAGTATCACGGGTCGTAAAAATAAGGTACTTTTTTTGAAATAAGCAGATTTTACAATTTAAAACATAGAATTGTACTGAATTATAGAGTGTGTTTTAAGATGCTATCTGTTAAAATGCTCTTCTAATTCTTTTAGTGTTTCGGGAGATTTAGCTAAGTCTTTAACAACTTCTCCTTTTTCTAACACCACAATACGTTCACACACTTCTGTAACATGAAGCAAGTCATGAGAGGAAACCAATAACGTTACTTCTCTGTTTTCAGTAAGCTCTTTCATTAACCTTTTTAGTCTAATTTGAGTTGTAGGATCTAAATTGGCAAAAGGTTCATCTAAAATAATAACTTGTGGGTTACCTATAAGTGCTGCAATTATGCCTGCTTTTTTCTGATTTCCTTTAGAAAGGTCTCTCAAGTATTTTTTCTGCCCTAAAATTTCTCCATTAAAAAAATCTTCAAAATCTGCTAAAAAGGCATCAACTGTGGCTTTGTTTTGGCCCCTTAAATCGCCAATAAAATAAAAGTATTCTTCAGCAGTTAGATAACCTATTAAAAAACTTTCATCTATAAATGATGATGTAAACGGTTTCCAGTCTTCGCTTTCATTTACTATTATAGCATTGTTTTCTATATGTCCTGTAGTAGGTCTTATTAAGTCTAAAAGTAAACTGAAATATGTGGTTTTTCCTGCGCCATTATTACCTACAAGACCAAAGCTTTCGCCTTTAGGAATCTCTAAATGCTCAACATTTAAAACAGTTGCGCCGTTATATGATTTTGATAAGTTTGTTGTGGTGATCATAATATCCAATTCTTGTTAGGTTATTTTTTTTCGTTGAAAGCTGCAATAGTTTTATACTTTCCTTTTTGGTAAACGGCTTCTATCTTATTAAGAAAAATGCCTTTTAGCGCTATGCCTAAAATACCACTAATGGCTAGTGCTATTATGCCTGCATTAAAATCTATAAGCTTGTAGGGCACATAAAAAATAAGCATAGGACCAATCATTTTTGGTAAGGCTATTAATAATTGTGTAGGGTTAAATCCTTGTGTATTGCTAAATGCTTTTGCCTTAACATTTAACTCCACAGGAACTCTATTTAAGGCGCCACCAAATAAGGTTATAAAGCTGTTTAATCCAATATTAAAAAGTGCGCCTGCAGCTATCATTCCATAAATATCCCAACCAAAATAAATATATGGTGTGCTTAAAATGAAAGAAATTGCAACAGCTACAACCATTAAATACCATTTAGATTCTAAGTACTTTCTGTAAGGTATGTTTTGGCTCATAAGCAACTTATAATATTCGCTATCCCAAGATGGTACTAATTGCCCGAAAGAAAGAAGGAAACCACCTGTGACAAATATTGAAGCAAACGCTAAGAATACTGGCATCTCTCTATAAGTTTCTTGAGTATAAAATATAAGCCCATAAAATAAAAAGATAAAAGACATCATTAGGACTTGCTTAGGCCTTGCGTTTCTCTTAATAAGTTTAATATCATTTTTAAGAAAGACAGCTATGCTTCCAAAACGGTCTAACCATGATAAGTTTTCGGTGGTTACTGCTTTTGTTTTTTTAGAAATTGCACCATCTAGGTAAAAACCACTTCTTACAAGACTATAATTAGCCTTGTAAAGTCCAAATGCAGCGATTAAAGGAATGATAACTAAATAAGGTTGCGTGTAAAGACTATAAAATGCAACACCTAATGGCTTGGATACTTTATAAATATCATAAAATTCCAACCCTATAAAAATAGCCAATGCCGATAGTAGACTGTAAAAGAAAACGTTGTTCTTATTAATTAAAAAGTTTAAGAAGTTATTGCATAATGTTATTCCTAACATGCTTACCAACCAAGCTAATGCAGAAAGCGCAGCATAACCTTTAAACAGTAACACACCAGTTATTGGTACAAATAAGAATAACGGTAAAAGATTAAAAAACGAAATTGTAGTTTTCCCTAAAAGGTAGTGTATAACAGTTTCTCGTTTAATAGGGATAATCATATAAGGCTTTATATTCATTACAGGAAGTTGATGCATAAAAAATCGAAACACCAAGTCGAATAAAAACCAATAAATAACATAGTTGTTTATGGTCACAAAAGGATCAACATCCTTTACAAACTCTTCTGCCATAAAAAAGGCGCCAATACCAAGAAAAAAGGCAGCAGTCATAAAATAGAGTGCTCCAAAAATTAAAAGGATTTTTATTGCTAATCCTTTTTGAAAATAAGAGGATCTTTTAAACTGTTTCCATTCTAATGAGATGAACCGTTTGATCATGTTTTGAGAGTTTTTTCACTATACAAGTGTCGAATTTATCAAATATGTTACAATGACTTTGTATTTTTGCACTCTAATTTTTTAATATGGACGCATTTCAATTTCTTAGAATTAAAGATATCATTCGAGAAACACCACAAGCGGTAAGTTTAGTTTTTGAAGTTCCTAGTGTACTAAAAGACAATTATAAGTTTAAGGCAGGACAATATCTTACATTTAAAATGATGCTTAATGGCGAAGAGATTAGAAGGTCTTATTCGCTTTGCTCTACACCTAAGAGTGGCGAGTTAAAGGTAACAGTAAAGGAAGTTGAAGATGGTACATTTTCTACCTATGCGAATAATAAACTAAAAGTTGGAGATAGTTTAGAGGTGCACACTCCAGAAGGTAAATTTATTTACGAGCCAAATAACACATCTCAGCATAACTATGCGGCTTTTGCTGCTGGTAGTGGTATTACGCCTATACTATCTATATTAAAAACTGCTTTAGAGGAAGAACCAACATCTAAGTTTGTTTTGGTATATGGAAACAGGACACCTCAAGAAACAATTTTTTATAAAGAGTTGTTAGAGTTACAAGCCAATTATGCAAGCAGACTTTTTATAGAGTTTGTATACAGCCAGTCTCAAGAGGATGCTTCCCACTTTGGAAGAATAGAAAAAAGCACTGTTAACTTTATAGTAAAAAACAGATACAAGGATTATACATTTAAAGATGTGTTCTTATGTGGTCCTGAAAAAATGATTGAAAATGTAACAGATGTTTTAAAAGAAAATAATATTTCTGAAGAAAACATTCATTTTGAATTGTTTACCTCTAACACAGAAGGTTCTATTGAAGCAGATTTAGAAGGAAATACAGAAGTTGTAGTAATGTTAGATGATGAGGAAACAATATTTACTATGAAAAAGAGCGAATCTATATTAGATGCTGTTCTAAATCAAGACTTAGATCCGCCTTATTCTTGTCAAGGAGGTATTTGTAGTTCTTGTATTGCTCGTTTAACCGAAGGGAAAGCGGAAATGCGCAAAAACCAAATTCTTACAGATGATGAGGTTGCAGAAGGTTTAATCTTAACCTGTCAAGCGCATCCAACTACCTCAAAAGTAGTTGTAGACTTTGATGAGGTTTAGGCTTCAATAATTTGAATAGCCCTTTTTGTTATTTTTTCTACAGGAATACTTAACATGGCATCCTCATAACCATTAGGGACTTTGTTACCATAAATGGAAGTTGGTATTTTAGGAAATTTCTCTAAGTCTGGAATAAGTTGATTTGCTTCAGGTTGTCCAAATGGCACAAAACCAGCATAAGGATGTGTAACACCCCAAATTGTTAGTACGGGCACTCCAAACATTGCTGCTAAATGCCCATTACCACTATCCATTCCTATCATTAGGTTTAGGTTAGAGATTACTTGTAGCTCTTCTTTAAACTCAAGTGTTCCTGCTAAACAGATTACATCGTCATATTGAGAGGCAATCTTTGTAAGAACTTCAACTTCTGCCAAACCACCTCCAAATAACAAAACTTTAGTGTGGTCTTTTTTCGAAAGGGTTTCAATTACAGCAACCATCTTATCTAAAGGGTATTGTTTACCTTGGTGTGCAGCAAAGGGAGCAATACCAATAAGCTTATGTAGAGAAGGCTGCAAAAGATGTACTAACTCAGGATTAAGCATTGTGGTGTTCTTTGGTGTCGGTTTCAAATTTATCTGAAAGCCAATTGCCCTTAACACATCAGCATACCTTTCGTGAGTAGACTTAAGTGGTTTAAAGACTTTGTTTTTATCTTGAGTAAGTGCTTTTTTATCGGCTCTACCTTTGTCAATTTTAAATGTGGAAATACCTCCAAGCTTAAAAAAAGCTCTTAATATTTTACTGCGTAAAACATTGTGCAAATCTGCGACTGCATCTATTTGTAGAGATTTTAATTGCTTGTATAATTTAAAAAGCCCAAAAACACCTTTATACTTTTGATTAACATCTGCTTTAAAAACTTCTGTATTTGGAATGTCCTTAAAAAGAGTTGCAAAAAAAGGCTTTGTTACAACTGTTACCTTTACGTTAGGATATGTATTTACAAATTGTTTTAATACAGGAACTGTCATAGCCACATCTCCCATTGCAGAAAACCTAATGACTAGTATATGTTTTGGTAAAGGCTCCAAAAAAGGATTTTACTTTTGGTTTCTTAATACAGGATTAAGATCATCATCGTTATACATCTTCATTTGCTTATACACTTTCATGTACTTATCTCCATTTTCAATGTCTGTAAGTAATTGATCGATAGCAGAAGATAAATCTGTGCGTTGCTCTAAAAGAACATTTAATTTTTGTTGACATTGCATGCGGTGCTTTTCAGTAGCATCTTCACGAACGCTTTCTTCATTCATATGATACACCTTTAAGGCAAGGATAGATAATCTATCTACACCCCAAGCAGGACTTTCTGTATTAATGGTAGCATCTTTTTTAGGAGTTACATCTTTATACTTTTCTAAAAAATAGCTATCTATGTACTCTACCATATCTGTACGATCTTGGTTAGAAGCATCAATCTGTCTTTTAAGTTTAAGTGCAGCTACTGGATCTATTTGTGGGTCACGAATTATGTCTTCGTAATGCCATTGTACAGTGTCTATCCAACATTTTCTATATAGCAAATGCTCTAAAAGTTCATCTTCGTTGCTGTATGGGTTTTCAAAAGGTTGGTCAACCGTATTTACAACGTGGTATTTATCTATAACTTGCTTAAATATTTTATTTGCTTTTTCTGAAAACATAGAACTGGTATTAATTTTTGTAAAGGTATTATAAATCTATTTATGTCTTATTCTATAGCCCAAAGTATTCTAGATTTGGTTTTATAATTGTCCTCAAATTGAAACTCATAAAGGCTTGATTCACTTATTTGATTTAAAAACTCAGTAATTTTAGGCTTAAGCCAATTTAAATTTGCTTTTAATTTCCAATGTGCATTATCCTTAGCATACATTATAACAAATAATCTATTTTTATAGTGCAGCCTACCTTCTCTAGATTGGTGTTCGTATAGCCAAGAAATTAGTTCCTCTTCGTGATTTATAGCATAATCTAACGTGTGCCCAAAACCCTTTGGAAACACTGTCGTTTTATGATCAAAAGGCGTTTTATTTATATAAAAATCTATGTGTTTGTGCTTTTTGTTTGCTTCTGGTGTTACAGCGGTATGATTACAAAATAATTGTTCAATAGCTTTGGCACTCCAGAAATTATACCACCTGTTTATGGTATAATAAAAGAAAGGTCTTTTTTCGAAGCCATAGGTTTCAACAGCATGTTTCATTTTAAGAACTAGCGCCTCCCAAGATTTAGTGTTGTAAATAAATCTTGACCGTTTGTCCCATATGTCTTCCTGTTTTCTAAACCATTGATATTTGTAGTTCCAACGGTGTTTTAGCTCAGCTTCTATATGGTTTATGTTATACGCCATTAAAAGATTATGGGAATAAGTATAGGCATTAAAATAAGTAGCCAAAGAAGAACCTCTTTAAACCAAAATTCTTTTTCTCTTTCAAAATATTTTGCAGTCATTACAGAAAGTGGCGCAAACATAAATAAAAGCTCACTTCCATTTTTAAAAGGAGAAAAGATAGCAATTGCCATAGATGCAAATAATGTCATGAGTATTAAATACATAGATGGTTTTTGTGAAATAGAAGCATTTTGAATTGCCTTTAAATAAGAACCAGACACCCACACAACCATAGCAAGCACTACACTAATAGGTAGTAAAATAGTAATTGTATTAAGTTTGGTAAAGTCGAAGTTTGAAAACTGAAACCAATCTGAAAACAAGAAAAACCTGTCTTGAGTTAGTAACATATACGTTGTAGCTAAAATAGCGACACAACTTACAGAGGTAATAGGGATTGCAAAGTTTTTCCAACTTCTGTTAGAATGAAATAGTATTCCAAAATACACAATGATTAAAAATAAGATTGTCCAGAATTGAAATAAAGAAGCAATGCAAATCCAGAAAGCTGCATCAAAAATCTTTTTCTTAATATCTTTATTTGTCCTTAAGCTTATAATTCTTCGCAAGGCTAAGATGACAAAAATATTGGCGCTAATGACACTATTGTTTTGTAATAAATTAATAAACAACACAGTAAAGCAAGCGTAAAGTATTATTTTATAGGTATTTACCTTGTTTAGGTCGTTTTTCTTTGCAATAAAATTTAAAATGACCATACCAACAACGTAGAGTAGAAGTAAGGCAACTTCTTTAAGGATTGTTATAAAAGATGACCCTCCAAAAAACACTAATCGGTTAGCAACGATATAGAAGACCATCATATAGATGGCTACAAATAAAAAATTTATAGGCTTAGATTGCCCAAAAAACCTTGTGAGCATACGTTATTTTGCTATTTTTGCATTGTAAATATAATACATTGATATCATGGAAGATTTTTTTACAGGCATACAATGGTTTTTTGAAACTATTCTTTTAGCTCCTTATAACGCATTAGCAAACCTAGAGCTAGAAAGCTGGTGGTTAGCAAACTTTATGTCTTGGATTTTTATCTTAATTACTTTTGTGGCTTTCTTTTACTGGTTAAAGCAACTACGTATCTTTAAAGACAACAATGAAGACAGAACAGATGTTTCTGCTCATTCATTCTTATAAATACTTATCTAGGTCTAAACCTAAATCTTTACGATAATACATCCTATCAAACTTGATATTTTCAATGTTTTGGTAGGATTTTTTTAATGCCTCTTTGTGGTTTTTACCAAAAGAAGTAACAGCAAGAACACGACCACCACTTGTAACAATTCCGTTACTGTCTTGTGCAGTTCCAGCTTGAAATACAATACTATCTTTAATATCTGCAAGGCCAGAAATTGCTAAGCCTTTATTGTAAGCTTCTGGATATCCTCCAGAAACAGCCATAACAGTTGCAGCTGTATCTGGGTTAATAGTAAGTGTAATGTCGTTTAATTTGCCTTGAGAAAGTTTCACAAAAGCTTCAAGCAAATCAGACTCAATTCTAGGAAGTACAACTTCTGTTTCAGGATCTCCCATTCTTACATTATACTCTATAACTTTAGGTTGGCCATCTACATTAATTAATCCTATAAAAATGAAACCTTTATAATCAATATCTTCTTTATGAAGACCGTTAACAGTTGGCTTAACAATTTCATTTTCAATTTTTAGCATAAATGCTTCATCTGCAAAGGGAACAGGAGAAACAGCACCCATACCACCAGTATTTAAACCAGTATCTCCTTCACCTATACGTTTGTAATCTTTAGCTGTAGGTAATGTAATGTAATTTTTACCATCTGTAAGCACAAAAACACTTAGCTCAATACCATCTAAAAATTCTTCAATAACAACAGTTGTACTTGCCTCACCAAACTTTTTGTTGGTAAGCATATTGGTAAGCTCTTCTTTTGCTTCCGTTAGGTCGTTTATAATTAAAACACCTTTTCCTGCAGCCAAACCATCTGCTTTTAATACGTATGGAGGATTTAATGTTTCTAAAAACTCGTGTCCTTTTTCAACAGTAGCTGCGGTAAAACTCTCATAAGCTGCAGTAGGTATGTTATGTCTAAACATAAATTGTTTTGCATAATCTTTACTACCTTCTAATTGGGCACCTTCTTTAGATGGTCCTATAACAGGAATATCTTTAAGTAAGTCATCTTTTAAAAAATAATCATAAATACCATTTACTAAAGGATCTTCTGGACCAACAACAACCATATTAATTTGGTGTGTTAACACAGTATCTTTTATAGCCTGAAAATTAGTAACACTTATGTCTAAATTTTTAGCGATAGCTGCTGTTCCTGCATTTCCTGGAGCAACAAAAAGGTTATCGCACTGCGGACTTTGAATAAGTTTATGAGCAAAAGCGTGCTCTCTTCCTCCAGAGCCTAATAAAAGAATATTCATACTGTTGTTTTTTGCAAAAATAGAGAATTAATGATGTAGGGAGAAAGCTAATGCTATGCAATTTAGATTAATTGTATACATATTTTTAATACTGAATTACTAGAGTATTTATATACCAAGTAAAATTATGTTTGTAATTTCGATTTTTCTGAAATACTATACGTGAACTGGTTTAACCTCTCATTAAAACTTAATAGTTATCCACTTAATTCTGCAAAACGTAGATTAAGTGAAATTGTTAATATACCTGAGAAAGACTACCAAAGCTATATAGATGAGAGAAAGCTTTACATCGTAGAACATCACTTTAATACCAACGTGTATTATAAATCTTTATGTAATGGCAAACTGCCTAAGCATTGGGTAGATGTGCCAATAGTAACCAAAGGTAATTTCCAGGTTCCGCTTCAGGATCGTTTGAGTGCAGGCTTTACAGCTAAAAACACATATGTAAACAAAACATCTGGATCAAGTGGTCACCCATTCATTTTTGCTAAAGACAAAGCTTGTCATGCTTTAACTTGGGCTAATATTATTAAGAATTTTGGTGGCTTAGGCTTAGACTTCAATACATCCTACCAAGCCAGGTTTTATGGTATTCCTTTAGATAAATTAGGGTATTATAAGGAACGTGTAAAAGACACTTTTGCTAAACGGTATAGGTTTCCAATATTTAATATAAATGAAGAAACACATGAGTTTTATATTAAAACATTTACAGCTAAACAATTTGATTACATAAATGGTTATACGAGCGTAATTGTATTATTTGCTAAATATTTAAAGCAAAAAAACATCATACTTAAAGATATTTGCCCTAGCCTTAAAGTTTGCATTGTTACAAGTGAAATGCTTTTTGAGGAAGACAAATTACTTTTAGAGCAATATTTAGGAATTCCTATAGTAAATGAATACGGCGCTAGTGAGCTAGATATTATTGCATTTCAGGATGTAAATGGCAATTGGCGTATTAACACAGAAACGTTGTTTGTTGAGGTGTTAAATGAACAAAACAAACCAGTATCTCTTGGTGAACCTGGAAAACTGGTTATAACGAGTCTTTACAATACTGCACACCCGTTTATACGTTATGAAATTGGTGATTTAGGCATCTTGAGAGAAGATAGTACTGCAAAACATACATTTTTAAAATCTCTTATTGGTAGATCAAATGATATTGCTAAAACACCAAGCGGTAAAATTGTTCCAGGCTTAACCTTTTATTACGTGACTAAAAATGTCATAGAGGATCAAGGCAGTGTAAAGGAATTTGTTGTAAAACAAACAAAGCTGGATTCGTTTAAAATTGAATATGTCTCTAAAGAAGAGCTAACTCAAGCATTTAAAACTAGGGTAAAGGAAGCTTTGAGCAATTATTTAGAACCAGGTTTACATTTAGAACTTATTAGAGTAGAGCAATTAAAACGAAGCAAAAGCGGAAAATTAAAACAGTTTGAATCTTTATTATGAAAGAGATCTGTATTGTAACTAATTATTTTCCTCCGGAAACAGGAGCAGCTTCAAATAGAATTAGCTTCTTAGCTACATTGCTATCTAAAAAAGGATATAAGGTAACGGTTCTTTGTCCTTTGCCAAACTACCCAAAAGGACAAATTTTCAAGGGTTATAGGCGTTCATTTTTTAGGAAAGAAGCACAAGCTAATATTAGCGTTCATAGATTATGGCTTTATGCTACAAACTCAAAAAATAAATGGAAACGGTTATTTTCTATGCTATCATTTTCTGTGAGTTTATTGTTTTATAGATGTTTTAAAAAGCCTGCAGAAGTAGTAATAATACAATCGCCACCTTTACTAATTGCATATTCTGCAATAAGCCTTTATGCCTCAAACAAGAGAAAAGTTATTTTAAATGTTTCAGATTTATGGCCACAAGCAGGATTGGATCTTGGTGCATTAAAAAAAGGAAAATTTTACAACTATCTAAAAACTATTGAAGCCTATAATTATACAAAAGCTGATATGGTTATGGGGCAATCTCAAGAAATATTAGATCACGTGCGTAGCATACATCCACAAAAGGAAATGGTGTTATACAGGAATTTTCCAGATATTAAATTTAATACTGACTCTACAATTTCAATAAATGCTACTGTAAAAATCATATATGCTGGCTTATTAGGAGTTGCACAAGGTATTTTGGAGTTATGTAAACATATTAAGCTTCCGGAAAATGTTGAGCTTCATATATATGGTGACGGACCTGAAAAGCAAGCGCTACTTCAATATTTAGATAGTGCTAACAAGAATAATATTATATGTCATGGCGAAGTTTCAAAGTCTGAGTTACAAACATTATATGAAAATCATCATATTGCATTAGTTCCTTTAGTAAGACCTATTTTAGGTTCAGTACCATCAAAAATATTTGAAATAGCTCATTTTGGGCTACCAGTACTTTATATGGCCGGTGGCGAAGGAGAGCATATTGTAAAAGAACATGCTTTGGGTTATGTTATTAATACACAGGATTATAAGGAGCTTAATGAAACTCTCTGCACTTTAAAAGTTAAAGATTTATTAGATAATAGAAATGAAATAAAAGCTATAGCTAAAAAGCATTTTGTGATTGAAAAACAGTTACAGCAGCTATTAAATGCTATTGAAGCTTAGTAGGCCTTATCTTCACCTTTAGCAGTGTTTTTAATTGTGAGCAGTAGGATTTTAATATCTAACAGAAGCGACCAATTTTCAACATAAAAAATATCATATTTTACGCGGTTAATAATATCGTCGTCTGTTTCAACTTCACCTCTAAAGCCACTTACTTGAGCTAATCCTGTAATGCCAGGTTTTACAAAGTGGCGTACCATAAACTTGTCTATACGCTCTGCATACATTTCTGTATGACTAACCATATGAGGTCTAGGACCTACTACAGACATGTCTCCAAACAATACATTTATAAACTGCGGAAGCTCATCTATACTTGTTTTCCTTATAAACTTTCCAACTTTTGTAATGCGTGTATCACCACGAGTAACTTGATGTATATGTGCCGTAGGATTAGGTTTCATAGACCTAAATTTATAGCAACTAAATTCTTTATAGTCTAAACCGTTTCGTTTTTGTTTAAAGAATACAGGTCCTTTAGATTCTAATTGTATTAAGATGGCAAGAATAGGTGTGAGCCAAGTAAGAATAAAGACAAGTACAAATATGGATAATGCAATATCAAAAACACGTTTTATTATTTGATTTATAGGATCATCTATAGGAATACTTCGTAATGATAAAATGGGTAAGTACCCATAATAGTCATAATTCATTTTTTTAGTATAAATCTCCTTGTTGTCCGGCAAGAATTTGAGGACCTTAAGATTGTTGTCTGCAAAATCTATAAGGCTTTTCATCTGCTCATCATTTAGCTCAGAGATAGAACAGTAAATTTCATCTATGGAGTTAGTTAAAATAAATTCATAACAGTCTTGTAATGCTAGCTCGTTGGTATCATTTACCTCGAACATATGCTTTAAATGGTAGCCGTATTCTGGGTTGCTGGTAAAAAACTCTTTAAGCTTAAGGGTTTTTTCATTTACACCTACAATTACGGTTTGCCTATAATTTCCTCCAAGAATTACTCTATATTTCTTAAGAAAATAAAAAATGGTGAACTTAATTAGGGTTATAAGCCCAATGACTTCTGCTATATAGATTACAATTTCTGTAGCGCTCCTATTAAGTTCATTATAAAACCCAAAGAAGGAAAAAACAATAAGGGTAAAGAAAAAGGCTTGCTGTAAAACTAAAGCTGCAATTTTAGTGGCTCTAGTAAACCTATACACATCATAAAACCTAAGTTTTAAAGATAAAATTAACCAGCCAATAGTTACAAAAATAATGTAGTTGAGGTACTCTAAAGGCATCAATATAAATTGAGAAGCCAAGAAATTTACAATACACAAGTCGACCAAATAATTAAATGGTCTTATATATCCTGAATATCGTCCTCTTCTGTAAATCATTATTTTACAATATGCTTAGAGAAGTCTTTGTGTTCGCTTCTATAAAGCTCTTCTTCACTTAACCCTTTAAAATACGCATAGGTTTTTTGCATACCATCTTCTCTAGACACTTTAGGAGACCAAGACAACTCTCGTTTAGCAACGGTAATATCTGGTTTTCTTTGTAAGGGATCGTCTGTTGGTAAAGGCTTAAATATGATTTTCTGGTCGCTGTTTGTTAGCTTAATAATTTCTTCAGCAAAATCTAAGATTGTAATTTCTTCTGGATTACCAATATTTACAGGATCTGTATAATCACTCATTAATAAACTATACAAGCCTTCAACTTGATCATCTATGTAACAAAATGAACGTGTTTGTAAACCATCGCCAAATACTGTGAGGTTTTCACCTCTTAACGCCTGTCCTATAAATGCAGGTATTACTCGACCATCATTAAGTCGCATTCTTGGGCCATAGGTATTAAAAATCCTTGCAATTCTTGTTTCTAAGCCATGAAACCTGTGATAGGCCATAGTTATAGATTCTTGAAAGCGTTTTGCTTCGTCATAAACGCCTCTTGGTCCAATAGTATTAACGTTACCGTAATACGTTTCTGCCTGAGGATGAACTTTAGGGTCTCCATAAACCTCAGAAGTTGAGGCAATTAATATGCGAGCACCTTTTTCTTTAGCTAAGCCAAGTAAATTGTGGGTTCCTAAAGAGCCTACTTTTAATGTTTGAATAGGAATTTTAAGATAATCTATAGGGCTTGCAGGAGAAGCAAAGTGCATGATGTAATCTAAACTTCCTGCAACGTGTACAAATTTTGAAACATCGTGGTGGTAAAATTCAAAATTTTCTAAGGCAAATAGATGTTCTATGTTTTTTAAATCTCCAGTTATGAGATTATCCATACCAATAACGTGACAACCTTCGTTTATAAATTTATCGCAAAGATGTGATCCTACAAAACCGGCAGCACCAGTTATTAATACTCTTTTTGGCATAGAAACTTGTTTTACATTAAGGCATAGCATATTTGCAGTACTAAACCTGGTAGTTTTTAAATCGTAGCAAATGTAAAGTAATGTTTTTTTATAGGTAAGAGTTTAGCTGATGTTTGTCTTACTAAAGTTAAGATATTAAATATAGTACTCCAAAACTCTTTTTAAGGTATACTATTTTAAAAGAGTTGCTATCCTACTTTCCATTTCTTTTAAAATAACATTTTTTGAGAATTTACTAATGATATAGCACTTTGCATTTTCACCAATCTTTTGTGAATAGGTTTCATCATTAAAAAGACATTCTGTATAAGTTAAAAGAGCATTAATACTGAACTCAGCTTCATCAACGTATTTACCACCTTCACTCTCTTGAATTGTTTTTTTAACTTCAGATAAACTGCTACCAGTTACTAAAGATGGAACAGAGCTACCCATCATCCCTAATATTTTAGAGGGCATTACTGTATCAACAATTTCTGTTTTTTGAAACAAAATATGCAATTGAGCACTTGAAAGAACATGTCCTAAATCCTCATAGGGAACAGGTTCATAGTGAGAAACCTGTGGTAATGTTTTCGTGTTTTCTTTTAGCCATGCTTTTTTTGAGCCGTCTCCAATGACAATGAGTTCATACCTTTGCTTATCTAACTTTGAAGCATATTGTACAAAAGTATCCCAATCTTGTTTGTCTCCTATATTGCCAGAATATAAAATTTTAAACTTATTAGATGAAAAATATTTATGAGGCTTTTTATAAGTCTTGTCTATCTTTTCATTGTCTACCCAATTAGGTAAGAAATATGTTGGTGATTTTGTTTTAGCACTTAGTTTTTCTAACATCGTATTGCTAATAGTGCTGGTAATATCTGCTTTGTTAAGCAACCAAGATTCAACTTTAAAAAGCAAACCAAAGAGTGGCGTTTTTAAGCTAAATTTCTTTTTTGTAGTTAAACCAGACTGTAAAGCAGCATCAAATTCAAAATCTTGAATGTGAACCCATAATTTAGCATTTAATCTCTTTTTTAATAACCAACCTATACCTGCTGATGGCGTTACAGGTATTATTGAAATTACAAGGTCTGTCGATTTTATTTTAAATGAATTGATTAAACTGCCGAAGCTAAAATCTAATATATGTAAGATACGTTTAATAAATGACGGAGAATTAGGCACATACTGTTTATAACGATATACAGTAATGTTATTTATATCTTCTTTTATGAAATTAGGGTTGTTTTTATAAGATTTCCAAACTTCCCATTGTGGATAATATGGAAAACCTGTAATTACATTTACCGCATACCCTTTGTTAACTAGGTAATTTATGAGTTGTGTAGAGTAAAGACCTATAGCAGTGTCTTCAGGATAAAAATTTATCCCAATGAGAGTTATTGTTTTATGATGTTGCTGTGCTTCTATTTTTTATAACTTTTGCAGGACTGCCTAAACATACTTTTCCTTTTGGCAAATCCTTAAATACTGAGCTTCTTGCTCCAACAACGGTACCCTTTCCAATTGTAACATTTGGTGCGACATATACATCTGTTGCGAGCCAGCATTCATCTTTAATGTGTATAGGTTTTGCAAAAATAGCAAAGTCTCTTTTTAAATAGTCATGAGAACCTGTGCAAAGATATGATCTTTGAGAAATGACAGCGTGTTTTCCAATATTGATTTTTCCTAAAGAGTATAAAACAACATCATCTCCTATCCAGCTGTAATCGCCAATTTTAACTTTCCATGGGTATACAATACTAACGCTTGATCTTATTAAAACGCCTTTACCAATTTTTGCGCCAAAGCATCTTAAAATAAATCTTCTCCAACCATAAAATAATTGAGGAGATGGTTTAAATAATAACGATTGTGCTATCCACCAAAACTGGACGTAAACTTTTGATTTACCTCTAAAACCATTTGGAGTACTATAATCATCTAATTTTTGAAATTCATTCATTTTCAATATTCATAATACTTATAAAACCCTCAATAAACTTTAGAGTTGTAAGTTTTTCTATATAATTCATATTAAATTTAATAATATCCTCTTGTGCTCTAGAATGCTTAGAAACTTTTTTTATAGCTTCTGAAATTTCAAACGACGATTCTTTTTTAATAAATGTAATTTGAGTGTTATTAAACATATCTTGTAGCGCTGGTTGCTTTGTTGCAATTATTTTGTTGCCAGTAGCCATTGCTTCTAAAATAGATAATGGTAAGCCTTCAACCATTACAGATGGACATATTAATATATTACTCCATTTTAAAAGCTGTTTTTTCTTTTCTCCTCTAACAATACCAAGATACTCAAGGCTATTAATGCTATCTATTTTTTTGTTGTATTCTACAATTTTCTTTGAGTCCATTGTACCAGCACACTTAGCGGTAAACTTAAAACCTTCTAACTCTAAACTCTCTAGAGATTCAAAAAAATACTGAATTCCCTTACCTGTCATCAAGTTACCTAAAAAAACTATTCGAGGTTCGTTTATTGTTTCTAGTTTCTCCTTTTCAGTATTAGTGAGTAGAATATCTTTAGATACAAAATTAGTTAATACATATATATTTGAAACATCAATAAAAGGAGTGAAATTACTTTTTAAAGACTTAGAAAGCACAATAGCTTTGTCTATCTTAGATAAGATAAATTTTACTAATTGTTTTTTTAAACCACCAAGGTTGTGGTACATATCACCCAGGTAGTTACCGTGTAAGTGAATAATTACTTCTTTAGACAATAATTTACCTATTAAAATATAAAAGCTATACTTTAATACTCCGAAGAAACTTTGACCAATGGTTATATATATAACATCATTGTTTAAAACACATTTTATATTGAAACTTTTTGTAATGAAAAAGAATAATTTATCAAAACTAAAACTACCTGTTTTATCTTCAAATTTAGAGTAGGATGTATCTAATTTAGAAACCATATATTTCTTGTTTAGCAAACCCTCATATAAGGTAAGGTTGGCAACAGAAAGGCCGGTAATAGGGTTAGGAAATGGCCCAATAATTATTATACGTTGTTTTTTCTCCAAGGTAACTCTTGTGTTGATATTGTTTGTAAGAAACAACTAAAATAACTGAAATAGATAACACCATCTTGGCGTTCTAAAATATTTTCAGTTAGCATTACTAAAGCATAAAATGCAATAGTATATATAGCCAAATAATTATTTTTTAATTTTTGATTTTTGAATACTATTATGTAACAGATAATAATAATTGTCGTGCCTATTATACCTAATGCTAGTAGAAAACTTAAATATTGATTGTGAGTATTATATTGCCCAGCAAATAATAGGTCTGATGTTTCTTTGTTCTTTTCGAATAGTGTATTCTTAGAGTCTCCAATACCATAACCAATTAATGGCTCTTCTTTAAAAATTTCTATAGCATTTTTATAGATAGAGTACCTAATGTTAGTTGAGGTCACATTGTTCTCAATAGTATCTATAGAGAAAAGTTCTTTAAAGTTTCTGTTAGCTCTATCATTAATAAAAAGAAAGCATACGCAAAGGCATATTATAGATACTCCTAAACCTCTAATTAATGAGGATTTGTTGTGTTTAAAAAAATAAAAGAGAGCTATTAGACCTATGGCTATCATTGGTCCTTTCTTGCTCATTAAAAACATAAAAAATACTATAAGAAACACAAGTAAACCTCTTATTGTAAAGTTTAAAATATTTCGTTTAAGAGGTATAAACATTAAAAATATAAGCGAAAGACACAAGTGCATAGATAGGTATATGGGATGAATCATATAACCCTCAATCTTATCATCTATTAAATGAGAATAATGATATAAAACGTCAGCAAACGTAAACTCTGTAAAATAAAAGTATAAGAAATAATACAGGTTAAGTAAAATAGCACTTAGGATAAATGCGTATAATAACTTATAAAGGACTTTAGAGTTACCGTAAAGTTTGTATTTAGAGTTTACTAAAAAAGCAAAATACCAAGGAAAGACTAATAGTGATGCTGTTTGCTCAATTTTTTTAAATCCGGTGTCAAGGTTTTCAGTATATAAGAGGCTAATTAAAAAAAGTATTGAGACACAAGCATTTATTAAAAAAAACTTGAGATTAAATTTTAATTTATTCTTTATTATAGTAATGAGAGCAAAAAGAGCAAAAACACCAATGGCTAATGGCTTTTTGTCAAAAGGCAATAAAATAGAGCACATCATAACTAGACAACCCAAATAAAACCAGTTTTTAGAAGAAAATTGCATCATGAGCTTGTTTTACTTTTAGAAAAACTAAATGTTATACACTTCTCAATTATTTTAGGTATAACAACAACGCCTATAAGTGTTCCTATAAAGTATGCATAACCATTTGTGAAATCTCCTCTAAGCAAGAATAATAGGTGTATTGCAAAATAAAATGAAATAATTTCTTTTAGTGCATCGCCTGAGTTTAACCATTGCATAAGTTTTATGATAGCAAAGGATAGCGCAATGGCCATTAAAAAAACACCAACCCAACCAAAATTTATATATCCTTCTGAAACAATAGGGTTAGATATGTTATTAAATCTAAACCCATATTCTTCAATTAAATGATCGCCAACAACCTGGCCAGTTGAGTAAGGTTTTCCTTCCCAAATACCTCTAGGTATAAAAAACAATAAGGAACTTAAAAGTTGATGTCCATATTCTAGACCATTTAATTTAACATAGTCTACAGTTGCTATAATATTAGCGTAAGCATCATAATGCAAGGTGCTAAAAGCTCTTAATATTCCTTCTTTTTGCAGATATTCTACAATTTCTTCAGGATGTTCAATCATTTCCTGAAATGTAATCCTTAAGTGTGTAAGTGCTGAGATTAGAGGAAATGCTATAATCATCGAGATAAATAAAAACAGAAATGACTTTGCATTTTTATTTATAATCTTCGGAAAGAAAAGATAGATTAGGGAAATGTAAATAGGTCCTAATGCATTTCTTTTTTCGGTCAATGGATTTTTAAGCACTAACAGTATAAATAGCATTATTAGCATTACACCAAAAATTATAATACTATTTCTGCTTAATTTAACTTTACTTCTTAAATAGCTAAAGCAAATAGCTACACCACCCAATGGGACCAAGAAAAGTACTTTTTTACGTATAAGTAAACTCCCTACAGAAGTGTCTGGTTTCATCCAGTTGGCTCGCTCTATTTCATTTATTAGAAAGCCAAAATTTGTAATCAAAATAACTGCACATATTATTACTAAAGTTATTGCAATAATAGGTGTAAATGGAGATGGAGATTTTGGGAGGGCTTTTATAAATACTCTTTTACTCTTAAAATGAACATAACTAAGAAAGAATATTATATTAAAGAATAATATTATTGCATTAGTATAAATAACAACATTAGAACTGTAAGGGAAAAAATTTATAAAAGTATTTACTTCTGGGTCAATTGCATTAATCTGAATGATAGGAGCTACAATAAAAAACAAAAAATTAAAAACTATATATGCAGATAAAAATGGAGAATATGTTTTTTCAACCTCTAAATGATAGTATGTAATAGCTGTAATAAATAAATAATTAACAAAGAAGGATAACCATACACTTATATCTGTATAAAAAAACAGAAATAGCGGAATACTAGTTACTAAATACACAAATATTAAAAAGGTCCTTAAATTCATGTAACTTTAATCTAAGTTCATTAAAAAGGGTTCTGCCATAGCTTCAATAGAGTACTTGTTTTGGCAAAAGTTACAAATTACCGAACGTTTATTAATCCAGAAGTCTTTATTATCAAAAAATAAAAGGCTTTTATTTTTAAAGTCTTCAATGTCATCAGTTTTAAAATACAACGCATTCTCATTTGGATGTACAGCTTCAATCTCTGGAGAGTGATTTTCATTTTCAGAAACAAGCATAGGTACCCCAAACCCAAAACTTTGAGTTACTGAAAGCCCTACGTATCCAGGAGAAACACTAAACAATGCATTGTCGTATTGAGTTTTTAGCTCAGAATAATTTGAGATATGACCTAATAATTTAACTTTATGAGCAATGTTGTTTTTTATAATGTAGTTCTCAAGAGCCTTTTTTTCTTCTCCATCGCCAATAATTATTAATTGGCTATTTTTTGGCAAAGATAAGTGTAAAGTAAGAAATGCTTTTATTAAAAAAAGTGGTTTTTTGCCTTTTGTTAACCTGCCTACATATAAAATATTATTCTTGTCATTAAGGTCTTGAGTAGAAGCCACCATTTCTTTTTTGAAAATTAAAGCATTACTAGCTGTATAGATAGGTTTAGACGGCATCTTTAATGATAACTCTTCCTCTTGAGTTTTTGTATATACAATTATTTCATTTGCTAATAACCTCATAAAATGTCTAAGCAAATCACTTTTGCTATTAGGACCAGACCTTGGCCAAGCGTGTCCCCAAACAATAGTTTTTCTATTTAGAATTTTCCTTAAAATTAATATTAGCCAATTAGATATATTTCTAGGATTCAGGCTAATTACAAATGTGGTATTTGGTTTTAAAACATATTTCCAAAAAGGCCCTGTCTGGAATAAAAAGTTTCTATTAAAGAAAAAGATGTTTTTAACAGCTCTGTGGAAGCTAATGGTTTTGTCTGTTGTAATAGTTTCTTTAAAAAATCTTTCGCCTCCAAATAAAATAAAATTATCTTCTAATTTTATTTTTAAGTAGGTAAAGAATTTTACCCTATAATCTGGAATGACAGTTTGTATGATAATAAGTTTACTCATGAAACTGTAGCATATTTTTTAAAATAAATATATCCGAGAATTAATAATAAAAATTCAGTCAATACAACACTAATTGTTGTCCCATAAATACCATAATAGTTTACAAGGACAAGACTTACGGTTAAATTAAACAGGCCAGCACAAATCATAATATTCATTCGTGTCTTGTACTTCTTTATTGCAGGCAAAAACAATGCGTTAAAAAGCATGTTTAAACCTGAAAATATAGAGATTAAACTTAATGCTTTAAAAACAATTGCATAATTAGAAATTAAATTGTCGTCATAAATTATATCTAATAATGTTTTACCGAGTACTATAATAATGATCGAAATGATAGTACTTACTAAAAGTATATAAGGCAATAACTTTTTAATAGTATTGATTTTCTTTAAATCACCTTGCTTAGAAAGCCAAGGATAAAATGCTTGATAAAGAGGCGTATATACATTTTTAATAGCTAAAATTAATTTTTCAATACTAGAGTAAATCCCAGCAGTTGTATTTGAAGTAAACATACCAAGAATAAATACATTACTACTTGTATAAAGGCTTATTGCAAAGTTAGATACAAATAAACTTGTACTATCTGATAGCAATTGTTTAATTAAGTCAATTTTTGGACGCGTAATATGTACGTACTTAAAACATAAACCCACACCAAGTAACCCAGCAATTATAAAGCCTAAAGAATTATATATAGGGACATAAATATAATCCTGTTCTTTTGTAATTAGAATAAAAACAAGTGCAGTAAAAATTGATTTAGCTAAAATATTTATTAGCGTTACAAATTTCATTTTTTCGATTCCCTGAAAAAACCAAACAGGAAACAAAGCTTGCCCTATAACTAAACCAAAGCTATAAAGGTAAACACTAATATCTACGCTAAACCTTGTAAATACACTAATTATAAAATAAAAGATTGAAAAGGCAATTAATAAAAGGAAAGCCTTTATAACGAAAATAGCAGAGAAGATCTCCGAAAGCTTTTTCTTGTCATCTCTTGCTAAAGATACTTCTCTAGTACCACTTAAATTAAAACCATAATCTACAAACACATTAAAGAAGATAGTTAAAGATTGTGCTAACATTATTAAACCAAACTTATCTGTACCTAGTACCCTTACCAAATAAGGTAAAACAAGAAGCGGTAAAATATAATTAGCGGCTTGAAGCACTAAAAGCGAAACGTAATTAGAAGCTATTGTTCTATTCTCCTTGGCTTTTAGGTAGTTTTTAAACATATACAATTAGTTAAATTACTTTGAAGCTTTATACCAATTGTATAATTTTTGAATACCCTCTTCTGTTTCAATGTCGTGAGACCAACCTAATTTATTAAGTTTAGAAACATCTGTTAATTTTTTTAATGTTCCGTCTGGTTTTGATGTATTAAAGGTAAATTCTCCTCTAAATCCTAAATGCTTTTTTATGCTAAACGCTAATTCTTTAATAGAAATGTCTTTTCCTGTACCAATATTAATGTGGGTATTTCTAATAAAAGAGCCTTTGTCTTTTATTAAATCATTAAAATTAACTTGCTGCATAATAAAGACACAAGCTTTAGCCATATCCTCACTCCATAAAAACTCTCTCCTAGGTGTACCACTTCCCCAAATTTCAACAGAGACAACATTATCTTTTTTTGTAATTCCAAAGCTGGTTAATACTTTAAGAATGTCCTCCTTTGGTGATTTGCCAGAAATAGCACCAATAGGCAATTTATTTAAATCTTCTTTAATAATTTCCCAATCATCTAATTCTAAGGCTTTACCTAAATGTATTTTTCTAAGTAATGCTGGTAGTACGTGAGATTTTTCTAAATCAAAATTATCGTTATACCCATAAAGATTTGTAGGCATTACAGATATATAGTTTGTATTATATTGAATATTATAACTCTCACAAAGCTTAATTCCTGCAATCTTAGCTATAGCATATGGTTCATTTGTGTACTCTAAAGGTGAGTTTAAAAGATAATTTTCTTTAATAGGTTGTTGGCTTTCTTTTGGGTAAATGCAAGTACTTCCTAAAAATAGAAGCTTCTTAACGTTATTTAAATAACTATGGTGAATAACATTATTTTGAATCATTAAGTTTTCATAAATAAATGATCCTCTATACGTATTGTTAGCTACTATACCACCAACTTTAGCTGCTGCTAAAAAAACATAATCGGGTTTATGCTCTGAAAAAAAATGTTCTGTTTCAACTTGATTGGTAAGGTCTAACTCTTTATGTGTTCTGGTTATAATATTATGATAGCCTTTAGACTTAAGCTCGTTAACAATAGCTGAGCCAACTAAACCTCTATGTCCTGCAACAAATATTAAAGCATCTTTCAACATATTTATTCAAAATAATTCATAATTGTATAACCGCCTTTCTTAAGATAGCTTTCCTTTTTCATAAGGTTTAGGTCACTTTTCATCATATCATACACAAGGTCTTCTAATTTATGATCGGGTTTCCAACCTAGTTTTTTAAATGCTTTAGAAGCATCGCCTATAAGTAGCTCAACTTCAGTTGGCCTAAAATATTTTTCATCTATTCCAATTACTTCTTGTCCTAAAGAAATGTTGTATTCTGATTTTGAAACAGCTGTTACAATACCTTTTTCATTAATGCCTTTTCCTTCAAACTTTAATGTAACTCCAAGATAATCAAAAGCCATTGTAACAAAATCACGAACAGATGTAGTTTTACCAGTAGCAATCACCCAATCTTCGGGCTCTTCAGCTTGTAAAATCATCCACATCATTTTTACATAATCCTTAGCGTGCCCCCAATCTCTTTTAGCATCTAAATTTCCTAAATACATTTTATCTTGTAATCCAAGTGCAATTTTAGACGCAGCTCTAGTTATTTTTCTTGTAACAAATGTTTCGCCTCTTATAGGGGATTCGTGATTAAATAAAATACCATTACAAGCAAACATGTTATAAGCTTCACGATAATTTACTGTTGCCCAATATGCATAGAGTTTTGCAACAGCATAAGGACTTCTAGGATAAAAAGGAGTGTTTTCGGATTGAGGAACTTCTTGAACTTTACCATAAAGCTCAGATGTTGAGGCTTGATAAAGTTTAACGTTATTTTCCATTCCTAATATGCGTATAGCTTCTAAGAGACGTAACGCACCTAAACCGTCTGTATTAGCTGTATATTCTGGCATCTCAAAAGACACCTGCACATGGCTCATAGCCGCCAAATTGTATATTTCATCCGGCTTTACTTCTTGTATAATCCTAATGAGATTTGTGCTGTCTGTTAAATCACCATAGTGTAAAAAGAAATTTTGATTTTCTACGTGTGGATCTTGATATAAGTGATCTATTCTATCTGTATTAAATAATGAAGATCTTCGTTTTATGCCGTGTACTATATAACCTTTTTTTAAAAGAAATTCACTTAAATAGGCACCATCTTGTCCGGTAACTCCAGTTATTAAAGCAATTTTTTGGCTCAAAATTTCAAATTTTAAATTAACATCTTGTTCAAATAACTATCTATTAAAGCTTTTTGAATTTCCAAGTTTCATTCTGTTCTACACTTCCTAAATATTTAAATAATTTTATACCTAATATTATAAGAATGGCTAATAGGATAAAAGCTATGCTGAGGTAATAACTTTTAATTATCCTAAATGGACTACCATACTCCGGAAATCGCTTAATGACATTTACAAAATTTTTAGATTTATTAATATCTTGAATTGTACTCACCAATTCTAAGCTTAAATCCTTTTCATATGAATACAATTCAGGAGTTTCTTTATAAGCTTCTTTAGCTCCTAGGTCTATATTGGTGCCGGCGCCATTTTGCGGTTTATTTGCTTCTGTAATTAAGACTTGCCTTAATACAGATCTAGTTGAATCAATACTCTTTAAAGAATTTTCTAATAGTTTCTTTTTATTTAAAAGAACATCCATCTCTCTATCTCTACGATCTGTTATGTTAGGTGAGTCTGAAAAATCCCAAAGCTTACTATTTAATAAGCTAAAACTTTCGTTTTCCGAAGAGTGCGCTTTTATTTCAAAATTATCATAATCTTCAAATCGCATTTCTTCTTCATACATATTGAAGCTGAAGTTTTTTTGAAGAGTAGAATCTTGCTCATAGATATAATCGTAATAATCAAATCTTAATTTATTAATACTATATATTGGCTCTATTTCAAAAGAAATTAATTTAGCAGCTTTAGATGGTTCTATTTCTAAAAGTCGGCCTAATTTAATGGAGTCTTGATTGATTATTAGCTCATTAAATTCTTGTATTCTTGCTCTTAATTGAAATTCGATTTCATAATTAGTTTGTACAACTGCAGTAGCTTCATAAACCTCAGACTTATACTTTGATGCAATACGCTCTGCAACAAATCCAAGGATGGCTGCAATAATTATAAAAATCAAATATTTTTTTAAAAAGCTTAGAATAAGAATAAATAGAACAAAAACGTTATGAATTAACCGTCCTATCCATCTAAAAAGGTTGCCAAATCCGTTTCCGATAACTTTAAAAAGCTCAATAATATTTATTTCTTCTTGGCTATCTTTTTTTTGAGTAGTCTCTTCACTCATAGTGCTTTAATTAAGTATTTGTTCTAATATTTTTTTAGTTATCAGGTATGTTGGTTTAACACCAGTGGTTCCTAAACCTCCAGAAGCAAGCGTGCTTCCTGTTTCTAAAGGATTGTCACTTGCGTAATAAGCGTATCTTACTTTTACATCGTCTTTAATGCTACCTCTTATTCTTGATGCTGCTTGTATTGCTTTTTGATAGTGCGCACCTTCCATTTCTAGTCCTATAACATTCCAGGTAGAATGGTGAAAGAAACGTAAAATATCCTTGTTCTGCAATGAAGTACCCATAACGGTAATCATACTACCATCATATACATCTAAGCCTTGATTTTCTAAATCTTCTACTTTTAATTCGTTTACAAATGGATAATTATCTGCTGTTCCTTCAAACAAGTGTGCATTAGGAATCATAATGTCTCCTTTGCCACCTTGCAAAATCCCAGCTTTACCCATTATTGAAACACTTTTCACATTCATAAGTGTTGTGCCACTTTCTGTAGTGTAGGGTTTTAAAAGCTCATCCATAGTCTCATAGGCTTGCTCACCAAAGGCATAATCCATAACCATAATTACAGGTGCTGTTTTAGCCTCAAGACTTTTATCTAATTTAGCAATATCAAAAATTTGAACATTTATATTGGCACCACTTTTATCCTCTAAATAAGTCATGCCATTTGCTAACGCTGTTTTCATAACTTTAGTACGCAACTTGCCACTTGCAGAGTTACTTAAGTCTTCATAAATAGCATCTATGTTCTTTTTTTTAAGCTCTGTAGTTAAAGATGTGGGTGCGTATAGTGTATTCATAACACTATGCATATTGGCGCTAATAATATGTAGTGGTCTTTCAAGTAAACCTAGCTCTAAAAGCGTTTCCTTTATTTTTGTAGCCCAAATTTCTCCATGAATATGGTGTCCTAAACGCTCTCTTAGTACTGGTGTAAAGGTTACTAGGCGTTTGTTATTGTGTATAACCTCTTCAATAGCCAGTTTTCCTAACCAATAAATAACATGTAAAAAACGGTCGTTAGAGTCTGAAGTGTTAAACTGTGGATATACTGTTGAAACCTCCTTAAATGTCCTACCTATAATATTAGCAGTGTGAGTTAATGCTATCTCGCGTTCTGCTTGTGAAAGATCTTCTTTTTGAAGGACAGCCTTTTCTAATTTTTTCCAATCTCTAGTTACATCACCATTCTCATTTATTATAACACGACGCATAATTTTATGAGACTCCATAAATAAAAAAGTAAGATGCGTTAGGATATCGTAAATTTCTGAGCGACCTCTAGTAATTTCAATATTCATCTGCTCATCATCTATACGATAGCAGTTACGTCTTCTTTTAGGAGGAATAATAGGCTTAAAGTGAGAGTCACCGTAACCCTCATCACTCGTTAAGTTTATAAAACTACATTCTTCAATACCAAAAGGAAGCCTGTCTATAACATAAAGCAAACCTTGGAGCTCCACTTTTTCTTCTGCTATTGTACCATATATTTCTGGTCGTAATGTTAGTAGAGATTCTCTTAGTGTTTCTCCAGAAACGCCCATAGGCTTATAAAATCCACGATTAAACAAATGTCTCATCGTTATATACATTCGCTCTATAGCATTTGTACTTTCTTGTGCTCTGCTTCTGTTATTTTGTGTTTCCTTACTCATTATATAATGCTAAGATAGTTTTTTTAAGATTGCAATTCGTAAAGGCTATTTGCTATTTTACGGTCGTTAGACAGTCTTGGCAGTTTGTTTTGACCGCCTAGTTTGCCCTGAGTTTTCATATATTCCTTAAAGCCATTCTTTTTTACTTTAAAAACCTCTAGTGGTTTAAGAATTTTTCCATCTATTAAATCTTTGTAATAAGAATTTTGCTGTTGTAAAGCCTGGTCTATTCTGCTTGAAAATGCAGCTATATCTTTTGGCTCTGTTTCAAACTCTACAAACCATTCGTGATAGGGTAGTCCTTGTTTTGGTTCTATTTGAGGTGCTACAGTAAACTCACTTATAGAGACTTGGTAAGAACTACAAGCGTCTTTCATTGCTTCCTCAACCTCTTTGGCAATCACATGTTCGCCAAACGCAGAAATAAAATGTTTTATGCGTCCGGAGACTATTACTTTAAATGGTTTAAGTGAAGTAAACTGAACAGTATCTCCAACATTATAAGCCCATAATCCTGCATTGCTAGAGATTAGCATAACATAGTTTACATTTAACTTAATGTCTTTTAATGTAAGGCGTTTAGGGTTTTTGTCGAAAAATTTATCTGCTTCAATAAATTCATAGAATATGCCAGAATCTAGCTGAAGCAACATGCCATTATCATCTTGTTTGTCCTGAAATGCAAAAAAGCCTTCAGATGCTGGATAAAGTTCAATACTATCTACTTTCTTCCCAATTAACTTTTCAAAAATGGGTTTATATGGCTCATAGTTAACGCCGCCATAAATAAAAAGATTAAAGTTTTTAAAAAGGTCTTTTATATCCTTACCGCTTTTTTCCTTTAAACGTTCAAAATACATTTGCACCCAAGGCGGAATACCACTAATAACAGTCATGTCTTCATTAATGGTTTCCTCTACAACAGCATCTACCTTTGTTTCCCAATCTTCTATACAGTTGGTTTCCCAACTTGGCATTCTGTTTTTTTGAAGGTAGTTTGGTACAAAATGGGCTACAATACCAGATAGGCGTCCCAACTTAATACCGTTTTGCTCATTTAGCTCGGGACTTCCTTGCAGAAAAATCATTTTTCCATCGACAAAATCTGCATTGTTTGTTTCAGCTATATAACAAAGTATGGCATTTCTTGCAGCGTTTATATGACCAGGCATAGACTCCTTGGTTAAAGGAATATATTTTGATCCACTTGTGGTACCAGAGGTTTTTGCAAAATAAAGAGGTTTACCTTTCCATAAGATATCCTCTTTTCCAGCTACAGCTTCTTCTACATAAGGCTTAAGATCTTCATAATCTCTTACGGGTACATATTTAGCAAAATCTGTATGGTCTTTAATAATTACAAAATTATGATCCTTACCAAATTTGGTGTCTTTGGCACCATTAATTAATTCCCTTAAAACACGCTCTTGTGTTTTAATAGGATTAGCTGCCCAACGATCTATTTTTCTCCTGTGATAATGAGCAAAGACTTTTGCTGCAAAAGATTTTAATGACATAGGTTATTCGAAATCTATAAGATCTGAAGGATTTAATGGGTATCCATTACTCCAAATCTCAAAATGTAAATGTGGTCCTGTAGTGTACTCTCCAGTAGATCCTGCTGTGGCTATAACTTCGCCAGTACTTACTAAAGAGCCTTGTTCTTTTTGTAATGCAGAGTTGTGTTTGTATACGGTTATTAAACTATTGCCGTGTTCAATTATAATAACATAGCCGGTTTCTGCTGTCCATTCTGCAAATATCACGGTACCGTCTGCTGCAGCTTTAATTGGTGCATCTTTAGCAACAACAACATCTACAGCGTAATGTTTTTCTTTAAAATTATAACCTTCGGAAATGCTACCGTTTACTGGAGGAAACAGTGTAACATTTAAATTTGAAGGGTTTGTTTCTTCAAAGACATTATACTTGTCTTCTAAAGCTACCTTTTCTCTTAGCTTTAAATCTTCTTCAGAAGGTGATAGGTTAATAGAGTCTATACTTATTCTTGCTGCTTCTAAAATTGAATCTTTATCAATATCTGTAGACTTAACATCGCCACTAAGCACCTTTTTAATGCTTTCGTAATATTGATTATTAATGGCAAGTGCTGTTTCTAGCGAGTCTGTTTTATAAGTAAGCTCTGTAGCTTTTAGCTTTAAACTTGTAGAAGAATAACCAGGAATATATTCTTTTAAAGGAGTAAAAGCAATAAGTACTGTTGTACCTGCAATAAGCAATAAAGATGTTAGTGTAACTAATATAAACACGTTTAAACGCGTTAACTTTAAAGAGACGCGCTCTTCAAAAGTGTCTTCATTTAAAATAACCATTCGGTATTTATGAAGCAGTCTTTTCTTAAGTTGTTTTTTTTCTTTCTTGGCCATAGCGTTTTGCTGGTTCACAAAGATACTATTTTCGATATTACCACTAAGAAAACGTTTGGTTATTGAATTATATTCTATTAATAGAAGAGATAACAAATTTCTTAGTAAATTTGCAGTCTATAAATATAATGACAATGATTTTAGCATCTATATCTTTAGCAATTGGAGCACCACAGATTATACTAATCGTAGTGGTTGTACTTTTATTATTTGGAGGTCGTAAAATTCCAGAATTAATGCGTGGTTTAGGAAGTGGTATTAAAGAATTTAAAGATGCCAGCAAAGACGACGATGAAGACACAAAAAAAGTAGATAACAAATAGTTAGTTACTTTAAGAATACAAAAAAAGCCGAAATTATTAGTTTCGGCTTTTTTTTGTGGAGAATATCGGATTCGAACCGATGGCCTCTACGCTGCCAGCGTAGCGCTCTAGCCAACTGAGCTAATCCCCCAAAAATGTTGAAATTTTATTTTCCGCTTAATACTAACAATGGGATATTGCAGTAAAACTCTTTTTTAAGGATAATGTTCTTTTCCCAAAGCTTTTTGAAAAATCCGCGTTTACGTCTCACTACACAAAGCATATCTGGATTATGACTTTGAAAGTGTTCTAGTACTCCTTGAAATGTAGTGGCATTTTCTGTCTCAACTATACTGTTCTTAATTTTTGTAAGACGGTC
This sequence comes from Croceibacter sp., assembly GCF_002716225.1. Classification (NCBI taxonomy): domain Bacteria; kingdom Pseudomonadati; phylum Bacteroidota; class Flavobacteriia; order Flavobacteriales; family Flavobacteriaceae; genus Croceibacter; species Croceibacter sp. The sequence goes on along the minus strand of NZ_PAZX01000007.1, from coordinate 7,073 downwards.
ATTAATCTTCGCATCTTCCTCTGTAGCGTCTGGTGTAATTACTCGTAATAAGTTTAATTCAGCATCAAAACCTTCAATAAGCTCCATTAATGGGTTTAAGACCTTTTTCTTACTAATTGTACCGCTTTTAAAGGCCATTAAGATACTGTCTACATTTTTAAACGTGTAACCTTCTGGTACTACTAAAATTGGTATGTTGGTTTGTTTTACAAGTTTACCAGAAGTGTTTCCTAAATAAACTTCTTCTTTAACAGAATTACTTCTTGGGCCAATAACCATTAAATCTACAGGAATATGCTTGTTAAAACGCTCTACACCTTCAACGACATTGCCCTTTAAAGGATGCGCTACAACAGAAATGTCTTTTTTGTCCACAGCATTTATAACATCTTCAAGATTATTCTTGGTGTCGTCTTCTATAACCCTATTAAGCCTTGTTCCTGTTCCAGCTTTAGAAAATTCTTTAAAAACAGAAATAACATACACATTTACATCACCTATAAATGACGCCAAATCTATAGCATATTGTAAATTACTAATTGCATTTTTTGAAGAGCCAATAGGTACGAGTATGTTTTTCATAATTATGTTTTATTGAAAGAAATATAAGTAAAAGTACGAGTATTTTTTAAGTGTTTTAAACTTGTCTTTATACAATTTTTGGAACAGTATTATATTCTGAAACAAATTTTGGTGGCTCAGGATTAACAGTGTCTCCAGCTAAAACTGTATTGTAATAAGCGATATAACCAAGAGCCATTACCTTGGCATTAAAGTTTTTTACAGCATAGTCATGACAAGCTTTAGGATTGTAATTAAAGGATTTTGCAGCAGCAATTAAATCTTCATATGAGTTGCTTGTTACACCTACTTCTGGTGAGATTAATTCCTCTAATGCACCTACTTTAGTACCAAACACAGCACAGCCAGCATAAAGGCTTTCAATAATTGCCAAGCCAAAAGGTTCATTCCATATAACAGGAAAAACTAGGGCTTTAGAGCGTTCTGCAACTTCAATTTTCTTTTGGTTATTAACCATGCCGTGAAATATCACTTTAGGGCTTAACATATATACCAAACCTCTTTTAAAGTTTCTAAATGTAAATCGTTTTCCGCCAAGCACATGTAATTTTTCATTAGCTGCTAGTGCAATCTTTGCAGCACCAAAGACATTTTTTAACTTCCAAGCTGCTTTGCCTAAGAAATGAAATCCGTTTCTAGTACTCTCTAAGTTAGGCTTAGGATAGTCACTCCAGTCTATCCCATTGTATACAAATGCTTCAGAGCCATAACGTTTCGCATGGTTTTTAGATATAAAAATGGTGTTTTTACTTAGATTCTCACTTTCTGGAGGATTTGTGTGTATAGTGACCACATAGGGTTTCTTAACTTTAAATGTTGGTGTTCTATTAAAGTGAATAACATCTATGAATTCTGGGATATGACTTTCTATGGATTTAGATGCATCATAAGGTATTACTGTAGCAAAGTTACAGGCAGACGTTTTATCAACCAAGAAATAGACTTGGTGCCCTAAATTACTCAACTCTTTTCCTAAACACCAAATAACACGCTCTATGCCACCATAAGTTTTGGTTGGGATAATTGCGTACCTGCATTCTATTAAAATATTCATAGGTTTAATAGATAGGTGTAATTTGTTGTTTGTGCTTAAGAGACCTTGTTAATGGTGCTTGTAAAAACAACGTATAAAATAAACTCCAATATTTAGGTTTTACAAGGCTACTTATAAAGTACCTTACTTGAAGAAACGTAAGTAGAATATAAAAAGGAATTAAGCCTTGATGCTTTCTTACCACATATAATAGGGAAATCTTTAATTCGGTTTTAATGGCCACAGATTTTTCGGTGCTTGCACCGTGATAATGTATAAAAGAAGCTTCCGGAACTAAGTATGCGCTTTTATTTAATTTAGCTAGTCTTCTACAAGTGTCTGTTTCTTCATAATAAAGGAAAATATTAGTGTCGAAACCACCAATTGTATTAAAGTCTGACGCCCTAAAAAACATAAAACTTCCAGCTATAAACTGTCCTTGTTGCGGAGTGCTGTACAAACGCTTTCGTTTAGGGAACTTTTTAGGCTGTATGGTTTCCAAGAAACTTCTTCCAAATATTTCTCTTACTGGAGATGCAAAATGATCTATAGTAGGCAATATTTTTTTGTCATCTGTAAAAGCTTGTGGACCACAAACACCAACATCTGGACGCATGTCCATAAATTTCTTTAACACAACTAGACAATCACTCTCTAAGACAGTATCATTATTTACAAATGCTAAATATTGCCCTTTAGCGTGTTGTACACCTAGCATATTTCCGCCACCAAAACCTGTATTTATGTTACTTCTTACTAATGTTATAGGGTGCTCTTTAGCAATAGAGTCAATATAATTTTTAACGTGTAGGTAACTTTTTTTAGTAGAGCCGTTATCTACAATTATGTATTGGCATTTTAAAGTAGTTGAGGTATGCTCAAACAATGATTTTATACAGTTAACCGTATAATCTTCAGAATTGTAGTTTATGATGATGATAGATATATCGACCATTTATTCGTTTTTAAGATACTGGTCTACACCTTTTTCAATATAGGTTAGGTTTTTTTCTGTGGTTTCGCGTTCTATAATTTCATTAATCTCAATATGGCTTTTGTCTTGTTCCTTATGATAAATATGATACACAATACCTTTAAACTTAAGACGCTTGCCTTTTACACCTATATTAATAAGGCGTTGTATCATTTCACTATCATCTATTCCCCAACCGGTTAAACCTTCATTAAACCCATTAACCTTAATAAAATCATCTCTCCAAAAAGACATGTTACAACCTCTTAATTTAGAAGAACGCGAGTCTTCTTTTTTATAAGAATTTGCTAAAAAAGGAATTCTTAAAGTTCTGCCTCTTTTTTTTATGCCTTTCGAAAAATAATTAAATGTTATTTTTTTCTCTTTGAAAAGAGTCTGCAAATAGTCTTCTTGTATATTAACTCTACTGCCATATAAAAACTGACCTTTTTCAGCTAGAGATAAGTGGTCTTTCACAAAATCTTTATGCATAATAATATCGCCATCTATTTCTATAATATAATCATATTTAGCGCTAGCAATAGCTTTGTTCATAATTGCAGGCTTTCTGTTTTTAAGATCCTCATGCCAAATATGGTGTAATGGCACAGGAAAATCTGCCTGCATGCGTTCTATAAGATTTTTGGTGTCTTGAGTAGAGCCATCATCTCCTATGATTACTTCATTAGGTAAATGTGTTTGATTTTTAATACTTAACAACAGAAGCTCTAAGGCTTCAGGCCAATTATAGGTTGGTGTTATAAGTGAACATTTAAGATTAGAGACCATTGTTAGGATTTAGTACAAAGTAACACATTTTCTAAAAAACATCTTTAGTTATTGCCTTTCACTTGTACATTCCTATACTTTTAGTGGTAATGCTCTTTTTTTGTCTAAATTCGTGCCCTTCAAAATAACATCTCTAAAAACAAATATGGATTACAACAATAAACCAGACGGCTATTATAATAATGTGAGACAAGAAATGCTGGTCTATCTTCCAGCTAATGCTAAAAAAGTATTAGACGTTGGTTGTGGTAACGGTGCTTTTGCAGCAACAATAAAAACTAAAAATTCTGCTGAAGTTTGGGGTATTGAATACATGGATGAAGAAGCTAAACAAGCAGAACAGGTTTTAGACAACGTATTTTCAGGACCTTGTGAATCTTTTATAAAAGATTTACCAGACAATTTCTTTGATGTAATATATTTTAATGATGTTCTTGAGCATCTTGTAGATCCTTATGATGTTTTAGACCAAATAAAACACAAGTTAGCACCAAATGGTGTTGTTATAAGCTCAATTCCCAATATGAGGTATTACAATGCTTTTATAAAACTACTTGTAAAAAAAGATTGGCAGTACGAAGGTCATGGTATTATGGATAAAACACATTTAAGGTTCTTTACTAATAAGAGCATTAAAACCATGTATAAAGATGCTGGTTATACAATCACCACACATGAAGGTATAAACAAAACAAAATCTATAAGACCATTGCTGTTTAACATTCCATTATTGTTTACACAAATGGATATGCTAAATTTACAGTACGCAACAGTTGCCAAATTTGATAGATAATAAATTTGGTAAGAGTTTTTAACCATGTCTAAACTCAATATTTCTTTTAAGCACATAAACAAGTTGGCAATACCAGCATTGCTAACAGGTATTGCAGAACCAATTCTTTCTGCAACAGATGCGGCAGTAGTAGGAAATATTGATGTTAACGCTACAGAAGCCTTAGCTGCAGTTGGGATTGTAGGTTCTTTTTTATCCGCTTTAATATGGATTTTAGGGCAAACACGAAGTGCTCTGCAAGCCATTATATCCCAATATTATGGCGCTAATAAACTTGATGAGGTTTCAACGTTACCAGCACAAGCTATATATTTTAATGTCTTATTAAGCATTGTTATATTAGGGAGCACAGTTTTCTTTATCCAAGATATATTTAGTCTTTATAATGCAGACGGTCTTATTTTAAAGTATTGTGTAGACTATTATGAGATACGTGTTTGGGGATTTCCCCTAACACTTTTTACGTTTGCTGTGTTTGGCATTTTTAGAGGATTACAAAACACCTTCTGGCCAATGGTAGTTGCTATTATAGGAGCAGTATTAAACATAGGCTTAGATTTTATATTAGTGTATGGTATTGATGGCTATATAGCAGAATTTGGTTTAAAAGGAGCTGCTTATGCGAGTCTTATAGCTCAAGCGGTAATGGCCATTTTAGCATTACTTCTTTTACTAAAGAAAACAAATATTAGTCTTAGATTAAAATTCCCTATTCATAAAGAGTTGTATACTCTAATAGGAATGGCTTTAAACTTATTTGTAAGAACTATTGCGCTAAACGTTGCCTTATATTTAGCCAATGCTTTTGCTACAGATTATGGTAAAAACTATATTGCAGCTCAAACAATTCTCATAAACATCTGGCTCTTCTCTGCTTTTTTTATTGATGGTTACGCGGCAGCGGGAAATATATTATCTGGAAGGTTACTTGGTGCAAAAGATTATGAAGGCTTACTAAAACTAGCTAAAAAAGTTTCTTCATATGGTATGGCCGTAGGTCTATTTTTAGTGGTTATAGGCTTTCTTTTATACACACCACTAGGTTTGTTGTTTAGTAAAGAACCTATGGTTATACAACGTTACAAAGAAGTTTTTTGGATAGTAGCACTTATGCAGCCTTTAAATGCCGTCGCATTTATTTTCGATGGAATTTTTAAGGGATTAGGTAAAATGAAATATCTAAGAAATGTCTTACTCATTTCTACCTTTGTAGGGTTTGTGCCAACCTTATTTATATTAGATTATTTTGACTATAAGCTCTACAGTATTTGGGTAGCTTTTGTAGTGTGGATGTTGTTTAGAGCTGGAGCCTTAATAATAGCCTTTAGAAAACAATATGCACCAAAAGCAGCAGTTCAATAATCACAGCTTTATCATGTATATTTGCTAAAAAAAGAAACAATGGAAATTTTACAGTTCTTAAGTGGCGCAGGTTTATTTTTAATATTAGGACTAGTTTTAGTAGGCGTATTTATTTATAAAAAAATAAAAAACAGATAAGCTTTTATCTTGTTTTAAGCCAACCTGTTATGCTCAAACGTTCATTAGCCATGACACGTTTTACCTCATGTTCTATGACTTGGCTTTCAAAAATAACCACGCGTCCTGGTAACGGTAATATAGTTTTGTCGCCTCCATCTAAATACAGTGTGAGTTCTCCACCAAATTCTGGCAACCAACCATCTTCATTTAAATAAAACACCATAGAAAGTTTTCTCCTATCATCATTTTGAAAAGTATCTAAATGCCTTTTATAAAATGTTCCAGTAGGGTAAACAGCGTAATGAAACTCCTTTGTTAGTATTCCTAAGAAGCAAGTTTTGTTTAAATAAGATACCAAGCTATCCACTTTAGCAAAAAACAACTGCTCTGTTGGCTCTTCCTTTTTCTCATCGATCCATAAAATAAAATCACCTCTAATGGTTTTGTCTATTTCTTGATTGGTATAATTGCCAATAGCAGATTTTTTAAAAGAATCTTCTTCATACTTTATTAATAAAGATTCTCTTAAGGTCGAAACCTCTTCAGGAGTAAAGAAATCATCTACTATGCTGTATTTTTTAGTGATGAGGTCACTTATAATACGCTCGTAACTTTCGTTTTCTGTAAACGTAATATCTTCAAAAAGTTGTGTTGTGCTCACGCTTTAAAATTTGCGCAAATATAAATTTTGATTTCATATGATTTGAAAAAAATGACGAGCTCTAAAATATGTATCTTTGAAGCCTATAATAATGTCATGAGTCACATAAGAATAACAAAACAATTCTCTTTTGAAACCGGTCACGCACTTTATGGTTACGATGGTAAATGCAAAAATGTGCATGGCCATAGCTATAAGTTAAGCGTTACAGTTATCGGAACACCTATAAGCGATACCTCACACGTAAAATTTGGTATGGTGATAGATTTTGGAGACCTTAAAAAGATTGTAAAAGAAGAAATTGTAGATGTTTATGATCACGCTACTGTATTTAACAAAAATACACCACACGTGGATCTTGCAAAAGAACTTAGCAACAGAGGACACAATGTACTTTTAGTAGATTATCAACCTACTAGTGAAATGATGGTAACAGATTTTGCTGAAAAAATTAAAACCAGATTACCAGAGCATATTTCTCTACATTCCCTAAAGCTTCAGGAAACCGAAACGAGTTTTGCAGAGTGGTATGCAAGCGATAATATGTAAGAATGAAGCTTCCTAAAGATAAATACATCTATTTTTCTAGCGATAACCATTTGGGTGCGCCTACAGATGAGCTTTCTAAACCTAGAGAGTTAAAATTTGTTGCGTGGTTAGATGAGGTTAAGAAAGATGCCGAAGCTATTTTCCTATTAGGAGATTTATTCGATTTTTGGTTTGAGTATAAACATGCCGTGCCTAAGGGATTTGTACGTGT